>JAHLFA010000079.1 GCA_018883985.1 Candidatus Ruminococcus intestinipullorum | reverse complement strand
TAACATAGGTTATAAAGAGAATACAAGATATTGAAATAAATTTAGAAAATCAGTATAATGAAAAAAATAAAATGAAAGACTAGAGGAGAAATTATATGCTAGGAATTATAGGAGCTATGGAAGAAGAAGTACAAGAGTTGAAAAGAAGTATGCAAGTGCAGGAAGAAAGAGAAATTGCTTCCATGAGATTTTATAAAGGGAATTTATTTGGGAAAGAGGCTGTCGTGGTAAGAAGTGGAATTGGGAAAGTAAATGCAGCGATTTGCACACAGATTTTAGTAGATTTTTTCCAAGTAAAAGCAGTTATTAATACAGGAATTGCAGGTTCTTTAGATGCAAACATTGATATAGGAGATGTGGTAATTTCTACAGATGCAATACAACATGATGTGGATGCAAGTATTTTTGGAGATCCAATAGGACAGGTTCCACAAATGGATGTATTTGCATTTCCTACAGATGCCACATTATTAGAAAAAGCGGTACTTGCAAATCAAAAGGCGAACCCAGATATAAAGACATTTCAAGGTCGTATTGTAAGTGGAGATCAATTTATTTCCTCAGAGGAAGTTAAAAATAAAATTGTAGAATTGTTTGACGCAAAATGTACAGAGATGGAAGGAGCAGCCATTGCACATGCAGCATATTTAAATCACGTGCCATGTGTGATAATTCGTGCAATTTCGGATAAGGCGGATCATAGTGCAGTAGTAGATTATCCAACATTTGAGAAAAAAGCGATTGCACATTCAGTTGAATTACTTAGAGAATTGCTTCCAACTTTATAAAAGGAAAGGGTAGATATGGATTTTAAACAACATTTATATGATACAGTAAAAGAATGGGAGTTAAAAATAGGATATCAAAAAGAAGCAATGCAATTGTACTATCCAAAAGAATCTTTGCAGGACTTATTGGGAGCTGAGGAAGGGCAGCTTGCATCGGCATTGGAAAAGGTTACAGAAGAATTGCAAAGTGAATTAGGAAAACTGTATATTTCAAAACTAGAAGATAACCGTTTTTGTATTAGAATTCCTAGCGAAGGGGTAGAGTATATTCATACAAATATAGCAACCAGTCCATTTTTGAAAGCATTTTTAGAAATGATTGTTTTACCTAATACTACATTAGATGATATCGAAAAGCTCTTTTATCAATTTTCTTCACAAGTGAATATTCAGAAAGTAGAAGAGAGCGCAAGGGGATTTTGGTTTCAAGATGAAACAATTGATCCTTACGTTTATTATATAGAACAGGAAGAATTTGGTATACAATACCATCGTTTTACGAGAAGTGAATATAAAAAAAATATGTGAACTTATAAAAAAACTATAAAAAAATAATAAATAAATAAATTGACACTTTCAGAGGCATGACGTATAGTTAGACTATGTTAAATTTATATGAAGTTACAGAAGGGAGAACGTTATGAATCTTGAAAAGATTTTTCATCTGAAAGAGAATAACACAAACGTAAAAACTGAGGTTTTAGCTGGAATTACAACATTCATGACTATGGCGTATATATTAGCTGTAAACCCAAATATTTTAGCTGAAACAGGGATGGATCATGGAGCAGTATTTACAGCAACGGCACTTGCAGCATTTATAGGAACACTTTGTATGGCAATTTTTGCAAATTATCCATTTGCTTTGGCACCAGGAATGGGATTAAATGCATATTTTGCTTATACAGTAGTAATTGGTATGGGATATTCTTGGGAAGTTGCATTGGCAGCAGTATTTGTAGAAGGAGTTATTTTCCTTATCCTTTCACTATTGAATGTACGTGAAGCTATTTTCAATGCAATTCCATTTAACTTAAAACAAGCAGTAAGCGTAGGTATTGGTTTATTTATTGCATTTATTGGATTGCAGAATGCAAAGATTGTAATTGGAAGTTCTACTTTGCTTAGCTTATTTTCACTCGAAGATTATAATAGTAGTTTACAGGCAGCAGCAGGAGAGAGTTTTCAGGCTGCAACAATGCATGATGTAGGATTAACAGTACTATTAGCAATTATTGGAATTATTATCACTGGTATTTTGGTAGTAAAAAATATCAAAGGGAATATTTTGTGGGGAATTTTAATAACATGGATTTTAGGAATTATATGTCAGTTAACTGGAATATATGTTCCAAATGCAGAGTTAGGATGCTATTCATTACTTCCTGATTTTAGCCAAGGTGTTTCTATTCCTAGCTTATCTCCAATTTTTGCACACTTTAGTCTTAAAGGCATTCCAGTTATGGAATTCTTTGTAATTGTCTTTGCTTTTCTATTTGTAGATTTGTTTGATACGCTAGGAACTCTTATTGGGGTTTCTTCAAAGGCAGGAATGTTGGATGAAAATGGAAGCCTTCCTCGTGTTAAAGGAGCACTTCTTGCAGATGCTGTTGCTACAACAGTAGGTGCTGTATTAGGAACATCTACAACTACAACATTTGTAGAAAGTGCATCAGGTGTTGCTGAGGGAGGACGTACAGGCTTAACAGCAGTTACTACAGCAATTTTATTTGGATTAGCGTTGTTCTTATCACCAATCTTTTTGGCTATTCCATCTTTTGCAACAGCACCAGCATTAGTTATCGTAGGATTTTATATGCTTGGTTCTGTAAAAGAAATGGATTTCCAAAATCCAGCAGAAGGAATTCCAGCTTTTATATGTATTGGAGCAATGTCATTTTTCTATAGCATATCAGAAGGTATTTCTATGGGAGTTATCTCATACGTTCTTTTGAATGCATTGACAGGAAGAGGAAAGAAAGTAAGTCCAGTAATGTATATATTAGCCGTTCTTTTTATTCTAAAATACATTTTAATGTAAAAATAGGGCTTCCCCTGCATTAGAGTAAGGGAAGCTCTTTCAATTTATTATTTTCTAAGTGAGTAATAAATTTTATGATTTTCTTTTTGTTCTATGATAATATGCTGTCGAATCATATAAGGTAGTAGGGAATCTAAAAATTGTTTTGTGTCTGTAACACAAATACGTTCTCTACTAAAAGGTTGACTAGCAGTTATATTTTTTATAGCCAGTTCTAAATCTTTTCTTGACATTTTTTCATTCTTTTTTAATTCTCGTTTTATTTTGGAGATTGCTTTTGAAGAAAGAAGATTCGACAGATCCTGTTTTCTACGTATAGAGCGCCATAATCCCCACCCATAAATGAGCATTGTGGCAACCATAAATAAGAGAACATAGGGAATATATTGCATGATAGACATTTTATACCTCCCGAATCTCAATAAGGTGATTATCTTTCATAATCTCTAAAAATTTAATGAGTCTAGCTACAGGCTTTTCCATTTTTGGAAATTGGTTTTGCAGCTCTTTGGAAAGTTGATGAACGGTTTTTTTATCATTAATAGCCAACCAAATAAAACTGCCATAGGTATCCATTTTAATTTCGCTTACCTTAGGTCGTTTAAAGAATTTTTGTGCAATTTTATGATAGAATCCCTTCCATTCTATAAAAACAGTTACTATTTTATTTTCATCTACTTCAAATTCTATTTCTGGATTTTTTAATGGGATAAAATCCATATAATTTTGACTTGAAATTTTCTTTGTTCTTCTCATATAACCCTCCTTTGTACTTTAGAATATAGAGAAGTACAGCCTGCCAAAGGGCAGGCTGTATATTTGTTTTTGCTGTTTCAGAGAATTGATTTCAATTACTTATTATTGCTGGCTTTCCCACCAACAATACATTTATATCCTAGGAAGACAAGTAATAGAATGAAAATTACTAAACTTCCAATTTGACCAAGAGAAAATTTATCAGAGATATTGATAATATCTGCAATATAAGTTCCCTCTTTTACTTCTATAATTGCAAATACAGCTAGAAGAATACCCATCAGACCTTCCCCAGCAATTAATCCAGATGTAAACAAAGTACCAGATTCTACAGAAGCTTTTTTCTCTTCTTCAGATACTCTACGTTTATCCATGATAAAACGAACAACACCACCAGCCATAATACCAGCACTTAAACTAAATGGTAAGTACATACCTACGGCAAATGGCATAACAGGAACAGCTAAGATTTCCATTGTAATTGCAACGCAAACTCCAATCATAATTAAAGACCAAGGAAGTTCTGCATTCATAATACCTTCTACTAGCATTTTCATCATTGTAGCCTGTGGAGCAGGAAGTTCTGCTGAACCATATCCCCATGCATTGTTTAAAAGCTGAAGAACGAATCCAATTGCTAAAGCAGAAGATCCAACACCAATCATTTCCCCCATTTGTTGTTTCTTTGGAGTAGCCCCTACAATAAATCCAGTTTTTAAATCCTGAGAACAGTCACCAGCAATAGCGGCAACAACACAGATAATACCACCGATAGCAATTGCACCAGTCATACCAAGTGTTCCAGTTGTTCCAGTTAATTTTAAAAGCAATGTTGTGATAATCAAAGTAGCAATAGCCATACCTGAAACAGGGTTGTTTGAAGATCCGATTAAACCAACCATTCTAGAAGATACAGTTGCAAAGAAGAATCCAAATACAACTACAATCAATGCACCAATTGGGCTTACTGGGAAAGCAGGAAGCAACCAAATAGCAATTGCAATGACAAGTATCATAACTAAAAGAATTGGCATTGGAATATCTGTTTCTGTACGAAGTGTGCTAGAAGTAGTATGATTTTTTCCAAGACTTCCCATTGCTTGTTTGAAAGTTTTCACAATCAAAGGAAGACTCTTTATTAAACTAATCACACCACCAGTAGCAACAGCACCTGCACCGATGTAGCGGATGTATGTATCCCAAAGATCACCAGGAGCCAATTCTACAATTGGTACAGTTCCAGGGAAGATTGCCTGAGAATCTGCACCAAATAAAGCAATTGATGGCATCAAAACAAACCAGCTTAAAGCACCACCAGCAAGCATGTAGCTTGAAATTTTTGGTCCACAAATATAACCAACACCAGCTAGTGCAGGAAGTACCTGAATACCAATTGCAGATCCAGAGTAACTTTTGATATCGTAATTTACTTCATTTGGGAAAAGGAACATTCCTTCTGTTAAAAACTTATAAACAGCTGCAATACCAAGACCTGTAAAAACAGTTCCTGCTTTGCTTCCACCTTCTTCACCAGCAAGTAACACTTCTGCACAAGCTGTTCCCTCAGGGAATGGAAGAGTACCATGTTCCTCTACAATAAGTGCTTGACGAAGAGGTACCATAAAAGCAACACCTAAAATACCACCTACAAAAGCTACCAAGAAAATCGTTAACATACTTGGAGTATCAATTGTTCCTTCATCTGCCCACAAAAAGAGTGCAGGAAGTGTAAAGATTGCTCCAGCGGCAACAGATTCACCAGCAGAACCGATTGTCTGTACCATGTTATTTTCTAGAATAGAATCTTTTCTAAGGATGACACGAATGACACCCATTGAAATAACAGCTGCAGGAATAGATGCAGAGATTGTCATTCCAACACGAAGTCCCAAATATGCATTTGCTGCACCAAAAACAATTGCAAGCAAAATACCAATTAGGATAGAGGTTACCGTAAATTCAGGAACAATACGATCCGCTGGAATATACGGTTTGAAATCATTTTTATTATTTGACATCGAGTTTTTCCTTTCTTTTCAAAATCTCTTTCCCAATTCATCTGAAACCACAGCAAAATAATATATTATAATATTTCCCGCCTTTTATACAAAGTGTGAAATATTGTAATACCGAATACAATATTTAATTTTAAAAGCTTAAGCAAGTTTTTTTAGAACATCTGTAAGAAGTTCATAGAAACGTGCAAAAGAATCCAATGGAATATATTCATCTGGAGTATGGCATCCTATAATGGTAGGACCAACTGCAATGGCATCCAATCCAGGAAGTGCATCGGAGAATAAGCCACATTCCAAACCAGCGTGAATTGCTTCAATTTTTAATTCTTTTTGGAACAATTCTTGATAACTCTGAATAAATACATCTCTTACAGGAGAATGCTCTGCAAAGCTCCATCCAGGGTATTCGCCAGTAGTTTCTACTGTAAATCCAAAAGTTTCACCAACGAGTGCAAGTTTTTCTTTCATTGCAGTCATTAAGGAAACAACAGAAGAACGTGGAGCAAATACAAGTTTTGCACAAGAATCTTCTGTATCTGCAATTCCAAGATTTAAAGAAGTTACGACAAAGCCATTGAGCTTCATATTACGCTGCTGAATTCCATTTGGAGCCAAGCACAGTGCTGTAATAAAAGCTTTCCCATCTTCTTTCGATAAAACGTTGGCTGTTCCCACTTCTTTGGATACTTCAAATTTGAAATTGGATTCAAAAGGACAAATTTCTTCACTGAAATCTTTTCCTAAATTGATAGCAATTTCTTCTGCATTTTCTGCATCTTGTGGATTTTCAAAAAGGAGTGTTGCCTGTGATTCACGTGGAATCGCATTGTCCTTTGTACCACCATGGAAATCAACAAGGAATGCATCTGTTGTATGGAAAAGACGATTTACCATACGTCCTACAAGAAGGTTTGCATTTTGACGTTCTTTGTCAATATCTGTACCAGAATGTCCACCAAGTAAACCAGAAACAGATAAATGAAGCAATGTTCCCTCTTTTGTTTCACGAGAAATTGGACGAGATAGTGTGTAGCGAAGTCCTCCAGCACAGCTGACAGTTGCAACACCTTCTTCTTCTGAGTCAAGATTAATCATGGTACGAGATGTGATAAGTGATTTATCCAATGCAGCAGCACCATTTAATCCAATTTCTTCTTGTGTAGTAAAGACACATTCCAATGCAGGGTGTTTTAAAGTATTGTCATCCAAAACAGCTAACATTAGAGCCACTGCAGCTCCATTATCCCCACCAAGAGTTGTGCCATTTGCTGTTAAAATTCCATCCTTTACAATTAAATCAAGAGGATCTTTTGTAAAATCATGTGAGCTACCTGCAAGTTTTTCACATACCATATCTGTATGTCCTTGTAACATAACAGCAGGCTTTGCCTCAGAACCAGCAGTGGCAGGTTTTTTAATAATTACATTATAGAAATCATCTTGGTGGTACCATAGATTACGTTCTTTGGCAAACTCTACTAGGTAATCACTAATTGCCTTTTCATTGCCAGAACCACGAGGAATTGCACTGATTTCCTCAAAAAAATGAAATAACTTCTCAGGTTGATATCCTGAAATTTTATAATCCATTGATTACACCTTCTTTTCTAATATTTTATAAATTTTTAATTATTCTACCATTTTTAGTTTATTAACGCAAGTAAGTTTAATAGATTAACGCAAAGAAATATTTCTTCTTTGAATAGATTGAATAGAATAGATGAAAAGAACATATATTTTGAGAAAGAAGATATGTATAGTAAGAGATCAAAGAGCATGAAAAAGTCATTAGAGAGAGATTCGCTAAAAGAACGATTTGCAGAAGCAACACGTATGCCAAAAGATGTTGTTCTTGGGGCTTCTGTTCTTACTATTATAGGAACAGGAGAATTATATATTGAAAACTATCGAGGAATTATAGAATATACGGATGTTTTAGTTCGCATCCAAGCAAAAGGGATAAAAATTAAAGTGCAAGGGAAAAACCTTCAGATAGAGTACTATACCAATGACGAAATGAAAATAGTAGGCAACATCCAAGCACTAGAATATAGTAAGTGAGGTAATCGTGTGGTCAAAAGAATGGTTCGTTATACAAAAGGGTATGTAAAAATTAGAATAGAAGGATATTCTCCAGAACGATTTTTGAATTTATGCAGTCATCATAATATTTATTTATGGGGATTGACACCTAGAGAACACGCATATGAGTTGTATATGAATTTAGATGGTTTCCGTAAACTTCGGCCACTTGTAAGAAAAACACATATACGAATTCAGTTGGTTCGTCGGTATGGATTCCCTTTTTTTGTATCAAAATATAAGAATCGAAGTGTATTTTTTATAGGATTTTTCCTCTGTGTAGCACTTCTTTTTTTATATTCCAGCTTTATTTGGGATATTCATTTTGAGGGAAATGAAAAATGGACCAATGAGGCGTTGGTGGAATTTTTGAAAACAAAAAATGTATCCCCTTGTATGAAAAAATCTCAAATTGATTGTGCAAAAATCGTAAGAGATATACGAGAAGAGTACAACGATATTGTATGGGTTTCTGCATCAATAGAAGGAAGTCGTCTAAAGATTCAAATTAAGGAGAATGAAGATTTGTTTCAAGAAATACAAAAGGAGGATTCACCAAATGATTTAGTAGCCTCTTCTAGTGGTGTTATTACGCAGATTGTAACAAGAGCAGGTGTGCCACAAGTGCATGTAGGAGATACCGTAGAGAAAGGGCAGCTTTTAGTTTCAGGTCGAGTAGAGGTGCAAAATGATGCAGGGGAAGTAATTGGATATCAGTATCAACAGGCAGATGCGGATATTTATGCCAATACCCAAATCGTATATGAAGATTCCGTATCGTGTAGTTATCACGAAAAATCTTATGAGAACTCTAAAAGAAAGCAGTTTTTCATTCAAATAGGAAAATGGAAGGTTCGACTTGGTATGCTTAAAAATTCTTATCAGGAATATGAAGTACATACAAAAGAAAAAAGGGTGAAATTAGGGGAGAACTTTTCTCTTCCTATTTCCTATGGGTGGATTACAATTCAGCCTTATGTATCAG
>JAHLFA010000078.1 GCA_018883985.1 Candidatus Ruminococcus intestinipullorum | reverse complement strand
GTACAGTGTGGGATGGGAAGAACAGGTTCTATGTTTGCATGGCAACAGTATGGAGTGAAGCCAGATATCTTAACGATGGCAAAAGGTATTGGGAATGGGATTCCTGTGGGGGCTTTTGCTATGAGTGAAAGAGTAGCACAGCATTCATTAAAGCCAGGAGACCATGGGACTACATATGGTGGAAATCCATTGTCTTGTACAGCAGTGAAAACAGTGATTGATATTTTTGAGGAAGAGCATCTTTTGGAACATATCAATGAAGTTACACCATATTTGACACAGAGGCTGGAAGACCTTGTAGAAGAGGTAGAGTGTGTCCTTGAGCGAAAGGGAATGGGACTGATGCAAGGGGTGGTATTGAGTCAGCGAGTAAAAGAAGTGCAGGAACAAGCGATTAAAGAAGGGGTATTGGTTATTCCAGCACAAGGAAATGTGATTCGGTTTGTTCCTCCATTGATTGTGAAGAAAGAACATATTGATGAGATGATTGATAAATTTGTAAAAGTATTACAAGGGTAAATGAAAAACCAAGAATTGGGTTATACTAACAGAAAAGTTTTTTGGAGGTAGATTCAATGATTGGTTTTTTTATTGCAATTTTATCAGGAGCATTGATGAGTGTACAAGGGGTGTTCAATACACAAGTAACAAAAACTACAGGTTTATGGGTGAGTAATATTTGGGTACAACTAACGGCTTTTCTTGCATGTGTGGCTGTTTGGATGTTTGCTGGAAGAACAGATATGATGTCCATTACAAAGGTGGAACCAAGGTATGTACTTTTGGGAGGTGTAATAGGTGCAGGAATTACATGGACTGTTGTAAAAAGCATGGGAATGCTAGGGCCAGCGAAAGCAGCACTGTTTATTGTTATTTCCCAGTTAGCGATTGCATACTTAATAGAAGTTTTTGGACTGTTTGGGGTAGATAAAGCAGATTTTGAGTTTCGAAAATTGATTGGTTTAGGAATTGCAATGGTAGGAGTGACAATTTTCCAATGGAAATAATGTAATAAAGATGTAACAAAGATGTAAAAAATATAGTTTCACCTATTGTAATTTGACAGGTTATTCGTTACAATATGATTGTCCATAAAAAAGGGAATCCCAGGCAAGATAGATTGTGAGGGATTATGATAAATATTCAGAATAAGATAAGAACAATGATATACTTTATTTTCGTAGTACTTATGATATGGAGTGTATCAGGATGTGAGAAGAAAACAGATACCCTGGAAGTGCTTCCAGATGTAGAACAAGAGGTAGAAGTAGACACAGCAGAAGAAGTAATGATTGTAGTACACATATGTGGTGCTATTAATCAGCCAGGGGTTTATACAGTTCCAGAGGGCAGCCGTTTATATGAGGTAATAGCTCAGGCGGGCGGTTTGAAGGAGGAAGCAGTTACAGAGTCTGTGAATCAGGCTCGTATTTTATCTGATGGAGAGCAGATTTACATTCCGACAGTAGAGGAGTCGAATTCACTTACAGGAGATGCGAATGTATCGCAAGGGAAAGTCAACCTTAATACGGCAAGCAAAGAAGAGTTGATGACACTTACTGGTATAGGAGAATCAAAGGCAGAAAGTATTATATCCTATCGAGAAGAGCATGGCAGATTTCAAAGTATAGAAGAACTGATGCAGATTAGAGGGATTAAGGAGGGTGTATATCTGAAGATTCAGGACAAGATTACAGTATAGGCAGAAGTTAGAGGAAGAAGAGCATGGGTAAGAAGAGAATCTTAGTAGTAGATGATGAAAAATTAATTGTAAAAGGAATTCGCTTTAGTTTAGAGCAAGATGATATGGAAGTAGATTGTGCATATGATGGAGAAGAGGCACTTTCTTATGCAAAAAATAATGAATATGATTTGGTGCTTTTAGATGTTATGCTGCCTAAATTGGATGGATTTCAAGTTTGTCAGGCAATTCGTGAATTTTCAGATATGCCGATTGTAATGCTTACTGCAAAAAGTGAAGATATGGATAAGATTTTAGGTTTAGAGTATGGAGCCGATGATTATATTACAAAGCCATTTAATATTTTAGAGGTGAAAGCACGAATTAAGGCAATCATGAGAAGGACAGCACGAAGAGTGGAGAATGCCCAAACGAGTAAGATGCTCGTGAAAGGAAATTTACGAATGGATTGTGAGAGCCGCAGAATTTTTATCGGTGAATCTGAGATTAATTTGACTGCAAAAGAGTTTGATGTACTAGAACTTTTAGCAATGAATCCCAATAAGGTATATAGCCGAGAGAATCTTTTGGATATTGTATGGGGAGTTGATTATCCAGGAGATGCCAGAACAGTGGATGTACATATTCGTCGTTTGCGAGAGAAGATTGAGAAAAATCCAAGCGAGCCAAAATTTGTACATACAAAGTGGGGGGTAGGTTATTATTTCCAGGGGTAGACTTTTTGTAAAATTTAAAAATCATGTGTTAAGAAGTATGAGATTTTGGCTCATATTATTGCTGTTTTTCATAGGAATTATTCCTTGTATGGCAGCATACACGGGCATTATTCGTACATATGAGAAAAGAGCGGTTTCTGTAAGAACTGCAGAGATTCAAAATCAATGTACTATTTTAGGCAATCAAATGATTAGCAGCCAGTATCTTACTAGCCCATCTTCTGCTGTAATTGATGCAAATTTAACGCAACTAACCAATATTTATAACGGCAGGGTTATGATTATCAATAAGGATTTGAAGGTAATCAAAGATACGTATAGTCTAGATGAAGGAAAAATTGCTTTGTCAGAAGACGTAATTACCTGTTTAGAAAAGGGCAAAAGCTCCAGTCACTATGATAGGAGCAATCGGTATATTGAAGTCACAGCTCCCGTTCTCTTTGAGGAAGGAAATGTTGAAGGAGTGATGCTTGTTAGTGTATCAACAGATACGATTATGAATAGTATCAATATCCTTCAAACAAGAGGCGGTTCTATTTTATTGGTTATTCTTGTTCTGGTGTTGTCTATAGGCAGCGTGCTTACGGGGATTTTTGTTCGACCTTTGGCAAAAATTACAGAATCTATAGAGAATGTTACAGAAGGTTATGAAGAAGATATTCTTCATGTAAATACTTTTATAGAAACAAGGCAGCTTTCTGTTGCATTTAATAAAATGTTAGGACGATTAAAGCAGCTCAATGATTCAAGAGAAGAGTTTGTATCGAACGTATCACACGAATTAAAAACTCCTTTGACATCTATGAAAGTTTTAGCAGATTCTCTGTTGGCACAAGAAAATGTGCCAATTGAGCTTTATCAGGAATTTATGAGTGATATTACAAAAGAGATTGATCGAGAGAATGATATCATTACAGATCTTTTAACATTAGTAAAGATGGATAAGACTGCACAAAACTTAAATATTAAGCAAGTAAATATCAATGAGCTATTGGAATTGATTTTGAAGCGAGTAAAACCAATTGCTCAGAAGCAGAATATTGAGGTTATTTTAGAAAGCTTTCGGCCTGTATCTGCAGAGATTGACGAAGTAAAGCTTACATTGGCATTTTCTAATTTGGTAGAAAATGCAATAAAATATAACAAATCCAATGGATGGGTTCGAGTTTCTTTAAATGCAGATCATAAGTATTTTTACGTACGAGTAAAGGATTCGGGAATAGGAATTCCAAAGGAAGATCAAGAACATATTTTTGAACGTTTTTATCGAGTGGATAAATCCCATTCAAGAGAAATTGGAGGGACTGGTCTTGGACTAGCTATTGCAAGAAATGCAGTGATAATCCATAGAGGTTCTATTAAAGTGTATAGCGATGAGGGAGAGGGGACTACATTTACAGTGAGAATCCCTCTTATTTATGCAGGATAGGAGGAACTATGATGAAAGTGATGGCAAAAATAGGAGTCCTCATGGTGTGTATCTGTATGGTATGTTCTCTCTCTTCCTGCAAAAGGCGTATAGACATAGGAAAGGGAGAATCTTATATTTATTGTTTAAACAGTGATAGGACAGGGTTACAAAAGGTCACATATGAGATTACACAAGAAGATCCAGTTGAGGCGGCACAAGCTATGTTACATGAATTACAAAAGCCAGCAGAGGATATAGAATATACACCGCCTATTGGCTCGGACATTGAGGTGAGAAGTTGTACCTTAGAAGGTGAGGTTCTGTATGTAGATTTTAGTACACAGTACCGAAAAATGTCTTCCATAGAGGAGATTTTAGTTCGAGGGGCAATCGTACAATCTTTAGTAAAGATTGATGGAATTACTAGCGTATGGTTCCGTGTGGAAGGAGAAGATTTAAAAGATAGTTCTGGTGGGATTTTGGGATATATGAATGGAGATGACTTTGTACAAAACTTAGGTTCTTCCCCTAGTTCTTACCAAAAAGAAACGTTCACATTATATTTTTCTAACAAAGAAGGGAATGCACTTGTAGAAGAAACAGTTGATATAAAGTACAATAGCAACATTCCAAAGGAAAAATTAATTGTGGAAAATCTAATTAAAGGACCGAAAACAGATGGTCGTTATCCGTCCATTAATCCAGATGTAAATGTACTAAGTGTAACGATTAAGGATGGAATTTGTTATATTAACTTTGATAAAACTTTTTTGAAAAGTGTTTATGAAGTGCGTCCAGAGATTACCATTTATTCTTTGGTAAATTCTTTAATTGAGGGAACAGAAGCTGATATGGTACAGATTTCCATCAATGGAGAACAAACAGTGAAGTATATGGAAACAATCGACTTGACGAAACCATTAAAAGAAGATTTTAGTTGGATTGAGAAGAAAGGAAATGAATGATAAAAAGACCATTGTGCATAATTGCTGTGTTGTATCTTCTCATTCAAAGTGTGAATTTGGGCTTTCGGGAGGAGAATCTTCCAAAGCCCTCTTCTACATTTGAAGAGTTAGAAAAACAAAAGGAAATTATATTGCAAGGTACGGTACGGCGTTGGGAGAATCGAAGTGAGTATAGGCTTCTTTATTTAAAAGATAATTCTATTTTACAAACAAATCAAAAAATTCATTACACATCAGATATTCTGGTGTATCTAAAAACAAATCAAAAAGAAATTCCCAAAATTGGAAATAAAATTCAAGTTACAGGAGAATTATTCTTGTTTGAAACAGCAAAAAATCCAGGTAACTTTGACAGTCAAAAGTATTATAGAGTACAAGGAATTGGAGCAGGATTTTTTGGAAAAACCTATTCTATTATAAATACAAAGGAACATGTTATACAGGAAAAAATGTTATGCTTTCGGGAAGCAGGGAATACCATTTTTGTTCGCCACCTAGGAGAATCTCATGGAGGAATTATGAGTGC
This sequence comes from Candidatus Ruminococcus intestinipullorum, assembly GCA_018883985.1. Taxonomy (GTDB): domain Bacteria; phylum Bacillota; class Clostridia; order Lachnospirales; family Lachnospiraceae; genus Mediterraneibacter; species Mediterraneibacter intestinipullorum_A. The sequence continues at coordinate 5,711 of JAHLFA010000078.1, read as the reverse complement.
AATTTTATTGGGTATCAAAGGGGAAATGGATTCACAAATAAAGACACTGTATCAAAAAAGTGGGATTGCACATATTCTAAGTATTTCAGGATTACATATGTCTTTTTTGGGATTGGGTTTCTATCAAATTCTTAGGAAAGTAGGAGTTCCTTTTTGGATTGCAGGTTGTATCAGTATTCTATTTTTATCGGGATATTTATGGATGATAGGTGGAGGAGTGGCTGCAAGTAGAGCATTTTTTATGTTTCTCATCCGTGTAGGAGCAGATCTTTGTGGCAGACCTTACGATATGGGAACAAGTTTGGCAATAGCAGCAGTGCTTGTTATTGTACAACAACCATATTATCTTATGGATGCAAGTTTTTTACTTTCTTTTGGTGCTATTATAGGAATTTTAGTTGTAACTCCCTTTTTATTAAGAATCTTTTTTGGGGAAACAAAACCGTCTTTAAAAATCTATCGAGAATTATGCAGCAGCTTAGGAGTAACAGTTATGCTGCTTCCTATTTTATTATATTATTATTACGAATTTCCTCCATATTCTGTTTTTTTAAATTTATTGTTAATTCCGTTTACATCCCTGCAGCTTAGTGCAGGGGTAGTAGGATTATTGCTCTGTATTTTTTCAGATAAACTTGGTGGGCTTGTACTTCAAATTTGTAAATGGATTCTCATACTTTATGAAATGGGGTGTAGAATTTCTATGAAACTGCCGAAATCTAGAATTGTATGCGGAAGACCTCAAATGTGGTGGATTGTTTTTTATTATAGTTTATTGCTTCTATTTGGAATCTATATAACCTATCGCCAGCATCAGGAGAATTGTTCTATGTTACGTATACGAGGCATCATGATAGGAGCATTATTTTTACTTTTTCAAACAGTTGGAATCCATCGAGCAGGGCTTCTGCAAGTGACTATGGTAGATGTGGGACAAGGAGATAGTATTTTTCTAAGAAGTCCCAAAGGCAGAACGTATTTAATTGATGGAGGCAGCAGTGATGTGGAGAATGTGGCAGCCTATCGTTTGATTCCTTATTTAGAATCACAAGGAGTCATGCAATTAGATTACGTATTTGTATCTCATGGGGATGCCGATCATATCAATGGCATTCAAGAGATTTTAGAAACGACAGAGTATGGAATTGGCATTCAAAATTTGGTTCTTCCTCCTGTTTTTGTACAAGATGAGGCATTAAAAACACTGGCAAAGCAGGCAAAACAGTGTGGGGTGCGTGTTGTTACAATGGAGAAAGGGAAACAAGTAGGAGATGGGAGTATGAAGTTTACTTGTCTTGGACCTTCCAATGAGTATAGAGGAAATATGGGAAATTCAGCATCTATGATATTGTCTATGGAAAGTAGAAATATAAGCTTTTTATTCACTGGAGATGTAGAGGGAACAGGGGAAGAAGAGTTAACGTCAGTTTTGAAAAATTTTTCTAAAGAAGCAAATGAGGAATGCTACCAAATATTAAAAGTAGCACATCATGGGTCTAAAAATTCCACAACAGATACATTTTTAGAGCAGTTAAAAGCAAAAATTGCCTGGATTTCTGCTGGAGAGGAAAATCAGTATGGGCATCCACATGAGGAAACCATACAGAGATTGCAAGGGAATGGATATCGAATCTATAACACACAAAAAGATGGAGCCATTACGTTACTCGAAAAGAATGGAAAAGCTACGATAGAAACATTTTGCAAAAATGAATAGTTTTCGATATAATAAGCTGTATGAAAAGTTTAAATGAAGATTTAAAAACAGGACAATTTAAGCAAATTTATCTTTTATATGGAGAAGAGAATTATTTAAAGAAACAGTATAAAGAGCGATTTATTCAAGCGATTCTTCCAAAAGGTGATACGATGAATTATGCCTACTATGAAGGAAAGGGTGTGAATATAAAAGAAGTGATTGATTTGGCTGAAACGATGCCATTTTTTGCATCACGACGCTTAATCGTTTTGGAGAATACGGGACTCTTTAAAAGTTCTGGTTTGGAGCTTGCAGAGTATATACAAGAACTACCAGAAACCACATACCTTATTTTTATTGAGGAAGAGATTGATAAAAGGAGCAAACTTTATAAGGCTGTAAAGGCGAAAGGGCATATTGTAGAGCTTCCTTTTCAAGATGAAGTGATTTTGAAAAAATGGATTCTAAGTAACGTAAAAAAAGAAGGAAAGCAGATAGCAGATTCTACCGCAGTATATTTTTTGAATAAAGTAGGAACAGATATGCAAAATATCCAAAAAGAGTTGGAAAAGCTTTTTTGCTATACTCTTCAAAAAGACGTGATTGATAAGGGGGATGTGGACAGCATTTGTGTTACGCAAATAACGAATCATATCTTTGAGATGATTCACGCAGCAGCCGAACAAAAGCAAAAGCAGGCACTAGATTTGTATTATGAATTACTTGCCTTAAAGGAACCTCCGATGAGAATTCTATTTCTTTTAGTAAAGCAATATCGCACTTTATTTCATGTGTTACATTTACAAAAGAAAGGGTATAGTAAGAGGGAAATTGCAACCAAATTGAGCCTACATCCATTTGCAGTAGGAAAGTATATGGAGCAAACGAGATATTTTACACTAAAAAGGCTTCATAGACTCCTAGAAGAGGGGGCAAGGCTAGAAGAGGCTGTGAAGACAGGAATGATGAAAGATACATTAGCAGTAGAGTTGTTTTTAGTAACCTCTTCATCTGCAGACAACAAAGAAGAAAAGTAATGACAAGGTGGAGGAAGAAAAATGTCATCAATTGAACAAAATAAAATACGTAATTTTTGTATTATCGCACATATTGACCATGGAAAGTCAACACTAGCAGATAGAATTATCGAAAAAACAGGACTTTTGACAAGTCGAGAGATGCAGTCACAAGTGTTGGATAATATGGAGTTAGAGAGAGAGCGTGGAATTACTATTAAGGCACAAACTGTGCGAACAGTGTATCAGGCACAGGATGGAGAAGAGTATATTTTTAATCTAATTGATACTCCAGGGCATGTGGATTTTAATTATGAGGTTTCTAGAAGTCTGGCAGCCTGTGACGGAGCAATTTTAGTAGTAGATGCTGCACAGGGAGTAGAAGCACAGACTTTGGCGAATGTGTATTTAGCATTGGATCATGATCTGGATGTATTTCCAGTAATCAATAAAATCGATTTGCCAAGTGCAGACCCAGACCGTGTAAAAGAAGAAATTGAAGATGTGATAGGGATTGATGCAGAAGATGCTCCTTTAATTTCTGCCAAAACAGGATTAAATGTAGATGAAGTATTGGAGCAGATTGTGAAAAAGATTCCAGCACCTACTGGAGACCCACAGGCTCCTCTTCAAGCATTGATTTTTGATTCACTTTACGATGCCTATAAGGGTGTTATCGTATTTTGTAGAATCAAAGAAGGAACTGTCAAGAAAGGAACACCAATTCGTATGATGGCAACAGGTGCACAAGCAGATGTTGTTGAGGTTGGATATTTTGGAGCAGGACAGTTTATTCCTTGTGAAGAACTAAGTGCTGGAATGGTTGGTTATATCACAGCGAGCTTAAAAAATGTAAAAGATACACGAGTAGGAGATACTGTAACAAATGCGAAACACCCATGTGCAGAACCATTGCCAGGATATAAGAAAGTAAATCCTATGGTATACTGTGGATTATATCCAGCAGATGGGGCAAAGTATCAAGACTTGCGAGATGCATTGGAAAAATTACAGTTAAATGATGCTGCACTTCAATATGAAGCAGAAACGTCAGTAGCACTTGGTTTTGGTTTCCGTTGTGGATTTCTTGGACTTTTGCATCTTGAAATTATTCAAGAACGTTTAGAGAGAGAGTACCATTTAGATTTGGTTACAACAGCTCCAAGTGTAATTTACAAAGTGCATAAAACAAATGGTGAAGTGATTGAACTGACAAATCCAACTAATATGCCAGACCCTGCTGAGATTGATTATATGGAAGAGCCACTTGTAAAGGCTGAGATTATGGTAACATCAGAATTTATTGGAGCAATTATGGATTTATGTCAGGAAAGACGTGGAATATATCAAGGAATGGAGTATATAGAAGAAAAGAGGGCAGTGCTTCATTATCATTTGCCTTTAAATGAGATTATTTATGATTTCTTTGATGCGTTAAAATCTCGCTCTAGAGGATATGCATCTTTTGATTATGAGATGCTAGGATATGAGCGTTCAGAGCTTGTGAAACTAGATATTTTAATTAATAAGGAAGAAGTCGATGCATTATCTTTCATTGTGCATAGTGGAACAGCCTATGAGCGTGGAAGAAAGATGTGTGAAAAATTAAAAGAAGAGATTCCTAGACAGTTATTTGAAATTCCAATTCAGGCTGCAATCGGAAGTAAAGTTATTGCACGAGAAACAGTAAGAGCAATGAGAAAAGATGTGCTTGCGAAATGCTATGGTGGAGATATTTCACGAAAGAAAAAACTATTAGAGAAGCAAAAAGAAGGAAAGAAGAGAATGCGTCAAGTTGGAAATGTAGAGATTCCACAGAAAGCATTTATGAGTGTATTAAAATTGGATGATAAATAAAGGTGGTGGAAGGATGCGTAATTTGGAATTGTATATTCATATTCCTTTTTGCATTCAAAAGTGTGCATATTGTGATTTTCTCTCTGCTAAAGTAGGGAGAAAAGAGCAGGATGCGTACGTGGAGGCAATGAAAAGAGAACTAGAAAGTTATAAGGAAATGGCATCTATCTATCAGGTATCGAGTATTTTTGTGGGCGGAGGAACTCCGTCCATTTTGTCATATCATAAGATACAGGAAATTTTTAATAAAGTACAAGAAGTCTTTCACCTAGCTTCCTGTCCTGAAATTACGATAGAAGCCAATCCAGGTACTGTAACATTAGACAAGCTAAAAGGTTGGAAAGAGTTAGGAATCAATCGAATTAGTTTTGGTTTGCAGTCTATTCATGATGAGGAATTGAAAATGTTGGGAAGGATACATACTTATCAAGATTTTTTACAATCCTATTCTATGGCAAGAGAAGTTGGTTTTAACAATATCAATATAGACTTGATTTCTGCTATTCCTGGACAGTCAGTAGAAAGCTGGAGAGAAACGCTAAAGACTGTAGCTCAATTAGAACCAGAGCATATTTCAGCTTATAGTTTAATAATAGAAGAAGGAACACTATTTTATGAAAGATATAAAGATAGAAGAGATCCCATGGGATATCTTTCTTTGCCTGATGAAGACGATGAGCGTAAAATGTACGAGGAAACCGAAGTTATATTGAATCAATATGGATTTCAACGATACGAAATTTCTAATTATGCAAAACTAGGAAGGGAATGCAAGCATAATTTAGGGTATTGGGAACGTACAGAGTACTTGGGAATTGGATTAGGAGCTGCCTCTCTCATAGAAAATACACGATACAATATTACAAGAGATTTTTCTTTTTATTTAGAAAATGCAGGAAAGTCAAAAGAAATTTTTCAAGAGAAAGAAGTTTTATCTACACAAGACCAAATGGAGGAGTTTATGTTTCTAGGTCTTCGTAAAATGAATGGTGTTTCTAAGCGGCAGTTTGCTCAACAATTTCAGTGTCCTATAGAAGAGCAATATGGGGAGGTATTAGAAGAATTAGAGCTTGAAAATCTTATTTCTATAAAAGGGGATAGGATTGCATTGACAAAGAGGGGAATAGATATAAGTAATT
>JAHLFA010000077.1 GCA_018883985.1 Candidatus Ruminococcus intestinipullorum | reverse complement strand
CCTTAAGTTCCAACGCACGATTGTATGTAAGTTCATATTCTTCCCACATATAATTTATCTGCTTTTCTAAGTTCTCCTCATAGCCATTTTTTTGACTCTGAAGACGAAACTTTTCTTTATCCAAATCATGCAATTGTTGGGCTAATACTTCCCTACTTTCCAAAAACTCTTTGTTCTTTAAGGCCAATGCTTCCCGTTGTTTCGTTTGTTCTACAATCAGGTTTTCAATGTTCATCATAGAGTTTCTAGAAGCTTCCATCTGCCCTTCTAATAATTGAATTTTTTCCTCTTTTTCCTGAATATCATCTCCTGAATTTTCTTTATAACCGACAACTTCCTCACTCTCTCTTTGGAGCTTATTATACTCTTCTTCTAAACGCTGAATGTTTTCCAATAGGAACTTCTTACGCTGTTCTAGCCCTACAGCTGTCAGGTTTGCTTTTTCCACCGCTTTCAGCTTTTCAGACTCTTTCAAACGCTCTTCTTTGAGCTTAATTTGCTGATTCTCTACGTAATTCTTTAGTTCCTCTTCCCGTTTTTTAGAAGTTTCCAACTCAATACAAAGAGAATCTTTGCTTTTTTGAAGCTCTCTAACCTCATTTTCTAATTGTTCTTGTTCTTGTCTATATGTATCATATTTTTGTTTTGACTCTATATGCTTATTTTGCATTTGCTTTAAATTCATACGAGCTGTATTTTCTTCTACAGAGAGCTTTCGTAATTCCTCTTGTATTTGATCATTCTTCACATAATATGATGCTCTTTCCTGTTTTAAAGAGGAAATACTTTTTTGTGCCTCTTTAAGCTCCTCTTTTAATAAAAGAACGCTGTCTTCAAGCTCCTCAATTTCTCGACGTCTGCTTAATAAATTACTTGTATTTTTGAAGGCTCCTCCTGTAATAGAACCTCCAGGATTCAAAAGTTCCCCCTCTAATGTCACTAATCGTAAAGCTTGTTTGTATTTCCTTGCAATAGAAATCCCTTGTTCTATATTTTCTACTACAACAGTTCTACCAAGAAGCTGATTTGCCAATCCTAAAAATTTTTCCTCTACCTGTACTAATGTATGAGCTAATCCAATAACACCAGACTCTTTTAAGACCTCTGGATATGCAATCTTTACACCACCTTGTATACTTGTTAAAGGTAAAAATGTAGCACGACCATACTTCTTCTCCTTTAGATAAGAAATAATACGCTTTGCCGTTTCTTCTGTATCAGTTACGATATTTTGAATACTTCCGCCAAGGGCTGTTTCGATTGCTACTTCATACTGTTTCTCCACTTTAATAATATCTGCTACAACCCCTATGATTCCCGATTCCTCTTTTTTTCTTCCCATAACCTTACGTATGCTACTTCCATAGCCATCATAACGTTCTACTAAGTTTTTCAAGGATTCTAATCTGGAAGTTTCCCTATGATACGTAATCTGCCCTTGCTGGAATACATCCTGTTTTTTCCTTAATTCTGTTTGTAACTGCTCCAGCTGCTTTTCATTTTGTTCTAATTGCTTTTGATATCCTGTGGCATCCTCCATAATCTTTGCAATCTCTTTTGTAAATTTAGCACCCTCTTCTTGATACTGTGCAGCCTCGCTTGATACCTCCAACATGTTTCGATGTAATTGGGCTCTTCTAGTTGTAACTTGCTCTCTTGTAGTTTCAAAATGCTGTATCTTAGCTTCAGTAGATGCTCGTCCACTTAAAATATCCATAATCTCGGACTTATTTTCTTCCATCTCAGTTTCTATTTGTATCATTTGTATCTGTAATTCTTTTAATTCTTCTTGTACAAATGCCTGCTCTTTAGATACTTTTTCTAACGATTCTTCTACTGACGCTTTCTCTTTTAGAAACTCTATCTTTTGTGTTTCTCGCTGCTTTATTTCCAATTGAAGTACTTGCAATCGACTTTGATAATGCTCTATATTGGCTTGCATAGCGTGAATTTGCTCTCTTAGAACTTCTATTTGCCCTTTTAATTGTTGCTTAAATAGTGTCGTTTCGTGAAGCTGTTCTCTTGTTTTTTCAATAGACTCTTCCATTGTCTTCGCTTCTTTTTCTACAGCTTCATAATCCGATTTCATAGATGCATATTTTTCGTTGGCTTCTTCTAATTCTGCTCCTACAAGTGCCAATTTTTTTTCAACATCTTCTATGATATTCCTTAAATGCTCTCCCTCTAGAAGAAATAAATTAATATCATAAATTTTTAATTGTTCTTTCTTTTTTAAATACTCTCTTGCTTTCTCTGATTGTCTATGCAAAGGTTCTATTTGTTTTTCTAATTCTGATAAAATATCCTTTACACGGACTAAATTTTGACGCTCTTCTTCTAACTTTTTCAGCGAAATTTGTTTTCTACGCTTAAATTTTACAATTCCTGCTGCTTCATCAAAAAGTTCTCTGCGTTCTTCTGGCTTTCCACTTAAAATACGTTCAATCTGCCCTTGCCCTATGATAGAGTATCCTTCTTTTCCAATTCCCGTATCATAAAACAGCTCTTGTATATCTTTTAGACGGCATAGAGTACCATTCATCAAATACTCACTTTCTCCTGAACGATATAATTTTCTCGTAACGGTCACTTCTGCATACTCAACAGGAAGCTTTCCATCTTCATTATCTAACGTAATAGCAACTGATGCATAGCTTAATGGCTTGCGATTCTCTGTTCCAGAAAAAATAACATCTTGCATGGAATCTCCTCGCAGCTGTTTGACTCTTTGCTCCCCTAATACCCAGCGTACTGCATCACTGACGTTACTCTTTCCGCTCCCATTTGGCCCTACAATTCCCGTAATTCCATTTGGAAATTCAAACTTGATTCTATTTGCAAAAGATTTAAATCCCTGTATTTCTATACTTTTTAAATACATATATCACCTATTCTAGTTTTCATTTTTCAGCTTTAGGATTGCTCGATAAGCAGCCTCTTGCTCTGCTGCTTTTTTCGTTCTTCCACTTCCCACACCATAGACACTTCCATCGATATGAACCTCTACCGTGAAAGATTTATTGTGATCGGGTCCTTCTTCCTTAATCAAACAATATGAAATCCCTGTATTTTTAGATGCTTGTACAATTTCCTGCAAAATAGTCTTGCTATCATAAAAGAGTTTTTTATTTTCTAAATCTGTCAATATAAATTTATGAATAAACTCTTTTGCATTAGTAAAACCACCGTCCAGATAAATTGCACCTATAAGAGCCTCCAACGCATCCGAAGTAATCGAACTTCTTTCACGTCCACCTGTTGCTTGCTCCCCTTTACCAAGTAATAAATAACTTCCTAAATTAATATCTTTTGCACAAATAGCCAAAGAGGGTTCACATACCATACTTGCTCGAGTCTTTGTAAGCTCTCCTTCCGATACCTTCGGTGATTCTAAAAATAAAAATTCACTGGATACTAATTCTAAGACCGCATCTCCTAAAAATTCCAGCCTCTCATTACATCTAAACTTCTCCAAATGCTTTTCATTTGTATAAGAACTATGCATCATAGCCTGCTTTAATAGAGAAAAGTCTTTAAATTTATATCCTATTTTTTCTTCTAATTCATTTAATTTTTTACTCATTTTTTCACCTTATATAGATTTTCCTTTTAATATCATTTTTGGGTGTACGAAAAATCGCACACCCAACTTTTATTCCAAAGAATCCACACTTTCTTTGCTTCTTCTTATTCTACTGCTTTTTTTATCTGCTCTACTGCATCTTGAACTGTTGAGATTTTTTCAGCTTCATCATTATCAATTTCAATATCAAATTCTTCTTCGATACCCATAATAATCTGGAAAATATCCAACGAATCTGCTCCCAAGTCATCCACAAATGTAGTTTCTGGATGAATATCTGATTTGGAAACGTTTAATACGTCTGCGATAATGTCCTGTAATTTTTCAAATTCCATAATGATTTTCCTTTCTTACTTTCCCTAATCTTCTTTGTTTTCTTCCTGTGACAGTTGAATAACTTCCTGAATCTTTTCGTTTATTCTCTGTCTTTTAAATGTAACACACTGAATAATGGAATTGCACACTTCTTTTGATGTTGCATTTCCATGTGTTTTCACCACTAGGCCATTCAATCCAAGCAAAGGTGCCCCACCATATCCACTGGAATCAAAGTCCTTTAATGTAGCTTTCAATGCAGGTTTTACAAGAAGTGCCCCAATCTTACTGCGTAAAGATCCCATCATTCCATTTTTAATCTTCTTTGTAAGTGCACTGCCAACCCCTTCATATAGTTTTAAAATCACATTTCCTACAAATGCTTCACATACAATGACATCTACTGCTCCATAAGGAATCTCTCTAGCTTCTACACTACCAATAAAATTAATATCCTTACATGCCTTCAACATTGGATATGCTTCTTTTACGAGTGCATTTCCTTTTTCTTCCTCTGCACCTATGTTCACGATACCTACCGTTGGATTTTTCTTACCAATCACGTGTTCCATATAGATAGAACCCATCTTTGCAAACTGTAGTAAATGCGAAGCTCTAGCATCCACGTTTGCTCCACAATCAATCAAGAGTGAAACACCTGTCATCGTTGGCAATAGGGGTGCTAATGGTGCTCTCTCTACTCCTTTAATCCTGCCAACAATTACCTGTCCTCCGACAAGAATTGCTCCTGTGCTTCCTGCTGAGACAAATGCATCTGCCTGCTTTTTCTTTACCAAGTTCATAGCCACTACAAGAGAAGAATCCTTCTTGCTACGAATGGCTTTTACAGGTGGTTCGGCTGTTTCAATAACCTCTTTTGCATCTATAATCTCTATCTGATTCTCAGGATAAGTATATTCTGCCAATACGCTCTTTAGTAATACTTCTGACCCTGTTAATAGAACTTTGATATCTTTTCTTTGATTTACTGCTTCTACAGCACCTTTTACTATCTCTACAGGAGCATGATCTCCTCCCATAGCATCTACGGCTACTACTGTAATATCGGGCATTTCTCTACCTCCTAACGCTACTGCATTCATTCTACTAAACATCACTCTAAAAATCAATATGAAATACTTCTGAATTCCCCAGATAATACAAAAAAATGAGGACTTCAATTCTGAAGCCCCCATATTAACTAATTTCTAAAATTAATCAACGGAAACAATTTCACGTTTATTGTATGCTCCACAAGCTTTACATACTCTGTGTGGCATCATAAGTTCTCCACACTTGCTGCATTTTACTAAGTTTGGAGCACTCATCTTCCAGTTAGCTCTTCTCTTATCTCTTCTTGCTTTAGAAGATTTGTTCTTTGGACAGATAGACATAGGTTACACCTCCTTAAAATTCTTAAACAATTCACGGACAACTGACATTCTTGGGTCAAGCCCTGTGTCTTCACAATCACAGGTACCCATATTTAGATTCTGACCACAAACATTGCAAATGCCCTTACAGTCTTCACTGCATAGAACTTTCGTCGGCCATCCTATCAATATCTCATTATAGAGCATTTTGTCCACGTCAAGATGATATCCGTTTATAAAGTTTGATTCATCCAATTCTTCTGTCAGTTCAGCATCTGACACACTCAAATCTACTCGCTTTGTAAAATCCAACTCAAAATTTTGATGAACAGGTTCCAAACAGCGATCACAAGGAATCTCCATACAAAGATTCGCTCTCGCATATACTACAAGCTCTCTGTCTTTTACATGTTCTACTTTTACATAAACTGGACTTTTTGAAATAATTGGAAATCTTCCAAACTTTGCAGAAAACTCTTCCAATTCTAATTCCACGGTTTCTTCGACTGTTTTATGCTGTTCTGATAAAACGTCTGATAGGTTAATTAACATTTTACATTACTCCTATTCATACCTTGATTATTATATCACGTAAATTTTGTTTGTCAACAAAATTCTTTTAAATATTGTACTGATTTTTCTGCTGCTATAATATATCTGCAAATACTTTTCTTTGTATCATTTCTACTTATGAAAGAAGTGCCAATGTTTCTCTTGCAATAGCCAACTCTTCATTTGTAGGAATAACAAATACTCTAACTTTTGAACCTTCTTTTGAAATCTCACCTTCGATTCCTTGTAATTTGTTATTTTGCTCTGCATCAAATTCAAACCCTAAGTATCCAAGGTACTTACAAATCATTTCTCGAATCAAGCAAGAGTTTTCTCCAATACCTGCTGTAAATACAACGTCATCAACTCCGTTCATAGCTGCAACATAGGAACCTATGTATTTTGCTACTCTATATGCAAACACTTCTAATGCTATTCTTGCTTTTTCATTTCCTTCACTTGAAGCCTCAGCTAAATCACGGAAATCACTAGATAATCCACCTGACAATCCATAAACTCCTGATTCTTTGTTTAATACTTTTGTAATACCAACAATGTCTAATCCTTCTTTTTGTGCAAGAAACTCCATAATAGCTGGATCGATATCCCCACAGCGTGTTCCCATTACCAAACCTTCTAAAGGAGTCAATCCCATGGAAGTATCTACAGATTTTCCATTTAATACTGCTGATACACTAGATCCGTTTCCAAGATGACAAACAATTGTTTTTGTTTCTTCATAAGATTTTCCAAGTAACTCTGCCGCTCTTTTTGATACAAAACTATGGCTTGTACCATGGAAACCATAACGTCTTACTTTATATTTTTCATAGTATTCATATGGCAAACCATACATATAAGCTTTTTCTGGCATTGTCTGATGAAATGCAGTATCAAACACTGCAACCATTGGTGTACCTGGCATTAATTTTTCGCAAGCAGCTACTCCAATTAAGTTTGCTGGATTATGCAAAGGTGCCAAATCATTACACTCTTCTACTGCTTTCTTCACTTCATCTGTAATGATAACAGAAGATGCAAATTTCTCTCCACCATGTACAAGACGATGCCCTACTGCTTCGATTTCACTTAAAGAAGATACTACACCTGTATCTTCATTTGTAAGAGCATCAATTACATACGCAATAGCCTCTGTATGTGTTGGCATTGCTTTTTCAGAAACTTCTTTTACTCCGCCAGCTGGCTGATAAGTCAAACGACCATCGATACCAATTCTTTCACAAAGTCCCTTAGCAAGTACTTCTTCTGAATCTGAATTGATTAACTGAAACTTCAAAGAAGAACTTCCACAGTTAATTACTAAAATATTCATCTTTTTCCTCCCAAGATTTTATCATCTAATTGTTTTTATCTTTTAAGCTCTATTGATTATTGTGCCTGAGCCTGTACTGCTGTAATTGCAATAACTCCCTCAATATCTTCTGCACTACATCCACGAGATAAATCATTAACTGGTGCTGCAATCCCCTGTGTTAAAGGACCATATGCCTCAGCTTTCCCTAATCTTTGAACTAACTTATATCCAATATTTCCAGCATCCAAATCTGGGAAAATCAATACATTCGCTTGTCCTGCAACTTCGCTGCCTGGTGCTTTTGAAGCACCCACCTCTGGGATAATCGCTGCATCTAATTGAAGTTCTCCATCCAATTTCAATTCTGGTGCCAATTCTTTTGCAATTCTTGTTGCTTCTACAACTTTATCTACATCCGCATGTTTCGCACTTCCCTTTGTAGAATGAGAAAGCATTGCTACAACTGGCTCTTTTCCTGTCAAAAGTTTGAACGACTCTGCTGAAGAAAGCGCAATATTAGCAAGCTTTTCAGAATCTGGATTTTGCTCCAAACCACAATCTCCAAAAATAAATGTTCCATCCGCTCCTAAATCACAATCAGGCACTACCATAACAAAGAATGCTGATACTAATTTTGTACCTGGCTTAGTTTTTAAAATCTGTAAACATGGACGAAGTGTGTCTGCTGTAGAATGACATGCTCCAGATACCATTCCGTCTGCATCACCCATCTTCACCATCATCACTCCGTAGTATAAATAGTTTGTTAGAAGAAGCTCTCTTGCTTGTTCTTCTGTCATACCTTTTTTCGATCTTAGTTCTACCAACTTGGCAATATATGATTCTGTTTTTTCGCTTTTTGCAGGGTCTACAATAACTGCTCCTGAAATATCATATCCTGCTCCATTTTTCTGGATTTCTTCTTCACTTCCTACCAAAATCAAATCAGCAGTTCCGTCTCTTAAAACTGCCTCTGCTGCCTTATATGTTCTTACATCTTCTGTTTCTGGAAGGACAATTGTTTTTTTATTTGCTTTTGCTTTTGCTTTAATTTCATCGATAAATGCCATTTTTAAAGCCCCTTTCCTTTCTTTCACTATTTTTATTATAACGCAAATATTTTTTTATACAAGTGGCTCCTATGTGTATTTTTAAATACAATCTCTTTCACATCTAAATATGAAACATTGCTGTTACAATTTGAAAATATACCAAAATAGTACAAGTATCTAAGATTGTAGTAATCAATGGTGCTGCCATAATTGCTGGGTCTAACCCAAGCTTTTTCGCTGTAAGCGGCAAGATACATCCTATCGCTTTCGCCATCACGATTACTGCGATCATGGTAATTCCAATGGCGAGTGCAAGCATTACATCTCCGTCATACATAAGATAAATCCTTAATCCATTGACACATGCTAAGACAAAACTAACTACAAGTGCAATTCGTACTTCCTTAAAAATCACTCGAAAAATATCTTTAAACTCTATCTCACCAACTGCAATTCCTCGAATTACCAGTGTAGAACTTTGAGAGCCACAATTTCCTCCCGTTCCCATGAGCATAGGAATAAAAGTAATTAATACGGGCATAACAGCCATAGCCGCCTCATATCTTCCAAGAATTTCCCCTGTAACGGTTGCGGAAAGCATTAAAAACATAAGCCAAAAACTTCTGTTTTTTGCATGTTGAAAGACGGATGTTTCAAAATAAGAACCTTCATTTGGACTAACACCTGCCATCATACTAATATCTTCTGTTGCCTCATCTTGCAAAACGAACATGGCATCATCAACTGTAACTATTCCAACCATGCACATCTCATGGTCTATAATCGGTATTGCTATCAACCCATACTTTCTAATACGCTCTGCTACCGTTTCCTGGTCATCTAACGTCTTTGCATAGACAAAATTTTCATCCATAATTTCCTCAATCAGCCTTGCTTCACCTGATGTCAGAATGTCTTTAACGTCTACTACACCAATTAATTTTTTCTTCTCTGTCACATAGCAAGTGTAAATGGTTTCTTTGTTAATACCAACCTGACGAATTTTTAAAATTGCATCTGCAACTGTCATTTCTTTTCGAAGGCTGATATACTCTACATTCATAATACTTCCAGCACTATCCTCTGGATAATTTAACAGTCCATTAATTTGACGGCGTGTTTCCTCATCCGTAGCCATTAATAGTCTGTCTACTACATTTGCAGGCATTTCCTCCAATACATCTACAGTGTCATCCACATACATCTCTTCCATAACTTCTTCCAACTCAGAATCAGTCAATGCATTGATTAGAATTTCCCTTGTATCACTCGTCATATCTGTGAAAACTTCTGCTGCTTCTTCTTTTGCTAAAAGTCGAAATAGCAATATCATCTGTTTTTCATCCAGTTCATCTTCTTGAAGACAATCCTCCAACATTTCCACGATATCTACAGGGTGCATGGTTTCTAACACTGCCTTTAACTCTTTATACTTTCGTTCTTCTAATAACGATATAATCTTTTCCTTCACTCCATACACCTCTTTTCATTTGTTCTTCTTGCTGATTTATAGTATAATGGGTAATAAAATGATATACAAGGAGATTTTTATGAGAATTGTCGGTTTAATTACAGAATATAATCCATTTCATAATGGACACGAGTATCATATCCAGATGGCAAAAGAGATTACACAGGCTGACGCTGTTGTTGTTATTATGAGTGGGGATTACGTGCAAAGAGGCACTCCCGCTATTATGCCCAAATATCTCCGTGCAGAAATGGCTCTAAAATGTGGCGCTTCTGCTGTATTTGAACTTCCAATCTGCTATGCAACTGCAAGTGCCGAATTATTCGCCTTAGGAGCTGTTTCCTTTCTTGAACAATTAGGGATTGTCGATTCCCTTTGTTTTGGAAGTGAATCTAACGATATAGAGGGCTTGCAAAAAATTGCAAATATTTTATGCGAAGAACCGACAGAATATAAAAATCTTCTTAAAAAGAATTTAAAAGCTGGGATGTCTTTTCCTGTTGCTAGACAAAAGGCTTTATCCACTTTTTTAGGTTGTGACCCTTCCACATCTTTATTGAACGACCCAAACAATATTTTAGGAATTGAATATTTAAAAGCATTAAAAGTTTTAAATAGTAATATCGTTCCATTTACGATTCAACGTTTAGAATCACATTATCATGATGAAAAGCTTCAAAGAAACTATAGCTCTGCTTCTGCTATTCGTTCTTTGCTGGCTTACTCTAGTTCTGCTATTGAAACAGAATTTACAGGCGGAACCTTTGATAATATATCATTTTCCAATATTCTAAATTCTTTAGAAGACCAAGTACCACCTACTTGTCTAGAAATTTTGGAGGATTATCATAAGGTATTATATCCCATTTATCAAAATGATTTTTCTATACTGTTGAAATATAAATTGTTGAACAAAACCCCACAGGCACTTACTCACTACATGGATGTATCTGAGGAATTGGCATATAGAATTCATAACCAGCTTAATAATTTTTTCAACTATAAACAATTTTGTGAGCTATTAAAAACTAGAGAACTTACCCATACACGTATTAATCGAGCTTTATTGCATATTATGCTCGGTATTAAAAAGAATAATGTAGAAAACTATATACAAAATGGATATCATTTCTACGCTAGACTGTTAGGTTTTCGTAAAGCAGATACGAAGATTATCTCTTTTATCTCACAGAATGCTTCGATTCCTTTACTGACACGCTTATCAGACACGGATTCAATCTCTGCACTAGGCCAACAAATGCTTCATCATGATATCTTAGCTTCTAATTTGTATGAGTCTGTTGTCACAGACAAATTTAAAACAGCTTTTCATAATGAATATAAGCAACCACTTTTGAAAGTTTAGGACATATTTTCTTACAATAGGTATTAGATTTTATCATGTAAAAACTCCCCCTCCTTTTTGAAAATTAAGGATGGGGAGTTTTTTACTCCTTCTTAGATAATGCCCAAAGAGATAACACATAAGTAATTAATGTCCAGATAAACACATTTAGAATATCGTATAAATATATAGTATTTGTATGAAACAAAACTGTACGTATTAGATTGCTTATTGGAACAAATGGTAGTGTTTGATAAATATAAATAGTCCATTCAGGAAGTCTCTCTACTGGATAAGTAATTGGTGAAAATAAAAGTCCACCAATCATAATTATTTGAGTTACTAATGCCATTACGTTAGTTGGAAACCAATATGCTATGCAAAAACCAATACAAATAGTTGTAAATTGAGCAAGTAAAAATACTAAACAACTCAGAATTGATATATCTAAGCATATATCAAATCGTATGGTAGCCGTTATACATCCTATAACGATTCCTGGTATTGCTGCAATTTCCCATATAATTATATCTCCAAGAAGAATTGAGCTTCTAGAAACTGGAAGTGTCCTTTGATATATAAATATTCCATTTAACTTTGACTCATTTATAATCTGTGGTGCAAGTACACATCCTACAGCTATAATATCTAATGATAATGCACCCGCTGATAAATAAATAGCATTTTCTTCAGTAATCTCTGGAAGAAATAATGCCATTCCGTATATTATAGCAATGGAAAGCACTGCCTGTGCTAAACTAAAGGTTGGCAACAAATACTTATGTCTCAACAAACTCCACTTCATTACTGCCCATAGTTTATATATATAGGTTGTTTTTCTTGATGATAGTAAATTAGTTTCCATCTATCATTCCTCCATATAATTCATCTAATGAAGCAGATGATAATTTATAATTTAAAACCCTACCCTGTTTTGTTAGTGTTAATACCCAATCTATTGCACTTGAAATCTGTTCTTCTGATAATATCAATGTTATTCGCATTTGTTCTTTTTCAATTTTACAAGATTTATTACGTGGAACATCTTTTACACTATTCATTTCTTTAAATAATACAGTCATTACATTTAACCCAATCTCTTTACTGAGGGATAAAGTAGAGGAGTCACGTATTACTTCTCCCCTATTTAATAATATATAACGATCTGCATATTGTTCAACTTCAAGCAAATTATGTGTCACCACAAAAACTATATGTCCCTCTTGTGCTAACTTTCTCATATATTGCCACACTAACTTGCGACGAATAGGATCAACATCATTCGTTGGTTCATCAAGTAAAATGATATCAGATGGATATGCTACTGCCATAGCAAAAGATGTCAAACGTTGTAATCCTCCTGATAAATTATTTCCTGATTTATTCTCCCATTGTTCTATTTCTAAATATTTTAGAATTTCATTAGTATACAAATGTACTTCCTTACTTGAGGCACCTTTTATTCTTGATATTGTTTCTATAGATTGCCTTAATGTCACACCTTCTAAAGGTGCATAAAACTGAGGCATCATAGATACCCTCTCTCTTGCATTTCTAGAATTTCTTACAAAGGAGATACCATTATAAAAAATATCTCCCCTATCTGGTTTGACATTTCCTATGATTTGATTCAATAAAGTGCTCTTTCCCGCACCATTATGACCTATTAATGCAGTAATTTCTGATGGGTGTATATTGATGCAAATATTATTATTCGCTTTTATTTTACCTTTTTTATACGTCTTGCTAATCGAATCAATAATTAAATCCTCTCTTTTCATACACTATCTCCTATGTGAACTATACTATCATTGTAAAAGAACAAATATCTAATATAAAAGGTATAATCCAACCAACCACTATAATAATTTCTACAATAATTCCTATTCCATTCAATATTTTCCATGTAATAACTTCACTCTTTTTAACAAAAGGATCATCGACACTCTCAGAAATTATAGGATTATCTAAACTCATCATAGCAATTAAACGTCCATCACTGTTTCTATTAAAGCGAAATTGCCATAAAATTCTAACCCATAGTATCGAAGCTAAGGCTGATAATTCCCAATTATCAAAATATAAACGAAGTATTGAACACAAAAATAATAAAAATAAATCAGATACTATACCAGCTGTTACTGCAGATAATCTTCCTATCAATGACCAACACCATATATGGTTCATAGAAACAGTCGCTATAGAACTCTTTAGCTTTATCCTTAATCCTCCAACTTTTTTTCCCCATGTATGAGCAAATATCATATGCATAACCTCATGAATTGCTGTTGTAATTAATGAAACCAAAAT
>JAHLFA010000012.1 GCA_018883985.1 Candidatus Ruminococcus intestinipullorum | reverse complement strand
GGTTATAATGATATAGTTGCGGGAAGAGTGCAAAATGCAGCGGAAGCGTTTGCAAAATTTAGGGAGAATCATTGATATGAAACAATATACGGTTGAGATTACAAACGAAGCATTGGTTGATATGGAGCAATTATACAATCACATTGCCTATATCCTTCAAGCACCAGAAAATGCTATGGATCAATACAACCGAATTGCAGATGCTATTTTGACATTGGATACTATGGCTGAGAGAATTCGTATTATGGAATCCGAGCCAGAACGAAGCAAAGAGATGAGAAGATTGTTGATAGATAATTATTCTATCTTTTTTGTAATCCAGGGAGATAAAGTGATTGTAACAGATGTATTATATAGTGCATCAGATATTGAAAAGCGATTAAAAGGATAGATGAGAAAATTAAAATATGAAAAATTAGGTAGGATATGTTCCCATAAAAAGGAAGGTATCCTGCCTTTTTGCATGAAAGAGAGGAAATTGGTTTTTCTTTGTTGACATATAAAAAAGAGTGTGTTAATATAATAAAAAATTTAATGTGGTAAAGTGATAATATAGTAGAGAATGAAAGGAGCATAAATTATGAAAAAGAAAATGGTATGTATGTTGGGAATTGGATTATTATTATCTACAGCAATTGTAGGATGTGGTACACAAGAAAATACAAAAAAAACAAAAGATATTGTAGCAGATGAAACAAAAGGAAATAGCAATACATTTACAGTTGGATTTGATGCAAATTTCCCACCATATGGATATAAAGATGAGAGTGGTGAATACGTAGGGTTTGATTTGGATTTAGCTCAAGAAGTATGTGATAGAAATGGCTGGGAGCTGGTAAAGCAGCCGATTGATTGGGATTCAAAAGATATGGAATTAAATTCAGGCACAATTGATTGTATTTGGAATGGATTTTCTATGGAAGAGAGCAATTTAGATAAGTACACATGGTCAGATCCTTATGTTAGTAACAGTCAAGTCGTAGTTGTGAGAGAAGATTCAAAAATTCAATCTTTAGAAGATTTAGCAGGGAAGTTAGTAGAAGTACAAGTAGATTCTTCAGGATTGAAAGCCTTGGAAGGGCAAAGGGCTGATTTAACAGCAACATTTGGAAGTTTGACACAGGTTGCAGAATATAATACTGCATTTATGGATTTGGAAGCAGGTGCAGCAGATGCAGTTGTACTAGATCAGGAAGTAGCAAAGTATCAGATGGAATCTAGAGGAGATGGCTTTGTTATGTTAGATGAGAGCATTTCTTCTGAAGAATATGGAATAGGCTTCAAAAAGGGAAATGAAACATTAAGAGATACTGTGCAGAAAACATTAAATGAAATGGCAGAAGATGGTACCTTTATGGAAATTGCAAAAAAATGGGGTACAGATGAAACAGTTTGTCTTGGAAAGTAAGGATGGATAGAACATGAATTTTGGAATGATAGTAAAAGAATTAAGTGCAGGATTAGTTGTTTCAGTAGAAATTTTTATCGTTACCTTGGTAGTTTCTCTTGTTTTGGGATTAGTCGTTGCATTTGGAAGAATGTCAAAATTTTTACCATTGCGTTGGTTAGTAAGAACGTATATATCTATTATGAGGGGAACACCTCTGATGTTACAGCTGATGGTTGTATATTACGGACCTTATTACTTATTTGGTATGCAAATTTCTACAGAATATCGTTTACCAGCAGTACTGATAGGTTTTGCAGTAAATTACGCAGCATATTTTGCTGAGATTTATCGAGGAGGAATTGAGTCCATTTCTAGGGGACAGTATGAGGCGGCTAAGTTATTAGGATACAATAAAATACAAACATTTTTTAGAATTATATTTCCACAGGCCATTAAGAGAATTCTTCCATCTATTACAAATGAAGTGATTACCCTTGTAAAGGATACCTCTTTGGCATTTGTAATAGCGATTCCAGAAATGTTTACAACAGCAAAACAAATAGCAGCATCACAGGTTTCCATGGTACCTTTTGTAGCAGCAGGAATTTTTTACTACATATTCAACTTAATCGTTGCTGTTATGATGGAGTTGATAGAGAAAAAATTAGAGTATTATAAATAGGAGGAAGTGTCATGAGTCTTCTACAAATTAAAAATTTAAGGAAAAGCTTTGGGGAAATAGAAGTATTAAAAGACATTTCCTTAAATGTAGAGAAGGGGCAAGTGTTAGCAATTATTGGACCATCTGGCTCAGGGAAATCTACATTATTACGCTGTGCTACAGGGCTAGAAACAAAAGATAGCGGAGAAATTAACTATGAAGGCAGCTTTGGGTTAGTATTCCAAAATTTTAATCTATTTCCACATTTTTCTGTTATGCAAAATATTACAGATGCACCTATAAAAGTGCAGAAAAGAAAGAAAGAGGAAGTATATAAAGAGGCGAGAGTTTTACTGAAGAAGATGGGGCTTGAAGAAAAAGAAAATGTATACCCATACCAATTATCTGGTGGACAAAGGCAGAGGGTATCTATAGCAAGAGCATTAGCAATGCACCCAGATATGTTATTTTTTGATGAGCCTACCTCTGCATTGGATCCAGAGTTAACAGGAGAAATTTTAAAAGTAATCAAAGATTTGGCACAGGAAAATATGACAATGGTTATTGTAACCCATGAGATGAATTTTGCAAGAAATGTGGCAGATCAAATCGTGTTTATGGATAAAGGACGTATTGCTGTTAGCGGAACTCCAGAAGAGGTATTTTGTTCAGAGCATATACGAATGAAAGAATTTTTAGGAAAAATGGAAAATAAATAAGTAAAACTAAATAAAAGATGAAAAATATAAGTGAAACTTATTTATAATGCAAAAATAAATAATAACACAAAGCATAATACAAGGCAGGGGGTATATTGATTTTCCCCCTGCCTTGTATTATAATTTATCTGCGGGACTGCTAGACAATAGCAGAACACGTTGAATGAAAAAATGAAAAGGATAGGTGTAAATGTATGAAAAAATTAGAGCAGCTTTATGAAGGAAAAGCAAAAAAGGTATTTGCAACAGAAAATCCAGACGTAGTAATCGTTGATTATAAAGACGATGCAACAGCATTCAACGGAGAAAAGAAAGGCACGATTGTTGGAAAAGGTGTAGTGAATAATCGTATGACAAACTATATTTTTCAAGTTCTGGAAAAAGAAGGTGTTCCTACACATTATGTAGAAGAGTTAAGTGACCGTGAAACCGCAGTAAAAAAAGTAGAAATTGTTCCATTGGAAGTAATCATTCGTAATGTAGCAGCAGGAAGCTTTTCTAAAAAGCTTGGGATTGAAGAAGGAACAAAACTCTTAGCTCCTACTTTAGAATTTAGTTATAAAGATGATGACCTTGGAGATCCAATGATTAATGATTATTTTGCAATTGCAATTGGAGCTGCAACGAAGGAAGAAATCGATAAAATTACTAAATATGCATTTAAGGTTAATGAAGTATTAAAGAAATTCTTCGATGAAGCGGGAATTGATTTAATTGATTTTAAAATAGAATTTGGACGTTATCATGGAGAGATTATCTTAGCGGATGAAATTTCACCAGATACTTGTCGTTTATGGGATAAGAAGACACAGGAGAAATTAGATAAGGATCGTTTTCGCCGTGATATGGGCAATGTAGAAGATGCTTACCAGGAAGTGTTTAAAAGAATTGGAATTCAATAAAAAGTGAAGGAGCCCATTCATGAACGATTTTGAGAGAATTACTACAGGACTTGGGGAAGAATGTGGAGTATTTGGCGCATATGATATGGATGGTGGAGATGTAGCAGCATCTGTATATTATGGACTTTTTGCATTGCAGCACAGAGGACAAGAGAGTTGTGGAATTGCAGTGACAGATACATATGGGGAGAGAAAGGTATTGTCCCGAAAAGGCTTGGGACATGTAGATGATGTATTTCACGAAGAGACTCTATCTGAGTTAAAGGGCAATTTAGGAGTAGGACATGTTCGCTATTCTACCGCAGGTGGGACTCGGGTTGAGAATGCACAGCCATTGGTAATTAACTATGTAAAAGGAACTCTTGCAATTGCACATAATGGAAATTTGGTCAACGCAATTGAGTTAAGGGAAGAATTGTCACAAACAGGGGCTATTTTTCAAACTACAATTGATTCAGAGGTGATTGCATACTATATAGCCCGTGAAAGACTAAATGTTTCTAAAGCAGAAGATGCTGTCAAGAATGCAATGAAAAAGATTAAAGGAGCCTATGCACTTGTCATTAGTAGTCCTAGAAAGATGATTGGTGCAAGAGATCCTTTTGGATTAAAGCCATTGTGTATTGGAAAACGAGGAAATACATATTTTTTAGCATCCGAAAGTTGTGCAATTGCAGCAGTAGGTGCAGAATTTGTTCGAGATGTCCTTCCAGGAGAAATTGTAAGTATTACGAAGAACGGTGTTTCTTCTGATATGAGTATGGCACTTCCTAAGGAGCAGGAAGCAAGATGTATTTTTGAATATATTTATTTTGCTAGAACAGACAGTGTGATAGATGGAGTCAATGTATACCAGTCTAGAATTATCGCAGGGAAAGCGTTGGCAGAGTCATACCCAGTAGAGGCAGATTTAGTAGTTGGAGTTCCAGATTCGGGACTTGTTGCAGCGAAAGGCTATTCTGAGCAGTCAGGAATTCCTTACGGCATGGCTTTTCACAAGAATAGCTATGTAGGACGAACCTTCATTAAGCCAAAGCAAAGTGAGAGGGAGTCTAGTGTAAAAATAAAATTGAATGTAATTTCAGAGGTGGTAAAAGGAAAAAGAATTGTCATGGTAGACGATTCGATTGTACGAGGAACTACCTGTGCAAATATTATTAAAATGTTAAAAAAAGCAGGAGCTACAGAAGTACATGTAAGGATTAGTTCCCCACCATTTTTATATCCATGTTACTTTGGGACAGATGTACCATCTAATGAGCAGTTAATTGCACATGCACATACTACAGAAGAAATTCGGGAAATGATTGGTGCAGATTCCCTAGGATATATGGAGATAGAAAAATTAAAAGATATGATAGGTGGCCTGGGATATTGCGACGCTTGTTTTACAGGCAACTATCCAATGGAGGTGCCAGAAGAGGATATTAGTCTGGCATTTGAATAGAGTAAAAAGGAGATTGATTTATGAGTAATGACCGTTATGTAAGTCCGTTATCTGAGCGTTATGCTAGTAGGGAGATGCAATATATTTTTTCCCCAGATAAAAAATTTAAAACATGGAGAAAATTGTGGATTGCATTAGCAGAAACAGAAAAGGAGCTTGGACTTCCTATTACGCAGGAGCAGATTGACGAGCTGAAAGCACATGCAGAGGACATTAATTATGAGGTAGCAAAAGAACGAGAAAAAGTAGTGCGACACGATGTAATGTCCCATGTATATGCTTACGGTGTACAGTGTCCAAAGGCAAAGGGAATTATCCACCTAGGTGCAACTTCTTGTTACGTAGGTGATAATACCGATGTAATTGTTATGTCAGAGGCGTTAAAGCTTGTGAAGAAAAAATTAGTCAATGTAATAGCTGAACTAGCAAAGTTTGCAGAGGAACAAAAGAATCAGCCTACACTTGCATTTACACATTTCCAACCAGCACAACCAACAACTGTAGGAAAAAGAGCAACGTTGTGGATGCAAGAATTTCAGATGGATTTGGAAGACTTAGAATATGTTCTTGGAAGTTTGAAATTATTAGGTTCAAAGGGAACAACAGGGACACAGGCAAGCTTTTTGGAATTATTTGATGGAGATCATGAGACAATAGATAAAATCGATCCAATGATTGCAGAAAAAATGGGATTTGAGGCTTGCTATCCAGTTTCTGGACAAACTTATAGTAGAAAAGTAGATACAAGAGTTTTAAATGTACTAGCAGGAATTGCAGCAAGTGCACATAAGTTCTCAAATGATATTAGACTTCTTCAACACTTGAAAGAGATTGAGGAGCCATTTGAAAAATCTCAAATTGGTTCATCTGCTATGGCATATAAGAGAAACCCTATGAGAAGCGAGAGAATTGCTTCCCTTTCTCGTTATGTTATGATAGATGCTTTGAATCCAGCAATTACTTCTGCCGTACAATGGTTTGAAAGAACGTTGGATGATTCAGCAAATAAACGTTTAAGTATTCCAGAAGGATTCCTTGCAATTGATGGTATCTTAGATTTATGTTTGAATGTAGTAGATGGTTTAGTTGTATATCCAAAGGTTATAGAAAAACGTTTAATGGCAGAGCTTCCATTTATGGCAACAGAAAATATTATGATGGATGCGGTAAAAGCAGGTGGAGATAGACAAGAGCTTCATGAGAGAATTCGTGAACTTTCCATGGAAGCTGGACGTAATGTTAAGGAGAAAGGCTTAGAGAATAATCTGTTAGAGCTTATTGCAGCAGATGAAGCATTTCCTATGACGTTAGAGGATTTAGAAAAAACAATGGATCCACTCAAATATGTAGGGCGTTCCAGTGAGCAAGTAGATGCGTATTTAACACAAGTCATTGCACCTATTTTAAAAGAAAATGAAGAATTGTTAGGCGTAAAGGCAAAGATAGAAGTGTAAATATTTAAAAAGGGGACGTAGTCAAATTGAATTTGACTACGTCCCCTTTTTATAAAAGGTGTGTGATTTTTATAATGTATATGATAAAATATTGAAAAATAACTAGGAGGGAAGATATGGATTATAAATTGCTTATGAATGTTGCCGTCCTTGCAGGAGAAATTATGTTACGCAGTGGAGCAGAAACTTATCGTGTCGAAGATACGATGGAGCATTTTTTAAAGACTGCTCAAACACAAGTAGCAGAAGCACTTGTTCTTATGACAGGGATTGCAGCAACCATTGATCATCCTGATATGGAAACGATTACAGTGATACGTCGTGTACATAGTAGAGGAACCAATATGTACCGAATTGTAAAAGTAAATGAGATTTCAAGGAAGTACTGTGCAGGGGAACTTTCATTAGAACAAACATATAACGAATTAAAAGCAATCAAAGGAAAGCAATACTCTGTTTGCTTTTATAATTTGGCTACGATATGTGTTCCAGCTGGATTTGCTCCTTTGTTTGGAGGCGGATTGAAAGAAATTGTTGCCTCAGCGGCAATCGGATGTATACTGGCACTGATTTTGACAATTGGAAAACGGTTACAGATTGGAGGATTTATTTTAAATGTCTTTAGTGCAATGGGAATTGCTGTAAGTTCTCTTATATTGTGCAGTGTACTGTCTGAAATTCATTTGGAAACAGTAGTAATTAGTGCAATTATGCCGCTTGTTCCTGGTGTTGCAATTACAAATGCAATTCGAGATACATTGCGAGGGGATTATTTATCAGGAGGTGCTAGAATGTTAGAAGCCTTTGTAATTGCGACAGCAGTTGCGTTGGGTGTTGGAGTAGGTATGGCAGTAGTGAATTTCCTAGCTCCAGGAGGTATTTTGTTATGAAGTTGTTGTTAGGAATCGTAGGTAGTTTCATTGCAATTTTAGGATTTGCAGTATTGGTAGAAACACCGAAAAAATATTTGATTCATGCAGGAAGTGTAGGTGCCATAGGAGGTGGAATGTATCTTTTTTGTACACAACAAGGATTGGATGTAGTACTGTCTTCCTTCTTTTCAGCTTTGGCAATTGCATTTATGTCCCATACATTTGCACGAATATTTAAAGCACCCGTAACTGTTTTTTTGATAGCAGGAATTCTTCCAACTGTTCCAGGAGCTGGGATGTATCGAATTGTTTACTATATTATTACAAATGACCGAGTACAATGTGCATACTATTTCATGCAAACATTGGAAATAGCAGGGATGATTGCGTTAGCAATTTTCATAATGGATTCTGTATTCCGTCTGCGCTTTCCCTTGTCAAGAAGAAATAGTTGAGATATAATAAGTGAAGAAATATAGAAAGTGGAGAAGTAAAAGATGAGTAAAGTAAGAACAAGATTTGCACCAAGTCCCACAGGAAGAATGCATGTAGGAAATTTGCGTACTGCATTGTATGCATATTTAATTGCAAAGCATGCAGATGGGGATTTTATTCTTAGAATTGAAGATACCGATCAAGAGCGTTTTATGGAGGGTGCTCTAGAGATTATTTATAGAACGATGGAGAAAACAGGACTTTTACACGATGAAGGACCAGACAAGGACGGAGGATATGGTCCTTATATCCAAAGTGAAAGAAATGCTGCAGGAATATATCTAAAGTATGCAAAACAGTTAGTGGAACAAGGAGATGCATACTATTGTTTTTGTGATAAGGAACGTTTGGAATCATTGAAGGTATCTGTTTCAGATTCGGAAAATGCAGCAGATATTGGTGTATACGACAAGCATTGTTTAAGCTTGAGTAAAGAAGAGGTAGAAGCGAATTTAGCAGCAGGAAAACCTTGGGTTATCCGTTTAAATGTACCTCGTGAAGGAACAACAACCTTTCAAGATGAGATTTATGGAGAAATTACAGTTCCAAATGCAGAATTAGATGATATGATTTTGATTAAGTCAGATGGATTCCCTACATATAATTTTGCGAATGTTGTAGACGATCATTTGATGGAAATTACACATGTAGTTCGTGGAAATGAGTATTTGTCTTCTGCTCCTAAATATAACCGTTTGTATGAGGCATTTGGATGGGATGTTCCTGTGTATGTACATTGCCCATTGATTACAGATGAGAATCACAAGAAACTTAGCAAACGTTGTGGACATGCTTCTTATGAAGATTTAATAGAACAAGGATTTCTTTCAGATGCAGTTGTAAATTATGTAGCATTATTGGGATGGAGTCCTTCAGATAATCAGGAAATTTTCTCATTAGAAGAATTGGTGCAGGCATTTGATTATCGTCATATGAGTAAGTCTCCAGCAGTTTTCGATCCTGTAAAGTTAAAGTGGATGAACGGAGAGTATTTGAAATCTATGGATTTCGATGCTTTTTATGAGTTGGCAGAGCCTTATATCAAAGAGGTGATTACTAAGGATTATGACTTGAAAAAGATTGCACAGTTAATAAAGAGTAGAATAGAGATTTTTACAGATATTAAAGAGCATATTGATTTCTTTGAACAAATGCCAGATTATGATATTGCAATGTATACACATAAGAAAATGAAAACAAATGCACAGACATCATTGGAGGTATTAGAAGAGATTCTTCCTATTTTAGAGGCACAAGAAGATTACAGCAATGATGCTTTGTTTGATACATTGAAGCAATATGTTTCAGAGAAAGAATATAAGAATGGTTATGTAATGTGGCCAGTTCGAACAGCCGTATCTGGAAAGCAAAACACCCCAGGGGGTGCAACAGAAATTATGGAGATTCTTGGAAAAGAGGAGTCTTTAAGACGTATTCGTATTGGAATTGAAAAGTTAAAGGAGAATTAGAGAACAAATTATGGGATTCAATGAGGCTCAAACAACAGCGATTTCCCATGTAGATGGCCCATGTTTGGTACTTGCAGGGCCAGGCTCTGGCAAGACACTTACTATTGTAAATAGAATAAAGCATCTAATTCAAGACAGTAAAGTAAGACCAGAAGAAATTCTGGTCATTACTTTTACAAAATATGCGGCAGCTGAGATGAAGAGCCGCTTTTTTTCTATTGTACAAGGGAAATATACAGGGGTTACATTTGGAACCTTTCATGGGATATATTATGGGATATTAAAATGGGCATATCGATTCGGTCCACAGAATATTCTTTCAGAGGAAGAAAAGTATCAAATGTTATTACAAATTGTTGGGCGTAAGGAAATCGATGAGTTTGAAGAGGAAGATTTTTTAAAAGAAATTTCTATGGAAATAGGAAAAGTAAAAAATAATGGATTAAATATAGAAGAGTATGAAACCTCCATTTGTAGAACAAAAACATTTCGAGAAATTTATATGGAATATGAGAAACAGAGAAAAGGTCAAAGAAAAATAGATTTTGATGATATGTTAATCTTATGCTATGACTTGTTTAGAAATCGACCTGATGTTTTAAAGAAATGGCAAGAAAAATTTCGATATATTCTAATTGATGAATTTCAGGATATTAACAAAGTACAATATGAAGTCATTAAGATGCTTGCGGCACCTGAAAACAATATCTTCATAGTAGGGGATGATGACCAGTCTATTTATGGATTTCGTGGGGCTGATGCAAGATTAATGTTTCAATTTAAAAAGGATTTTCCACTGGCAAAACAAGTACTTTTAGATATGAATTACAGGTCATCGGAAAATATTGTAACAAATGCAATGAAGGTGATAAAAAATAACGAAGTTCGTTTTCAAAAGAGAATACAAGCGAATAAAGGGAAGGGGGAAAATCTCCATATACAAGAGGTGAAAGATCCCATAGAAGAGAGCCAGTATATTATAGAGCAAATTTCAATTCGATTAAAAAAAGGGATTCCAGCAGAAAACATTGCAGTATTATTTAGAATTCATACAGATGCAAGGGCACTTGTAGAAGCACTATTAGAAACAGATATTCCATTTTACATGAGAGAGAATTTTCCAAATATATATCATCATTTTATAGCAAAGGATATGATGTCCTATTTTAAGTTGGCATGTAATCAGAGAGAAAGAAGCCATTTTTTGCAAGTTATGAATCGACCAAAGCGTTATCTAGGAAGGGATTGTCTTATCTCTTCAGAAGTGTCTTTTGAGGATATTCGGAGA
Source organism: Candidatus Ruminococcus intestinipullorum (assembly GCA_018883985.1). Lineage (GTDB taxonomy): Bacteria > Bacillota > Clostridia > Lachnospirales > Lachnospiraceae > Mediterraneibacter > Mediterraneibacter intestinipullorum_A. The sequence goes on along the minus strand of JAHLFA010000012.1, from coordinate 8,307 downwards.
TTTTATTGTGACAAAGATTGGATGATAGACCGAATAGATCAGTTCGAGTGGGATTTAAAAATGATTGCCAATATGGCACCTTATGCAGCGATTCAATACATTAGAAAGAAAATTGGATATGACGATTTTTTAAAAGAATATGCAGAAGTTAGAAAGTTAAAGCTTACAGATTTAAAGGAGATTCTTTCAGAGATTGAAGAATTTTCAAAACCATATGCAACATTTTCTGAATGGTTTCAACATGTAGAAGAGTATACGGAGGCATTGAAAGAAAAAGAACAAGAAAAAGACAAAGATAAAAAGGGTGTTCAACTTATGACAATGCATGCTGCGAAAGGATTAGAGTTTGACACAGTTTTTCTTATAGAAGCAAATGAGGGAAGAATCCCATATCAAAGAGCAGAAAAAAATGAGAATATAGAAGAGGAGCGTCGACTATTTTACGTTGCTATGACAAGAGCAAAGGAAGTTTTAAAAATTTCTTACGTAAAAATAAAAAACGGAAAAGAGAGTTCTCCTTCCCGTTTTATAGAGGAATTGTTAGAAGATAATTAGTCTTCGTCTAAATCGATTTCGTCGTATTCTAAAGAATCCATCCATTCATCGAATTGATCAGCAGCAGCCTCATATTCGTCATCATCTTCGATATTTTCCAAAATAGGTTCTCCGTCTTCTCCCTCAAAAAAGCGATAAAGATATACATCACTTTCTTCATCTTCTTCTCCATCTTCTGTTAAAGGAAGAAGGGCAATATACTCATTTCCTGCAGCCTCGAAAATAGTAAGTACAGCACACTCTAATTCTTCATCATTATCTAAAGTAAGAGTCACTGTTGCTGCTTCGTGTTCGTTCTGAAATTCACTCATAATTATTCTCCTTTTCTCTTGATATGCCTACTCTAACAAAAATAGACGGAAAAAGCAAGTATTGACAATTGAAAGAAACGAAGTAGAATGGAAGAGGTAAAGTTTAAAAAAGGAGAGTTGTACATGAAAAGTAAAATTTTTAATATAGTAGCATTAGCAATTTGTGGTTGTTTCTTACTTGCAGGGTGTAAAAAGCAGGTAGGAACTCCAGAAGATAATGCTGTAATTGAAGAGGAGGATACGAAGGAAGAGGGGAAAGATTCCTATGTTTTTGGTTATAGTTCTGCTAAGATGGAAGAATCTTATTATGAAATTCTAAAGGAGTCTATAAAGGATGAGATAGAAGGAAAAGGAGATACGTTTATTGTAAAAAATCCTGAGAATAATGTTGAGGTTCAAAATCAACAATTATTAGAAATGATAGAGGAAGGAGTCGATGCTGTGTTTCTTTGTCCTGTGGATTGGGAACAGGTAACGCCAGCACTTGAAGCGTTAAAAGAGGCAGGAATTCCAGTTGTGAATATAGACGCACAAGTAAAAGATAAGAATTTAATCAGTGCTTATGTCGGCTCAGACAACAAGAATGCAGGGGCTGTTTGTGGAGAAGATTTAATAAGCAAGTTACCTGAGGGAGGCAAAGTTGTAATTTTAGAAAGTCAGTCACAAAGTGCGATTAATGCTAGGATTACGGGGTTTGAAGAAACCATCAAAAATAAAGGCTTTGAAGTAGCAGCAAGAGCTGATGTACAAGGCAGCAGAGAGATTGCAAAAGAGACCATGTTACAGATTTTATCAGAGCATGAACAGATTGATGCTGTCATGTGTGGAAATGATGAAATCGCATTGGGGGTACAAGAAGCAGCAAAACAGCTGGGAGTTACAGGATTTTTGATTTATGGATCAGACGGTTCTCCTGAGTTAAGAAAAGAGTTGGTAAAGAGTGATTCTCTGATAGAGGGTGCAGGTATGCAGTCACCTATTAGAATAGGGAAGGAGGCAGCAAGCTTAGGAATTTCTATTTTAAAGAAAGAAAAATATGAAGACACTACATATATAGAAACGTTTTTTATAAATAAGGAAAATGTAGAGATGTATGGAATTGATGGATGGCAGTAAAGATAAGGGGAAATGCAAATGAAGAGAGTAAAGGGATATCCACAGCCGTTAGGCATTTATCAATTGGGAGAAACAAGTTATAATTTTGCAGTTTCTGTCCCAAAAGGTAAAACATGTGAACTTCTTTTATATCATGTTGGGGATGAAGTGGTTGCACACCAGTTTGAAATGTCGCAAGAAGATGGAATTGGGGAAGTAAGATTTTTAGCATTGGAAGGATTTGATGCAAAATCTTATGAATATAATTATAAAATTGATGGAAAAGTATGTTTAGACCCATATGTAAGGGAAATTACAGGACATTCCACATTTGGAACGAAGTGGAATTTTGAAGAACACAAAGTAAGAGGTAAATTTCAAGTAAGGGATTATGATTGGGAAGGAGATAAACGTCCAGAATTATCTTTTTCAGAAGTGATTGCCTATGCATTACATGTTCGTGGTTTTACAAAACATGCTTCTTCCAAGGTAAAGAACAAGGGAACCTTTCGAGGCATTATAGAGAAAATACCTTATTTAAAAGAGTTGGGTATTAATCAAATTCAGTGTATGCCAATTTATGAATTTGAAGAATGTATTGAGCATTATCAAAATTATTGGGGATATGGAAAAGGGTTTTATTTTGCACCAAAGGCTACATATGCTGCATCAAAAGATGTGCAGATTGAATTTAAGGATATGGTAAAGGCATGTCACAAATCAGGGATTGAAGTAATTTTAGAAATGCCTTTCCATCAAGGAATACTCCCCCAAGTTGTTTTAGAATGCCTGAAATACTATTTTCTAGAATATCACGTAGATGGATTTTTATTGAATCCGTATCATAGTCCGTGGGATAGTATTCTTCAAGATCCATTATTAAAAGCAGCAAAGCTTTTCAAAAGAGATGAGTGGTATCAAAATACAATGCGTCGCTTCTTAAAAGGGGATGAGGGAATGATTCCAGAGATTATGAAGCAGATGTGTCGCCAATCGGCTCTTGAGGGATGTTGTAATTACATTACTACATTTACGGGATTTACATTGCAGGATTTGGTTTCTTATGATGGAAAGCATAATGAAGCGAATGGTGAGCAAAACCAAGATGGCCCAGACTATAATTATAGTTGGAATTGTGGGGCAGAAGGTCCAAGTAGAAAAAAGAGCGTAGTAACATTGCGTAAAAATCAGGTGAGAAACGCTTTTTTATTATTGTTAACATCACAAAGTACTCCTTGTATTCTTGCAGGTGATGAATTTGGAAATTCTCAAAATGGAAATAACAATTGTTATTGTCAAGATAATGAAATTAGCTGGTTGAATTGGAATAATAAGAGAAAATATTCAGATTTATTTTCTTTTGTGAAAGAATTAATTTCTTTTAGAAAGCAACAAGCTGTTTTTCATCAAGAGGAACATTTGTTAGGAATGGATCGAAAGGGAAGAGGGATTCCTGATATTTCATTTCATGGTGAAAATGCGTGGCAGATTCCAAATTCTGTGGCAAGTAGACAATTGGGTGTACTGTATGCAGATGTACAGGGTGGTTCACAAAACTGGTTTGTAGCATATAATATGCATTGGGAAAAACATACATTTGCATTGCCCGCTTTAAAGAAGGGATATCAATGGTATTTAGTTGGAGGAACAAAAGGCATTTTAGAGAATCCAATTCCATTAGAGGAGCAAAAAAATATAGAAATAGAAGAAAGAACAATTGCCATTTTACAAGGTAGGCAAGAAGAGAGTGGAGAATGAAAGCAATTGATCACTTTTTAACGATTACAAAACACAAGATTTTGGTAATGAAAGCCTGTTTTCAAGTTGGATTGTATAGACAGGGGCTACTTCATGATTTATCAAAATATGGTTGGACAGAATTTCGGATTGGATGTCGTTATTATCAGGGAAATCGAAGTCCTAATAATGCAGAACGTGAAGAATGTAGCTATTCTTCCGCATGGTTACATCACAAAGGAAGAAATAAACATCATTATGAATATTGGATTGATTACGATTCCAGAGGAGAAGCTAAACTTGTAGGTATGAAAATGCCAGTAAATTATGTGGTAGAAATGTTTTTAGACCGTATTGCAGCTAGTAAAGTTTACAGAGGAGAACAGTATACAAATAAAGACCCATTAGAGTACTTTATGAATGGAAAAGGTGAGTATTGTATGCACCCAGATACAAAGGCACTTTTGGAAAAGCTGCTTATAATACTGGCAGAAGAGGGCGAGGAGAGCGTATTCTCCTATATACGAAATCAGGTTCTTTAGGGGAAAAGCGATAAGCGATTCCCCTAATTTTATGAATTATATAGGATAAATCAATTGATGTTCTTGAATATTTAAAAGTACATTTTTCAAATACTTTGTAGCAAGATATTTTGCCATAGGAAGATTCATATCTAAGTAATTTCCACAGTCTTTGGCAGATGCCCCAGGAATATCCCCTTCAAAGTTTTTGATAAATGTAAAAAGTTCTATCATTAATGGAACAATATCTTTAGAAGTATAATCACCAGCTAAAAGTAGATAAAATCCAGTACGACATCCCATAGGCCCAAAATAAATAATCTTCTTTCCAAAATCGGGATGGTTTCTTAAAAAAGTAGCAGCCAAATGTTCGATTGCGTGCATTTCTGCTGTATTCATAACAGGTTCATCGTTTGGACTTGTCATTCGAATATCAAATGTAGTAATAGGTTGCTCGTTTACATAATCTGTTCTAGAAACATATAGTCCAGGTACTAGACGAAGGTGATCTATAGTAAAGCTTGTGATTTTTTCCATAAAAAAACCCCTTTCTTAAAATAAATATTGCATTTATTATAAGAAAAATACAGCGAAAAAACAATAGGGAGGAGTAATAGTATGAAATTATATCTTGTTCGACATGGAGAAACGGATTGGAATAGACAAAAGAAAGTGCAAGGGCATGTAGATATTCCGTTGAATTCTTTTGGAAGAGAGATGGCACAAAAAACAGCAATGGGGCTTTTGGAGGTTTCTTTTGATGTGGCATATACAAGTCCCTTGATTCGTGCTAGAGAAACAGCAGAAATTATTTTAAAAGATCGCAATGTTCCATTACTAGAGGAAGAGGCAATTAAGGAAATTAGTTTTGGATTGTATGAAGGTGTAAATTACGAAGAAATCGGTCAAGATGTAAAATATGGTGAATTTATACATTTTTTTCAGAATCCTGACAAATATGTGCCTGCAGAGGGTGGAGAGTCTATTGAGCATTTAAAACATCGTGTGGGAGAATTTTTAGAACGATTATACATAGATGAAAGTTTGCAGGACAAAAATATTTTAATTTCCAGCCATGGAGCTGCCGTAACCGCTATGAAAAATGTAATAAAAGGTTGGACGGATACGGCAGATTTTTGGAAAGTAGGAAGGCCAAAGAATTGTTCGGTAACGATAGTAGAAGTGGTTGGTGGAAAAGCAAAAATTTTAGAAGAAGATAAAGTGTATCATTAAAAAAAGGGGTGTACTTCATATGAGTACACCTCCTTTTGAATATGTTTAATCTAAATCTTCTGTATCTACAGTATATGTTTGACGTTTTCTAGCCATTTCATCACTTTCAAGATATTCATCATAAGTAGTAATCTTGTCAATTAACTTTCCACCTGGAACAATTTCCATAATACGATTTGCTGTAGTCTGCACGATTTGATGATCTCGTGAAGTGAAAATTAAAACACCAGGGAATTTTATCATACCATTGTTAAGTGCTGTGATGGATTCCATGTCAAGGTGGTTTGTTGGTTCATCTAAAATAAGCACATTTGCACCAGAAATCATCATTTTAGATAGAAGACATCGAACCTTTTCTCCTCCAGAGAGAACTTTCAATCTTTTCACTCCGTCTTCTCCAGAGAAAAGCATTCTTCCTAAGAAACCACGAACATAAGTTGCATCCTTATTTTCAGAATACTGAGTCAACCATTCGGTAATCGTATAGTCATTATCAAATTCTCCACCAAAGTCCTTTGGGAAATAGGCCTGGGTAGTAGTGATTCCCCATTTATAAGTTCCTTCGTCAGGCTCCATCTGTCCAATTAAAATTTTAAATAATACAGTTTTTGCAAGTTCGTTTCCACCTACAAAAGCAACCTTATCTTCACGATTTAATGTAAATGTTAAATTATCTAAAACTTTTACACCATCAATTGTTTTGCTAAGGCCTTCAACTGTTAGAACTTCATTTCCAATTTCACGATTTGGACGAAAATCAATGTATGGATATTTACGGCTAGATGGTTTAATTTCATCCAACTCAATTTTTTCTAAGGCACGTTTTCTAGAAGTAGCCTGTTTTGATTTAGAAGCATTTGCACTAAAGCGAGAAATAAACTCTTGCAGTTCCTTAATCTTTTCTTCTTTCTTTTTGTTCGCTTCTTTCATTTGACGAATTAAAAGCTGGCTAGATTCATACCAGAAATCATAGTTTCCAGCATAAAGCTGAATTTTTCCGTAATCAATATCCGCAATCTGTGTACATATTTTATTTAAGAAGTAACGGTCATGGGATACAACAATAACAGTATTGTCAAAGTTAATTAAAAATTCTTCTAGCCAAGCAATTGCATCTAGGTCAAGGTGGTTTGTTGGCTCGTCTAGTAGTAGAATATCAGGATTTCCAAACAAAGCTTGTGCAAGAAGAACTTTCACTTTCTCTGCACCTTTTAAGTCTTTCATATACTTATAATGAAGGTCAGTTTCAATTCCTAGACCATTTAAAAGAGAAGCTGCATCAGATTCGGCTTCCCATCCGTTCATTGTTGCAAACTCAGCTTCAAGTTCACTTGCTTTGATTCCATCTTCGTCTGTGAAATCCTCTTTGGCATAAATCACTTCTTTTTCTTTCATGATTTCATAAAGGCGAGCATTTCCCATGATGACAGTATCCAAAACAAGATATTCATCATACTTATAGTGATCTTGCTGTAAGAAGGAAAGTCGCTCCCCAGGAGTAATAATTACCTCTCCTTTTGTAGGTTCAATCTGTCCAGAAAGAATTTTTAAAAATGTAGACTTTCCAGCACCATTTGCCCCAATTAGGCCGTAACAGTTGCCCTCTGTAAATTTGATATTTACATCTTCAAACAACGCCTTTTTTCCAACGCGTAATGTGACATTATTTGCACTAATCATGATGTTGTTCTCCTTTTATACAATATAATCAAAATAATCGAATCAATTTCAACGCTTATCTTACCACGAGAACCAAGGAAAGGCAAGGATTCTAGAGTCTTTCGAAAAATTTAACAGGAATCGTATTTGCTAAAATAGGGAAAATGTATATAATAAAGATAATAGAAAGTGAGGAGATAATATGTATAAGGCAACATTGGTATTAGAGGGTGGGGCAACAAGAGGTGTATTTACTTCTGGAATTTTGGATTACTTGATGGAGAAAAATATGTACATGTCTCATGTGATAGGAGTCTCAGCAGGTGCGTGCAATGCAGTGGATTACGTGTCAAAACAGCCAGGCAGGACAAAGGATTGTATGATACCGACAGACAAAAATCACTCTTATATACATGGATTTCGGAAATTTTTGAAAGAAAAGAGTTTGATGAATATGGATTTGATCTTTGATATTTATCCAAATAAAATCTATCCATTTGATTATGAAACTTATTTTCAATCAGAAATGGAATGTGAGATTGTAATTACGAATTGTGAAACGGGAAAGGCTGAATATGTAAAAGAACGTCAGGATAAGCAGAGATTGATGAAGGTTTGCAGAGCATCTTCTAGTATGCCGTTGCTTTGTCCAATGGTACAGGTAGATGGAAATACCTATTTAGATGGAGGACTTGCAGATTCTATTCCAATTCAACGAGCATTACAACTTGAAAATGACAAAATTGTTGTTGTATTAACACGGAAAAAAGGATATAGGAAGAAACCGATGTCAAAGGCGATGATTGCAATGTATCAAAAGGCATATCGTTCCTATCCTAAATTGATTCGTGCCATATTAACACGAAGTTTCTATTATAATCAAACAATGAATCAAATTGAACATTTAGAACGGGAAGGGAAAATATTTGTACTTCGTCCAAAAGTGAAACCTGTATCTCGATTGGAAAGAGATAAGGTGCAGTTAGAAGCATTTTACAAACATGGATATGATGTGATGGAAGAAGAATACGATAGATTATTAAAATATTTGGAACAATAGAGAAAGAATAGGGGAATGTTTCATGAAAAGAGAGGTTTTAAATTACACGCAAAATCGAGAGTTATCTTGGCTTCGCTTTAATCAACGTGTTTTAGAAGAAGCACAAGATCATAATGTTCCACTGTTGGAGCGTATG
>JAHLFA010000011.1 GCA_018883985.1 Candidatus Ruminococcus intestinipullorum | reverse complement strand
GGATCAAACAATTCAAACAGGAACCCCTCCTGCAAATTTTAACTATGGTTCACATTATACACAATCAGAAATCAACCAAGCATTAACCAGTGAAAACCCTCGTTCTTTCGTTCCTTCCTTTGACGAAAATGGACATGGAACGTTTTTAGCTAGCATTGCTGCTGGCTCTGGAAATCCAGAACAACAATTTTTAGGGGCAGCTCCTGAAGCTACTATTGCATGTGTCAAGTTAAAACCAGCAAAACAATATCTACGTGACTATTATTTTGTAAATCCTTCTACTCCCTGTTATCAAGAAAATGATATTATTTTAGGGATGCGTTATTTACATGAACTTGCATTAGAATATGAAATGCCCCTTGTCTTTTGTATTGCTTTAGGCAGTAGCCTTGGTGGGCGTACTGGTGCTCTTCCTCTTGCAATGGTGGCAAATATTTATTCTCATATGGCAAACCGCATTCCTGTCATTGGAACAGGAAATGAAGCCAATCAGCGACACCATTTTTTTGATGAAATTATGGATGTTTCTGATACAAAAAATGTAGAAGTTCGAGTAGGCGAAAATGTTTCTGGTTTTACTATGGAACTATGGACGGATCTCCCCAATATTTTATCTATCTCTCTAACTTCTCCCTCAGGTGAAAATACATTGCGAATTCCAATTCGTGCTGGTACAAGTACAACATTTGATTTTTTATTTGAAAAAACAACCGTAAATATTGATTATAGACTGATTGTAGAAAGTACTACGTCAGAACTTATTTACTTTCGGTTTATAGATCCAGCTCCTGGGATTTGGAAACTTACTGTAGAACCTGTACGCATTATTGATGGAAGATTTCATATTTGGCTGCCACTTCGTGAATTTTTAACTGGTGATGTTTTTTTTCTTGATTCCAATCCTTTTTATACCCTTACAGGCCCCTCTGACGCTGCATCACCTATTTCGGTATCTTATTATGATAGCACTTCAAACAGTATTGCATTAGACTCAGGCAGAGGTTTTACTCGCAAAGAAACAATAAAACCTGATTTTGCTGCACCTGGCGTTCAAATCATGGGAGCTGTCCCTGGTGGCAGATTTGAAACACGAACAGGATCTAGTCTGGCCGTTGGAATCACCTGTGGTGCAATTGCGTTGCTTCTAGAATGGAGCCTTTCACAAGAGGACATCCCTGGCATAGATACTGCCGAAATAAAAAGCCTTTTAATTTTAGGCGCTGTTCGATCTTCAAACCTTACCTATCCTAATCAAGAGTGGGGGTATGGACAACTCAATCTTTACAATACATTTGAAGAAATTAGACAATTATAGCCAAAAAGGGACAGGGTGATTGTTAATCGGGGACGTAGTCAAATGCAATTTGACTACGTCCCCGATTAAAACGCTACTTCTTGACCTCTTAAATGTATGACAGGACCGCCTGTACCTTCAATATAATCTCTCGTAATGATTACTTCACCGATACTATCATCTTTTGGAATTTCATACATAATATCTAACATAAATTCTTCTATAATTGCTCGAAGTGCCCTTGCTCCTGTTTCTTTTTTCATTGCTTTTTCTGCAATGGCCTCCAAGGCTCCTGCATCGAACTCCAAGCGAACTTCATCTAGTGCAAGTAGCTTCTGATACTGTTTCAAAATAGCATTCTTTGGCTCTGTCAAGATTTGGATAAACATTTCCTTATCCAATCCCTTGAGTGTAAATATAATCGGCAAACGACCAATAAACTCAGGAATCATTCCAAAATTTCTCAAATCTTCCACTGTTACCTTGGCTAAAATATCTTGATCTTTCTCATATCGGTCTTTTAACTCGGAATTGAATCCCATAGATGTTTTATTTGCTAAACGCTCTTTAATAATTTCTTCTAAATCAGGGAACGCTCCACCACAAATGAATAAAATATTCTTTGTATTTACTGTTGTAAGTGGAACCATAGCATTCTTACTATTTGCTCCTACTGGAACCTCCACTTCACTGCCCTCTAGAAGTTTTAGCAATCCTTGTTGAACGGATTCTCCGCTTACATCTCTTTGACTAGAATTACGCTTTTTGGCAATTTTATCAATTTCATCAATAAAAATAATACCTCGCTCAGCTTTCTCTACATCATTATCAGCTGCTGCCAAAAGCTTGGAAACCACACTTTCAATATCATCACCTATGTATCCAGCTTCTGTAAGGGAAGTCGCATCTGTAATAGCCAAAGGCACATCCAAAAGTTTTGCCAAAGTCTTCACTAGATAGGTCTTTCCACTTCCTGTTGGCCCTATCATAAGCATATTAGACTTTTCAATTTCAATATCGTCCATAGTCCCTGTTGCAACTCTCTTATAGTGATTATAAACAGCAACTGACATCGCTTTTTTCGCATATTCTTGTCCTACCACAAATTCATCCAATTGCCCTTTAATCTTATGAGGTGCTGGAATATTTTTAATATCTAATGTTGGATATTCCTTTGCTTTTGCCTTTTTCTTTTTAATTTTTTGAGCTTTTGGTGGAGCCATACTTGGCAAATCAGAAAGATTCAAAAACTGAACCCCTGGAATATTCATGAGTCGATTATAATCAATCGACCCATTTGTCATTGCATCAAAGCTTTTCTGCATACAGTCTGGACATACAGTAATGTTGTTTGGAAGATCTATCATCTTACCAGTCACACTCTCTGGTCTATGACAAAGAAAACAGATTTTTTCATATTCATCCTCTTGATTATCCTCTGAATCTGCCTGTATATTTAATTCTTCTGGAATACTTTTTTCTTCATCTATCGTTGTTAAATCTTTATCTGACATTTTATTTTCCTTTCTTCCCCATCACAAAATTCATATCCCTTATTATAATACGAACATGTATTATAATACAAATGAAGTTTTTCTAAACAGTTTCTATTTTCTCTCTAACATTTCTATAAATTCATTTTCAGAAATAATAGGAATTCCCAGCTCTCGTGCCTTTTTATTCTTTGAAGAAGAGGACTCTATATCATTATTTATCAAGTAATTTGTCTTTGACGTAACGGAACCAGTCACCTTTCCTCCACGAATTTCGATTGCTTCTTTTACCTCTCTGCGATTTGCAAAATGCTCCACATTTCCTGTAATAACAAAATTTAAATTAGCAAAAATCTTCTCTTCTTGACTCTGCTCCTCTTGTTGAATTTTTACCTCTTTAAGTAATTTTTCCAACAATTTCCGATGCTCTTCTTCTTGGAAGTACTCTACAAATGATTTTGCAATTACTGCTCCTATCCCAGATATTTGATTTAACTCCTCTGTTGTAGCATCTAGTAGGCGTTTTGGATTATTTTCAAATTCTTCACAAATCATTTTTGCATTGGATAGGCCAATATTTGGAATTCCTAAACTGTAAATTAACTTAGGCATTGTTGTATTTCTAGAGTTTTCCACACTTGCCTGTAAATTTGCATAGGATTTTTCACCAAATCCCTCCATTGTCTTAATTTCATGTTCAAAACGCTCTAAATGATAAATATCTGAAAAATCTTTCATGAATCCTGCTGCAATAAATTTTTCCAAGGTTGCTTCTGATAATCCTTCTATATTCATTGCATCTCTACTTACAAATAATGCAAAAGATTTTACCTGCTTTGCCTGACACTGTGGATTGATACAATATAATGTTTTTGTATCATTTTCCACTTTTATCTTTGTAGAACCACCACAAACTGGGCATTCTTTAGGAATTTCACATACTCCACTCCTTGTAAGATTTTCTGCAATTTGTGGAATAATCATATTTGCCTTATATACTTGGATAACATCTCCAATTCCCAGCTCTAACTCCTCCATAATACTAAGATTATGAACACTCGCACGGCTAACAGTTGTCCCTTCCAACTCCACAGGTTCAAAAATTGCCACTGGATTTATTAGTCCTGTTCTTGATGGACTCCATTCTATTTCTAACAATGTTGTTTCCCTTATCTCATCTGCCCACTTAAATGCATAAGAATCTCTTGGAAATTTGGCTGTTGTTCCCAGCGACTTCCCATATTCTATATCATCATAAACTAAAACAAGTCCATCGGAAGGTAAATCGTTTTCCAAGATTTGATGTGAAAACCATTCCACTTCCTTTTCGATATTCTCTCGATTTGCTATGTGATGTTCTACCACTTCAAATCCCTGCTCTTGCATCCAATCAAACTGTTTCATTCTAGAATTTTCAAATTCTACTCCATCTGCTTTCACAAGATTAAATGCAACGAACTTTACATTTCTTTGTGCTGTAATCTCATTATTAAGCTGTCGCACAGACCCACTGCATAGATTTCTTGGATTTTTATATTTTGCATCTGCCTCTGGAATCTGTGAATTGATTCTTTCAAAATCTTTATATCCTATTACAGCCTCTCCTCTTAGAATTACTTCTCCTTGATATGGAATTTGTAATGGAAGATTCTGAAATACTTTCGCATTATTTGTAATGACCTCTCCAATCTCCCCGTTTCCTCTTGTAACGGCTTTTTGCAAACTTCCATCCTGATACGTCAATACAATCGTAAGCCCGTCTAACTTCCAAGAAATAACAGCATTTTTTTCTCCCAAAAATTCTTTCAACTGACTAATTTCCTTTGTTTTATCCAAAGAAAGCATCGGTTTTTCATGTCTTTCCTTTGGAAGCTCACTCAACACCTCATATCCTACATTCACTGTAGGACTAGAAGATAATATCGTTCCTAGTTCTTTTTCTAGTTTGGCCAACTCATCATAAAGTTTATCATACTCGTAATTGCTGATAATTTCTTTATCTTCTTGCTCATATGCTTTCCTTGCACGATTCAAAAGTTCTACTAATTCCTGCATTCTTTTCATTTTATCTTGCATAATACTCTACCTTTTATTCTTATTTTTACTACTTGACATATACTGTTTCATTAGAAGAGTTTTGAATCTGTTCGTACAAACACTCCAACTCCTCGTCTGTCAATTTCCGATATTCCCCCTCTTTCAAATTCCCTAGCTCAATGTTCATAACCCGTATTCGGATTAATTCTTTCACCTGATACCCTAGAGCCTCACACATTCTTCTTATTTGACGATTTAAACCTTGTGTTAAAATAATCTGAAATGTATATTTTCCAATCTTTTTTATTTTACAAGGCCTAGTTATTGTATCCAAAATTGGGACTCCAGATGCCATTTTGTCCAAAAACTGTTTTGTAATTTCCTTATCTACAGTAACTTTATATTCCTTTTCATGCATATTTCCAGCTCGCATCATTTTATTGATGATATCCCCATTGTTTGTCATTAATAGCAAGCCTTTAGAATCTTTATCCAATCTTCCAATATAGGTCACTCTTATTGGATAGTTTAAAAAACGAATAATACTATTTCGCTCTCTTCTTTCCTCTGTACAAACAATGCCAACTGGTTTGTTTACTGCCAAAACTACCATCTCATCTTGTTTGGACACTACCTTTTTTCCTACCTTTACGACCTGACCTGGTACAATTTTCATTCCAGTTTTTGCACGCATACCATCTACAAACACACGTCCACTTTCTATTAAACGGTCTGCTTCTCTTCTTGAACAAACTCCCGCTTCACTTAAATACTTATTTAAACGTACTGCTTCCTTCTGTTGTTGAAATTCCTTTTGTATTCGATTACTCACCGTTGATTACCCCGTTTATATTATTATCCTGAAAGAACATATTTCCACTATACAAAAATAGTACATCCGTAAATTGATATGTTTGCATAATGTCCTCTATTGTTCCTGTATAGTATCTTGGATCAACCAATACGATTTCACGAAAATATGGCGTTAGAAATGGTACAAAACAGTTGGCATAGGAATCTTTGAATATCAAAAGACGCCGTTCACTTTCTGATACCGTTTGTATATCAATTAATGGAGAGTTGCCACCTAGATACACACCATATTTATCTCGTTCTTCCAGTTTAGAAGAATCGTACAAAGAAGCGGTTTTTCTCTGTTCCTCCACATAATTAACAATCAAATCCTTGTCTTCAATCTGTGGAACATAGATTCCAATCTCTTCATTTTCATCCAATCGATATCCACTCTTTGCTGCCAATGTTCCATTAAATGTTTTCGTCACTGGATAAAATACATACCCATCTTTTTCATAATCTAAATCTAATACTTTCGCTGCCTCTTGAAACACATAATAAGCACCTTTTGTTGTCCAATGATGATCTGTTTTGTAGTATATCTTTTCATCCTTATGCTTATTCATAACAGCCTCTGCATCTATCCAGTTTAAAGACGAACTCAATTGCTTCTTCACCCGACTCATATAGCGACTTTGATCCACAAGCTGCACAAAAGCTGGCAATTTCTCCTTCAAAACATTTGCAGCATCTGGAACTAAAATCATACTCGTTTCTAACTCCTCATGCTCTTTTGCAAAGCTTTCAATTGCATCTAGATTGATTTGCAGCGTCTCTCTGTCTGGAATCACAATATCTTCTAAGAGATACCCATCCTTTCCAATGTAAACTCCATTTTCCTTTCGACTGCCTGAAAAACGATTAAGCCCCAATTTTACACTTCTCCAGAAATCCCTTGCAAAAAATTGGTCTGCTTGATATTCCTCATACTGCTCCATATAATTGCCTGAAAGGATAGATGTCCACGTTGCCGTAGGTTTTTGTGCTAATGTACGATTTTCTCGCTCTGAACTTTCTTGTGTAGGAGTTAGTATATTTATTATTGCAAAAATCATAATACATACTACAAATCCAATTCCTACTAAATCTTCTATTTTTCTATGTCTTAATTTTCTTCTTTTTCGACGTATACTCATATATTCACCTAGAATCTAAAATATAAAAATGGTTGAAATGATTCTGTAACTAAAAATGCCAATGCAATGAAAAAAATTCCCATATACAATCCTACGGAAAGTATTTGGCGTCCTAGCCTTGATGTTGGTACTTTCTGTACTTGTTTTATAAGAGTATATCCAATAGGAGATGCTCCTAAAAACGCTACCACATACCACAACCAATTGGATGTAACATAAAACATTGTCTGTTTATCAATCAGTCCTTCTGCTCCAATTCCCAGCATACTTCCCATATACCGAACAGCATATCCAAGTGATGGGCTAAAAAATAGCACCCAGCCAAATAATATAACTGCTAACGTATATATACGTCTAACAATTGGCATCCATCTTTCCATAGCTCTCCCCCAAATAAACTTCTCTAAAACTAAAATAACTCCGTAATAGAAGCCCCAGATTAAAAAATTCCAAGCAGCACCATGCCAAAGACCTGTCAACATCCATACAATCAATAGATTTCTTACTGTTTTTCCGTTGCCATCTCTATTCCCACCCAATGGTATATAAACATATTCCCGAAACCATGTGCTTAATGAAATGTGCCATCTTCTCCAAAATTCACTTACACTTAAGGAAATATATGGATAATGGAAGTTTTGTTTAAATTCAAATCCAAACATCTTTCCCAATCCAATTGCCATATCTGAATACCCACTAAAATCAAAATAAATTTGAAATGCATAAGATATACATCCCAACCATGCTGTTAAAATAGAATATGTTCCCAATTTCATATCTAAAATTTCAACAAATACACTTCCTAGTGTATCGGCTATTAATATTTTTTTTGCAAATCCTCGAATAAAATACATAGCCCCTTGTCCAATTTTTGTAATATGAATCTGACGTTTTGCAAGTTGTGCCTCAATGTCTATGTATCGTACAATAGGGCCTGCAATCAACTGTGGAAACATGGCAATATACAATGCAAACTGAAGCAAATTTTTTTGTGATTTCACCTCTCCTTTATAGACATCCACCACATAAGAAAGTGCTTGAAATGTGTAAAATGAAATTCCCACTGGTAAGGGAAGCTGACGATATGTTATTTTAAATGGAAATATTGCATTGATTGTATCCATTAGGAAACCATAATATTTGAAAAATCCTAAAATCAAAAGATTTACAACTACTGCAAAAATAAGACTCTGCTTTTTCTTATCTAGGTTGTCTTGCCTTTCTGAAATATCTTTTCCCATCACATAATTAAAAAGAATCGATAATATCATCAATATTACATAGACAGGTTCTCCCCATGCATAAAAAAGCAAACTAGCGATTAACATGACAAAATTTTTTAACTTATAAGGTACCAGATAGTATACGAGCATCGTTATCGGTAAAAAAACAAATAAAAAATGAATACTACTAAACAGCATATTTTCCTCCCTCTGATATTTACAAAGCTTTTGAAAAGGCTGTCACATACACAGAAACCTCTGGAGATACAACGCATAAAACAAACTTTCCTCTCACAGATATCTGTGCCTGCTCTAACATTCTAACCTGCTCTGGTGCATATCCCTCAAAATCTAGCATTCTCTTCTCTAATCTTTTTTCGATTGCTCTCTCTACCTCTTTTACCTGTTCGTCTGTCTTTGTCTTAACTAATAAAATTTCTTCCGCTGACATGCTCGATTTCGCACTATACAACATAACGCCTTCATAGTCTGCTGAATTTAATCCATAATATCGCTTAAATTTTTGTCCACTCTCTTGCTGCAGTTCTTCCTGTGAAATTGCCTTCTCAACCTTCTTTCGAACTTCTGAAAAAGATTTTGTACTTCCACTTGTAAAAATTAACAAAATAACAATGTAAATAAGAATAATCCCTGCTATAATATATTTGAGTACTTCTGGTTTCGTTAGCTGCTTTGCTATCATTTTGATTTTCATCATAGTGCTGCCACCTCCGCCATACGCTTTATCCATAAAGAATAAAAATTCGCTTTAAAATGTACTCCATCTTCCTCATAGTACTGTTCTGAAGCTAAGATTGTATTATCGACAAATGCTATATTTTTCTTGTCACACATTTCTTGAAGTGCTTCGTTATACTTTGGAATTTCTTGAAAAAGAGGTTCTTCTTCTGATTTCACCTTACTCACTGGAAAAATAGAGTTTACAAATATTGTTGTGTTTGGTAATTGTTCCTTCAAACTATCTACAACCTCTGCGTACTGACGTGTGAATTTTTCTGTATCTCCTTGTGTTGCTAATACATCATTCATTCCATAAGAAAGAAAGATAATTTTAGGCTGCAATCCTACGGCTGTATCAATAGCTTCTTCCACTTGGTCTAACCTAATTCCAATTTCAGAAACTACACTAGATGGGCTTAATATGTCATACTCCACCAATGCCTCTGTAATGGAATCCCCCATAACAACAACTGATGAAAACCTACTCTTAATATTCTGCGTATTTTTCTCTTCTTTTGTATTTAACTTGTCTATTTTTTCTTCTATCTTTTTTATATCTGCCTCTTCTGCTGCTTGAATGATTGCAAGCCCTTCTGAAGTATCATCTTGTCCATTTCTTAAATGACTCATTCCTTTTGAAATCAGAATCACTCCTATAAGCAGTACAATACTAGACGCACCAATTAGCAGTAACTGTCTATTTCTCTTCCTCATATGTGCTTTACACCTTCTTATTCTCTAATCGCTTATTTCCTGTGAAATAAACTGTCTTAATAATACTTTTTTTACTTTTAAAAGTCAATCTTTACGGCATCTTCAACGTTTTTTACTTTTGTGGTATAATCATTTAAATTATATTTGGGAGGATATTATGATTGCGTTAAAACTTAAAAATATAAAATCTTGTATGTCACACCTACTTTTATTAGAAACCTTTGACTCATTTTTATTTATTGAAGGAGAAATCGTTACTTTTAATATTTTTCAAATCAATGGATTAGTACAAAAAGATTTCTACACATCTGAAGAACAGGAAAATATGGATTCTTTGCCCGAGTATTCCTATTGGAAGCAAATTAGAGAGTATTGTTTTTCTATTATTAAAGGAAAGAAAACTCCTCTTAGTTTTAAATTTATCTTTCGGCTATCTCCAAAAAATATTGAAAAACTCATTTCTCAAAATAACTTAGATTTTCTACCATCTGATGTCCAAGGATTGTATTTAAATATTCGATATGATTCCCTTGGATTACAATGTATTACTGGCACTTCTTTAAAAACATTTTCTATGGATAAATCTTTGGAACAAACTTGGGATTCCATGGTACAAAAATTTTTCCATCAAAAAGGAATTGAATTTGATTTGCTTTCCTAATAGAAAAAGGGAACTATTTCAAAATAGCTCCCTTTTATAAGTAACCTCTTTCTAAAACATTCCCCATTATACAATGCAACGAAATACCGTCTATAAATTTATTAAATTCTCAATTTCTATACGTTCAGGCATGGAACAAATAGCACCTTTTTTTGTAGTAACTAATGCTGCTCCTGCATTTGCAAAAATAAGCATCTCTTTCAGATTATCTTCCGTCAAATGATTTATATCATGATCCAAAATATATGCTAAAGAACACCCACAAAAAGTATCCCCTGCTCCTGTAGTTTCAACTGCTGATACTTGAAACCCTTTCTCCTCTACTTTGATATCTTTGTAGTAAGCTCTACTTCCCCTTTTCCCCATGGTAAGAAGAATCAATGGGATGTGATATTTATTTTGTAAATATAAAATTCCTTCATCATAATCTTCTTTTCCTGTGACAAATTGAATCTCATTATCTGATATTTTTAAAATATCACATTTCTCAAATCCGTACTCCATCTGCTTTTTCGCTAATTCTAAAGATTCCCAAAGAGGTTCTCTTAAGTTAGGATCGAAAGAAATAAGGCATCCATTTTTCTTTGCTATTTCAACAGCCTTTTTTGTTGCATTACGAACATTTTCATGTGTCATAGACAAAGTACCAAAGTGGAAAATCTTAGTAGACATAACAAATTTTTCATCTACTTCATCTTCTCTAAGCATCATGTCGGCACCAGGATTTCGATAAAAAGAAAAGTCCCTATCCCCATCTGATAATGTCTGAACAAATGCAAGCGTGGTGTTCACCTTTGTATCTACTTTTAATTCATTTGAAGAGATTCCCACTCTATCAATAGTATCTTTTAACATAGTTCCAAAGATATCATTTCCAACTTTCCCTATAAATGCTGTTCTTTTCCCTAGCTTTGTCAACATGGCAAGTACATTACAGGGAGCTCCTCCTGGATTCGCTTCAAAAAGCATATTTCCTTGTTCACTTATCCCATTATTTGTAAAATCAACTAACAACTCTCCCAAAGCAATTACATCATACATTATTACAAATCACCTCCTACACATCTGTTTCGTGCAAGGTATATATTTCATATTTCACATTTTTAGCATTGTGGATTTCTTTTCCAAGATTATATATACAGTTTGATATTACATATTCCCCATCATTAATAAAAACTTCAATTAAATTTGGGTCTACATATACATCTATTTGACTTCCATCTCTCAAGTCTGGTGTAGAGAATTCTGTCTGCATATCCCATGTTTCATCCAGCAAACCACTTCTATCCGTATAGACTCTATTTCCCTTTCTCATAATCTGAAATCCACCAACATCAATAGATTCTCCATCTTCTAGAGCAAATGAAACCTTATAACCATTTTCATCTGCTTCATTTGGGCTACTGATCTTTTTAGTAAATGCATTTTTTATGTTAGGGTGAACTCGGAAATAAATATGCTTATTTTTAACCTCAACCACTCTTGGAATACATTGCATTCCGCTCCATTGTCCATGAACTGGCGCCGGCATACGTAACCATGCTAACAAAACTCTTCTTCCTTCTTCGTCAACAGTTGTCTGCGGTGCATAAAGATCCAAACCATAATCTAAATATTGATATGTATCAGGTATATCCATATGACATGTTTCTTTTTCAAAATTTACTTGCATACAAATTGACTGGTTCTCATATGATTTCCCATCTTTATAAAATCCCATTGGAGAAAAAACAAGAATCTGATTTCCATCCACTTCAAAATAATCCGGACATTCCCACATCCAACCAAACCCATTTTCTTTTGTAGTTGAATTTTCATACGTCCAGTTTTCCTTATCTGTACTCTTAAAAAACAATAGTTTTCCTTGCCTATCATTTATGGTACTCCCCAAAACCATATACCACGCATCTCCATCTTTCCAAACCTTAGGATCTCTGGTGTGACGTGCATCTGCAACTTTGGAATTCTCTGAAACTGGAATAATTGTTCTTTTGTTTTTAATATTGTCAAAATGATACCCATCTTCAGATATCATCATCATTTGTGCCGAAATAAACTGTTCATCCAAGCACAGATTTATATCCTCTGGATTTTCTTTTAAATACCTCACGCCTGTGTAGTATAAATACATCTTTCCATCATCTTCTATTGCACTACCTGAAAAACAACCATCTCTGTCATCCATTTTACTTGGAAATATTGCAATTCCCTGATGCTCCCAACTAACTAAATCGTTGCTCACAACGTGTGCCCAATGCATCCTTCCCCAGCGTGCATCATAAGGAAAACACTGATAAAACAGATGGTATTGATTTTTATAATAAATAAAGCCATTTGGGTCATTCATCCAGTTTCCATCTGGCTTTACATGTATTTTCTGCATATTTCTAATCCTCCAGAATTTTGATATTTCAATAATAATTATTACTATTTTCTCTTTGTTATTTTATGTAATTCTCTTCTGTATCTTTGTCAAAAAAGTGCATTTTAGATGGTACAAACACAAATTCTATCGTATCTCCGATTTGGCTTATCTCATATTTTGATACTCTCGCTACTGTTTGGCATCCTCCAAACTGGAAGTACAAATTATTCTCATTTCCCATGACCTCTGTATCCGTGATAATCGCACTTTGTTTATTCTCACTAAAAACTTCCAAATTCTGTTGATCCAGCTTCAAATCTTCTCCACGGATTCCAAGTATCATAGCCCCTTCTTTTCCATTCAGCTTCTTTAATATCCCATCTGGAATCGAAATTTCATTTCCATCAGCAAAGATGACTTTATTCCCTTTTACTCTTACCTCAAAGAAATTCATTTGAGGAGATCCGATAAATCCTGCTACAAATTTATTGACCGGATGATCATAAAGTTCCATCGGCTTTCCAACTTGCTGAATTTTACCATCTTTCATAATCACAATACGATCAGCCATCGTCATAGCTTCTACCTGATCATGTGTAACATAAATTGTTGTTGCACCTAATTCACGGTGTAGTTTACTAATTTCTGTTCTCATACTTACACGAAGTTTAGCATCCAAATTGGATAATGGCTCATCCATCAAGAACAATTTCTGATTTTTTACGATTGCTCTTCCTAATGCCACTCTTTGACGCTGTCCTCCTGACAAATTTTTAGGTTTACGATTGCGATACTCCTCCAAACCTAAAATATCAATTGCCCAATCTACTTTCTTTTTAATTTGGTCTGCTGGCATTTTCATATTCTTCAGACCATATCCTATATTTTTCTCCACAGTCATATGCGGATATAGTGCATAATTCTGAAATACCATCGCAATTCCACGATCACGAGGAGCTACCTCATTTACCCTTTTCCCATCTATATACAAATCCCCTTCTGTTATCTCTTCAAATCCTGCAATCATTCTCAGAGTTGTAGATTTCCCACATCCAGAAGGCCCTACAAAAGCAATAAATTCTTTTTCATCAATCTCTAGATTGAAATGATCCACAGATTTCTTCTCAGCATTTTTATATTGTTTTCCTATATTTTTAAATTCTATAAAACTCATCTCTGTTAACCCTCCTTAGAACCAGTTGATGTTACACCTTCTACAATTTGTTTTGAAAACAATGCATATATAATAATTACAGGAATCGTAATCAATGTAATAACAGCTAAAGTCTGTCCCATTGTTGTATTTTCATTAGATGTAATGGAATTAAGTCCAATTTGTGCCGTCAAAAGATTACTTGATGTAAATACAAGTGATGGCCAAAGATAGTCATTCCATACTCCTAGGAATGTAAATACACTAACCGTGGCGACTACTGTTTTTGACATAGGTAGTACCATTGTAAAGAAATATTTTACGGGGTTACAGTAATCCAGCTGTGCTGCTTCATATATATCATCCGGCAAACTTACAAACACCTGTCGGAACAAAAAGATATTAAATGGATTCACAATCATAGGCAGTATATAACCGATTACCGTATTTAAAAGTCCTGCTTTAGCTATAATCAAAAAGTGAATCGTAATAACAGTTTCTGTTGGTATAATCAACAGCATAATGATAATCATAATCCATTGTTCACGAAAAGGAAAAGAGATTTTTGCAAGTGCATATCCTGCAAGCCCATTCACAATTATGCCAAGCAAAATTAAAATAGCTGCATAAAATAGTGTATTTATCATATAACGTAAAAAATTTGTATCTGTCAAAATTGTTATATAATTTTCAAAATAATTTCCATTCAATGCAGGTGGAATAAATGCTGCAATGGAATTCATATCGGCTGTGATTACAGCATCAGGTTTAAATGAATTAGCAAGCATCCAGATTACCGGAAATAGGAAAAAAATCGATAAAGTCAGAAGAATTGCAACTAAAATCCAGTTAATTCTTTTTTGTTTTTTTGTTAACATGTCGTCCCTCCTTATCTCCTGTAAATTTGTTTTGAATAATTGTAAGAATTACTACAAATACAGTAAATATAATCGCCATTGTTGAAGCAAGCCCCATTTCCCAGTTTACCGTTCCGGTTTCATAAATATTATAAACCAAAGTATAAGTTGAATGATCTGGACCCCCTCCTGTCATCACCATTGGTTGTACCAGCATACGAAATGCCCCTATTGTAACTGTAATAAATACAAATACACACAATGGTTTTAATTCTGGCAATGTTATATCTTTGAATTTTTGCCACTGACTTGCGTGGTCCATCTCTGCTGCCTCATAAAGTGCTGGATTAATGTTTTGCAGACCACCTAAAAAAATTATCATCTGATACCCAACTCCCTGCCAAACACTCATAACCGCAATCGATGGCAATGCTTGTTTTGCACTGTAGATAAATGGCTGTGCATCAATTCCCCACTGTGTCAGTAATGTATTGAGAATTCCTTCGGGACTATATATATCCATCCATAATGTAGATACTACTGCCAGTGACATAACAACTGGTACAAAAAAAGCAATTTTAAAATACTTCTTACAGTGTACGGCACGGTTAATTGCCAGTGCTAGGATGAGTGCACCTCCACATTGAAATGGTACAATAATCAATACAAATTTTACTGTGTTTAAGAATGACTGTATAAACAACTCATCTTGAAAGATATTCTTGTAATTTTCTAGCCCTACAAAATGCGTCATTTCTGGATTCAATGCAAAATAGTCAGTAAAACTAAATATGAATGTCAAAAGCATCGGTAAGAACAAAAACAATGTGAGCAGTACCAATGCTGGTCCAAAAAAGGCCATTCCTAAAATTGATTCTTTTCTCTTTCTCATTTTCTCGTATACCGTTCTAACTTTCCGTTAATCCTTTCTACAGATTTATCCAATTGTGATTTTACATCTTTTCCCCCAAGTGCCGTACTTTCTAGAACTTGCTGAAAAGCTGTACTCACCTGTGGATATACAGGGGTTTTTGGTCTTGGATGTCCATACTTGCTCAACTGCTCATACAAAGCACTATAGTTTTCATCTGTCTGAAACACATCAATTTGTTCAAATGCCTCGTATGTAGATGGCAGACTTTTTGTCATTTCCCAGATTCTTACTCCACTTTCTACTCCACTCATCCACTTGACCAGTTCTGTAGCACCTTCCAAATGTTCTGTAGACGATGATGCTGCAAATGCCCAAGATCCAGTAGGTGTATACCTTTCGCCATCCCAGTTATCACTTACAATATATGGAGCAACCCCAATCTCTATATTTTCATAATTTTCATAAATCGTATTAACTTCCCATGCTCCATCAAACTTAAACGCAGCTCTTCCACTCTCAAAGAGCTTGTCAATCGGAGTTTCTGACATATATCCTTCCTCTACAATTTTACGAAAATATTCCATTGTTTCTACATTCTCTTCCGAATTAAAATACCCATCTACTGTCAACCCATCTTCACTGACAAGATTTCCTCCATTTGACCAGATAAAAGGTGCATAATAGTAGATACTTGTTTCACCAACTGGGAATGTCATATCAAGTGGATATCCGTTCTTTTCATCCATAATAGGTTTCAATTTTTCCAAAATATTTATGAATTCTATCCTCGTCCATGGATGATCTGCATCTGGTACCTCAATTCCTGCTTCTCTAAGAATTTCTTTATTATAGTAAAGTCCCACACTGGATTCCATGACACCTAACGCATAAAGTTCTCCATCGTAAGTTCCCTGTTCAATAATTGAATCGAGATAAATGTCTCTTTCTTCTTGTGTCAACTCTGCCAACGGCTGAATAATATTATTAGCTGCATATGCAGCAACATTTGGACCATCCACAGTTAAGACATCTGGAAGCCCTCCAGACAATACCGAAGAATTGACTTTGTCTGAATATCCTCCCCCACTATCATTTCTTGGAATAAATTCTATGTCTGCAAAATATTTTCCATCATATACCTCATTGAATCGATTTACTGACTCTCGATATGCACTTCCTTCTGTTGTATCTTCAATACTATGTACCCAAATAGAAAGGTACTCTTCTCCTTCATCGAATCCTTCTACATCTCCTGGAGATACCTGTTTTGTCTGACACCCTGCCAAACTTCCTGCTATAAGTAGTGCTACAAGAAAAGCAACTATACGTTTCATATTTTCCTCCTTTTCATATTCATAACTAAATAACCGAACAAATTTTTACGATCAGTAACATAACCCTTTACGTAACCGGTCACTTTACTAAATTATATAGCCCCTTTTTTATTTAGTCAATTATATTCCACATATATATTTTTTTTCGTAAAATCTGAATAATTGACCTATTTCTTTTTTGTTAAACTTGAATAAAACCGATTACTTATTCGATTATTTTACCGGTTCTATTGTTTACATAACGCATTTTTGTTATAATTATGTAAATTATAGTTTATTAAGGAGAAAACAACATATGGGGAAAAAAAATATCACTTTTAATGATATCGCACAATATACAAATTTTTCCAAAACCACTATCTCAAGATATTTTAATAATCCTGATTCCCTAACGTTAGAAAATCAGGAAATTATTGCAAAAGCTCTACAAGAACTTAACTATAAAGAAAATAAAGTCGCCAAAGTCCTTGCAAATGGTAAAACTGAATTTGTTGGAGTTATTATCCCAAATCTTTATATGCATTATTACTCTGAAATACTAAATCATCTAATTTCTTCATATGAAAAATTTGGATACAAATTTCTCGTTTTTTCAGGCAATGATAATGAAGAGATAGAACAAAAATACATTCAGGAACTCCTTGCGTATAAAATAGAAGGGCTAATTGTACTGAGCCACACACTTCCCTCCAAAATCCTTTCCTCTTACAATATTCCTGTAGTTGCCATAGAAAGGGAAGACCGTCATATTTGCAGTGTGAATTGTGACAACTATATGGGTGGAGTGCAAGCAACCAGTGTCCTAATAAAAAATGATTGTGATATTTTAATACATATCAATTCTAATGTGTCACCCGAAGTTCCTTCTTATCAAAGAATACAAGGATTTTTAGACACCTGCCGCCAACAAAATATTCCTCACGAACTGATTCTTCACGATTTTTATAACGACTTTGAATCCAATCAAGCTGTCATGAATCAACTTTTGGATGAACTGATTCATAAATATGGCAATAAACGTAAAGGAATTTTCATGCCCAATGATACATTTACTAATATCTTTTTAAACCTTCTGTTTCAACGTTATCGCACATTGCCAGATGATTTTCGAATCATAGGATTTGATAATTCACCAATATCAAGAGAGGCTATCATTCCATTCAGTACTATTGGACAACAAATTGAGCAAATTGCCAATTCCGCCATGGAACTTTTAGATTCACTTATGAAGGAACAGAGAAAACGTCGCCCTGAACCATTGAAAGAGCCTATTCACAAGGTAATTACTCCTGTTTTAATCAATCGACAAACCACCTTAATTGATTAATATATTCTTTTTACCATCTCCCTCATCAAAGGTTCCAGAAGGCAGAGGTGATGGAAGCGGCTAATACTGATGTTTTATTTTTTTAGGTTCTAAGTCAATAGTTGGGGTGGGATTTTATAAATCCCGCTCCATTGTTGCGTTTGGAGGCATTTTTATGATTTATGTAAACTTTACTAATTTTGCGCATGGCAAACAAACCTCCAAGTGCCAATTTTAATGTTAATTAGTTACAAGAAAAATACGAGTTCTAAGACGTTCAAATTTTCGTATTCCATAAGATGTACGTTTT
>JAHLFA010000076.1 GCA_018883985.1 Candidatus Ruminococcus intestinipullorum | reverse complement strand
ATGGTGCTCTAGATATGATGGGACATTGGCCAGTTTAGAAGATCGAAGCCATAGACCCAAAACATCTCCAAGGAGTCACACAGAACAGGAGCTACGTCAGATTCGCCGTCGCTTAAAGAAACATAATTGGGAAGACTTACTTCTGGCATATCAAGAGCTAGTAGAAAAAGACGGCCATACACGCAGTTATGGGGATTTAAAAGGATTGCAGCTCGGTTGAATTACCAATATACCGCTGTGGATGAGTGTAGAGGATGGATATACAGATAGCAACACCAAGACATAATGGAAAAGTAGAATGCCAACATAGGACAGATGAAGCTAGATTTTATAAAAATATGTGAATGTATAATCTAGAATATGGTCGGAAGCAATTAGCGGTATATCAGAGGAAATCGAATAATTATATAAAAACCTATTTAGGAATGAAAAGCCCAAATGCGATTGTAAAAAAGTATCAGGGTGAAGTGTTATCAATCAAAAAAACGTCTGAAAGAGTTTAAGAAAACTTTAGAACAGAATGAGGTTCTTGATAAATTTGACCGCTATGTGTTTGAAAGCATTGTTGAAAGAGTAATTGTAGGTGGACTTGATGAAAACGGAAATGTTGACCCTGCACAGCTGACTTTTGTTTATAAAACGGGCTTGAAGAATAGCGTAGATGGTGCTAAATTTAAGCCACAAAGAAAAAATGCAAGAGGACGACATAGGACTGACGAATTGTGTTCACATGATAGCAACGAGGTTGAACGACACATGTGGAGACGGTGGTAAAATTGGTTAAAGAAGGGTCGTGATGCGTCCCTTTGGAAAGGAGCAAGGACATGTCTGAGAAAATTTTAGTTGTTGATGATGAAGTTGAAATTGCAGATTTGATAGAATTATATCTAAAAAATGAAAACTATACCGTATTCAAGTTCTATACGGCAACGGAAGCATTGGAATGTATTAATACGACTACGCTTGACCTTGCCATTTTGGATATTATGCTTCCTGACATCAATGGGTTTGCCCTATGCCAAAAGATTAGAGAACGCTATACTTATCCTGTCATCATGTTGACAGCGAAAGATGGGGAAATGGATAAAATCACTGGTCTTACTCTTGGTGCAGACGATTATGTTACAAAGCCATTCCGACCTCTTGAAATGGTCGCACGGGTAAAATCGCAATTAAGACGGTATAAAAAGTATAATGCTGTACTTCCAGAGGAAAAACAACATATCATTCTATATTCTGATCTGACGCTGGATATAAAGAAACATGAGTGTAGACTAAATGATAAGCCAATCTCATTGACACCTACCGAGTTCTCTATTTTGCAAATCCTTTTAGAGAACAGGGGGATTGTCATTAGCGCAGAGGAGTTGTTCCATAGGATATGGAAAGATGAGTATTACACAAAATCAAACAATACGATTACTGTCCATATACGACGCTTACGGGAAAAATTAGGTGATACTTTGGAAAACCCGAAATATATTAAAACAATTTGGGGAGTGGGGTATAAAGTTGAAGAAAAATAAACAAGATGATTTTTCTGTATTCCAACGAAAGATTGCAATTCGTTTTTTTAGAAGTGTATTCCTGTCTGTCCTAATTGTAGTGGCAATATACTTGTTTCTTTGGAAAAGAAGATTGGGTGATTTCATTGTATATCTCTTAGAATTCTTTCTAAAAATGGAGCATGAAGAAGCGTTTTTAATCTATCATAACAATTTTAGGGGATATAAAGAAATCTTTTTCACGGTCGCAATCATTACAATTTTCTTACTGTTGCTTATCTTCTTGTTCCGTTGGATTAGCCACTATTTTAAGGAAATCAATAGAGGAATTGATAACCTTTTGGAAGATGATGAAAGCAAGATTTGTCTTTCGAGAGAAATGCTACCGTTTGAATGTAAGTTAAACACTGTGAAACGAAATCTTAGAGAGCAAAAAGAAGCAACTGCTCTTGCCGAGCAGAGAAAAGATGAACTTGTTATGTATCTTGCGCACGACATTCGTACCCCACTTACCTCAGTAATCGGCTATTTAAGCCTTTTAGAGGAAGAGTCTGACGTATCTGACCGCTCTAAAAATGTTCATATTGCTTTAGAGAAAGCATATCGGCTGGATAAAATGGTCAACGAATTTTTTGAAATCACGCGTTATCATTCAAGGCAAATTAAGTTATCAAAGCAAAATATTGACTTGTATTATATGCTAGTACAACTGCGTGATGAACTCCTGCCGACATTTACAGTGCAGAATAATTCTATTGAACTTGATTTTGATGAAAATACAACTATATATGCAGATTCCGAAAAATTAGCTCGTGTATTCAGCAATATCTTGAAAAATGCAGTAACGTATAGTTATCCCAACACAAAGATCATTGTTTCTGTTGAGAATACAGAAAAGCATATTGCTATTTTGTTTCAAAATCAAGGTAAAACCATTCCTATAGAAAAGCTTTTGTCCTTATTTGATAAATTTTATCGCTTAGATGAAGCACGTATTTCTAATACAGGCGGAACAGGGTTAGGTCTTGCAATCGCAAAAGAAATCGTATTGCTACATGGCGGTTCGATTGAGGCAAATAGTGAAAATGAAACCATTACAATTTCTGTTATTCTGCCTGTATCTTAGGATTATCTTAGGAATTAAGCAACTTAATAGTAAAGTTCTAAATGCCCTTTTACGGTAAACTGTTTACTGTAAAGGGGCATTTTTAATACCCTAAAATCTTAGGAAAGGATATAGAAGTTTATGAAAGAAAGAAATGAGAAACAGCATGAAAGGTATAGACGGATAAGGAAAAGAAAAATAAATCGAACGATTATCCTAATTCTCTCCTTTTTTATTATAATTATTATAATCGCTATTTTGGGAAGCATACTTCTCAAAGGCTCTGAAGAACACGTAATACTTAATTATAGGGATATACAACCAGGTCTAACGCTTGAAGATGATACAGAGTGTAATTTAACTTTAGTAAATAAATGGAATTCTATCCCTGAAAATTATGAAATAAACCTTGTGGAAGTTCCCGGCGGTGAAAAAGTTGATGAACGTATTTATGAGCCGCTTATGGACATGCTGGAAGCAGCAAAAGAAGGAAATTGGAATCAGCTTCCTAAGGTAGTGTCTGGCTATCGTACACAGGAAAAACAGCAGCAAATATATGATGAAAAGATTGCTAAATATAAGCAAGAGGGGTATTCAAATGAAGAAGCTGTTGAACAGGCTCAACAGTGGGTTGCTGTCCCTGGGCATAGTGAACACCAGCTTGGTATTGCAGTAGACATCAATGGTGCTACCTACGATCTCTATTTTTGGCTTCAAGAAAACAGTTATAAATATGGTTTCATTTTCCGTTATCCTGGCGATAAAACCGATATTACTGGTACAGCAGAGGAAGTATGGCATTATCGATATGTTGGAGTAGAAGCAGCAACAGAAATGTATGAACAGGGACTTAGTTTAGAAGAGTATCTTGATAGGGTAGAAAAAGAGCGAGTGGACTGAGGACCTACAAAGAATAAGTATTTGATGCAGTTTCAGAGTGATATTTCGGATGTGGTTGTAAAGGTTCCTGATTCTGAAGAGTTATCAGGGATTGGACCAGCATATGCAGTAGGAATTGCATTAAATATTTGGGATAAGAGTATATTTCATCAGATAACGAGGAAGAAATATTTACCACAAATGAAAAAAGAAACGAGAAATAAAAAGTATACTGGATGGAAAAATGCTGTTAGGTGTGTTCTTGGCGTTTCTTTTGCCCTCTGTTTTTATGGTGCTTTTTCTTCAAATGGTGTCTAAATGGTGCCCAAATCCCACGCGGGGATATAAAAGCATATAAGAAGCGGTAAAGAGATACAGCCGTTAAAGCTCTAAATCGCTGTTTTTTTCTTTGCCGCGCTTTTTGATTTTTTCAGCTCCGCTTTCTGTTCTTTGGGTGGGTGAGCCTGTTTGACTGCGCTGTGATATGTGTCAAGGACTTCTTTTTTCCGTTCAAGCCGCACGTCCACATAACGGGCGGTAACGGCTTCAAAGTTCATGGACAGCCCAAGCGATACCCCGATACCCGCAAGCGTATGTCCCAAGACTTCGCCAACGGTATAGAAGTCGCCCGGTCAGTATGCCGTTACTGTCGCGTTTGTTTTTAACTTGTCGTGTAGAGATTGCCATAGCTTACCCCCCTTGCTTTGCCGGGGGCTTGACTGCTGTTTTAGCTCGTTCGTACCAATTCCAAATAGCAGCGTCGGCAATCAGCCTACGGTTCCCCGTTTTTCTTCCGGCAAACTGTGCAGGGCTTTGGCAAGCAGCTTTGCGGTAATTTCCTTACCGCCGACAACGAAAGATTGTTCCGTTTCATCATCTGCAAAGTATTCATCGCAAACGTAAAGCGTGTTTTCTTTCTGCGGTGACAAATCGGAAAAATTAACTTCGCGTAGCTGCCGCTGCTTTGTGTCCCTGTGGGCGTTCATAGCTTCCCGCTTCAACGCCTGTTTGCAAAAGCCGTTAAAAGCACAACGGATTTGCCACTGGGTACGAATAGGCTCGTTCATGTTCTCACCTCCTTTCGCTGCCGCGAAAGCGGTGGATTTTGAAATGTCCCCTTTCGTAAACCCTCAAACCAAAAAACTTGATTTTGGACGTTGATTTTGGGCGATTTTTCAAAAAATTTATTGAATAAATGCAAAATGCGCCCGTCTGCAAAACACAGACAGGCGCAAGAGAAATATTACAAGTATATATATGAGTTTTTAGTTCATCTATGTATCCGGAATAACCCGTTATTTGATTTAGGCTTTTTTGATAAGCTGTAATCATTAGGTGGGGAGTGATATGCAAAAAAGGACAACTTTAACACACCCTCCGTATTCTCATTTTTGAAAAAGAAAACAACGGCTTTGATTGTTATTTCAAAATCGCCGCTTAACGCTGCAACAATCGTTTCCCGTTAGAGTAACGGTTTTGTTATTGGATAGTCCCAGTAATTGTGCAGCACACTTTTATGAAAGCATAAAGTATGTAATATTGCCAATATCTTATTTAATCGGTGTATAATTGATTTCGGCTTCTTCCCTTGTAGCTTCAAGTTTCATAATTACTGGACGCAAACCGTCATTGCAACTACAAATAGCTACTCCGGGTTTTCTTATCCAGTCGCCATAATAAAACACGTTATTTTCTGCGCCATGTGCTAACGCAAAAACATACTGATAAATTGCTTTCCATGCTTCATCACAAAAACCATTAGGTTTTGCGTAATCGGCATAAAATACTTGTCCTTCTTTCATCATAGGGCAAGCGGTCAATCCTTCTGCGCCGTATTCCTTTGCCAGTTCATGATTTAAGGTTGTCTGCAAAATAGCAATCTTTACTTTTTTCATGTCCATTCTCCTTTTGCTTAATCAGCATAGATACTCTTTCCAAACTCATATGCTTTTTTCAAATGATTTGTCTTGTTTATTTGTGGTGCACCGTTGGTATCGCCGCAGCCACCCGCCAACAAAATACCTTTGTCATAGAAACCGATATAGTTTATCATGGTAAATTTGTAATATGATACAGCCTGTTCAAATGTCTAGAAAAAATCATCTTTTTGTACGCAAGGTTTTCCATATCGGCAGGCATTACACCCTGTACAACCACTTACGTTCATCTTATTCAATGACACACTTTCTACTTGGTGTCCTGCTTCTCTGGCTCCGTTAATAAATGCTTCTGCTAACTGCGCCGTATTTCCTTTTGCACGTCCACCACCTAAAACAACAAGTATCTTTTTCATTTTTTCTTCACTCCCTTGTTGATTTTTCCTCTTTATGTTATTCTATATTTGCAATGCCAGAAAAGTAAGTACGCACTTTTTTGACAAATACTATCTTAAAGGAAAGTATATATATGAGCATGGAAAAATTTGAAAAAAGAATTATGTCATTAACAGACACGCCGTTTGGTTATACCTTATCCATGATTGGTGGAAAATGGAGATTAGTTATCCTTTATTGGCTTGTTGAGTATGAAACAATCAGATTTAATGAATTGCAGCGAAAAATCGGAACAATCACATACAAAACCCTAAGTACGGAATTAAAAAGGTTAGAAGCTGACGGTCTTATTACCCGTAAGGAATACCCGCAGATACCACCAAAAGTTGAGTATAGTCTTTCTGACAAGGGGCGTTCTCTGCTCCCGATTATGGAAAGTATGTGCGAATGGGGGACAGAGAATGGTGGTAAGAAGTTTTAAGCTGAATTTAAGTAATAAAAGGATAATAATTGCTATTTATCACATCGACAATTATAGTAAGTACAGCATTTCTAACAGAATTTTAGTTGGAATACTAGAACATTAGATTGTTATTATTACAAGTGGAATAAAGAGATTAATAGGAGTAGGTATGAGAATCGTAATTATAAATGGAAGTCCAAGAAAAAATGGAGTTACTGCACAGATATTGCATAAAATGGAAAAGATACTTATTCAAAGAGGGGAAGAATACGCAGGGGTACTTAAAAGATGGGAGTAGTTGATAAATTATGAAGTTAAAAAATATTTTAATTGTTGTGCAAGACATAGAAAAAGCGAAAGCATTCTATCATGATTTATTTGGGTTAGATGTAATACTTAATGCAGAAGGAAATGTGATTCTAACAGAAGGACTTGTGCTGCAAGATGAAAGGGTCTGGAAAGAAGTTCTGGGAAGAGATACAATTTCAAGAAGTAATTCCTGCGAGTTGTATTTTGAGGAAAAGGAATTAGAGAAGTTTATTGAAAAATTAGAAAGTTTATACCCTTCTGTCGAATATGTGAGCAAACTAACAACGTATAGTTGGGGGCAGAAATTAGTTCGTTTTTATGATTTGGATGGAAATTTGATAGAAGTTAGAACACCAATGTAATACAGCAAATAAAAGGGAGTGAATATCAATTAAGAGAAAAGTATTTATAACAGGAGCAATAGTAATTCTTGTTTTAATAGGTGGATTTTTTCTGTATGTATCTAATTATTATCGAGCAGAGGATGTAGCATTTGCTGTGCTTGAAAAGGACAATAATTATACTGTAGATGGAAATTTAACAGTATTATTCCCAACATCTTCTTATGATTCAGCCATTATATTTTACCCTGGGGCAAAGGTAGAAACAGAGGCATATTTACCTATATTAGATCAAATTAGAAGCAAAGGTATTCTTTGTATTCTAGTTGAAATGCCATTTCATATGGCTATTTTTGATTCAAATGCTGGAGAGGATATTATAGAAAAATTTCCTGATATTAAGCATTGGTATATGGCAGGACATTCTATGGGAGGTGCTATGGCATCTAAATTTGCAGCCGATCATAAAGAGGATATAGATGGAGTGATATTATTAGGAGCATATCTATATGGAGATTATCCAGAAGAGGATACTTTGACAATATATGGTTCCTTAAATCAAAGTGTAGAGGATAAGATTGATTATACGGAAAATATTGTAGAAATAGAAGGGGGCAATCATGCCCAATTTGGAAATTATGGAATGCAAAAAGGAGATGTGCCAGCAACCATCACCACGCAAGAGCAACAAAAACAAGCTGTAGATTCCATTATAGAATTTATTACTATTGAATATCAGCATTATAACTAGCTAAAACCTCATCAGCAGTGAGAATTCCACTGTAAATTTCTACATCGTCGTATTTTACATTACGGACATCCTCATCTCCAAAGATAACACCATTTCCAAGAGCCACATGAGCAGCTTTTTGAATACTAAAAGCATTGGAGCTATCAAAACAGCCAGATAAATCCTTTTGTTCTTCTCCAACAAGAACACCATTGAGATATACACGTACCCCATTTGGATTAACTGTATACACAACCTTTTCCCATTGGTCACGATAGCCATTGCTGTGTAATAACTCATTTTGTACATCACTATAGCCGTTTGCATTAATACGTGCTAATAAATTTGCTCCAATTCGAGTCATTGGATACATTCCTTGTGTATTATTCAGATTTGCTTCAAAAAGAGCACTGTGATCAAACGTAGATTTTCCTACATTTACCCACATACTAACGGAGAATCCAGCATCTGTTACATCAGAAAATGTATCAGATGGAAGTTTTAGATAGTTTACACCTTTACTTCCTGCTTTATTCACTATGTGAATTACTCTTCCTCGTTCTTGGTCATTTTCATGAGAAACACTTCCCTGAATCACTGCTTTTCCTTGTTTAGAAGAATTGATTGTTGAAGAAAAGCTTCTATCTGAATTTTTTGTATTAAAATCAAATTGATAAATTAATTTTGCCATTGCCTGTACAGTAATAGTATAGGTTCTCGTTATGGATGCTTGGTCTTTGCTAATCGTAGCAGTTAAAGTAACAACTGTATCTTCCTTGGCAGAATGAACTTGACCAGAGGGACTCAGTAAATCTGGGCGAGAGGAAGACCAAGAAATAGACGCACCCATAATAGAGCTAGGAAGGCTAATGTTTTCTCGTACAGAAGTAGGAACTTGTCTGTCTAGAGAAGATGCTGCTACAGAAACCAAAGTTTCAGCAGAGTCATCCATCATGCTACCCCAAATAGAAGTATTGTCATTTCCAATTGCTGAAAATGTCATTACTTGTTTTGGAGAATCAGCTTCATTAGACTGACGGAAGAAATATCCTTCATATACAACATTTCCAATCTTCATTGTAAGAGAGTCATATCCATATGAAGAAGATTTCTTTTCCCAGGTTCCAGTGTAATCCCCACCAATAGAACCATCTTCAAATAGAATGACATTCTCCGTTGGAAGCATGTTTCCAGTAGAGTCGTTTCCGTGATTAACGAATTCGTAAATTCCAACCACTTCTTGTGTATTATAATGTGTAGGCTGCTCTCCACTATATTCATACACAGCAGTGACAGGCCAGCCACTTTCGTTTAAAAATTGTTGATGTACTCGAAGTTCATGTCCCTCGTTAATTGGAGAATCATTAAATCTTTGATGGTATACAAGATATCTGCTTCCATCCTTGTCAATCATAGCTGAATTGTGTCCCGCTGCACGTTTTCCCCTTTGTTCGTGGAACTGATAATTTCCAATTAGTTTTACCCCATACAAATCATTATTAGAACCACTTTCAGCGGCATTTCTTCCAGCTGCATCTAGGTAAGGTCCAGTTACGTTCTTAGAACGGAAAAGACGCATATTATAGCCGCCAGTAGCCGTCAATCCACCATATGTTTCATACAAATAATAGTATTGTGTTTCTTCATCATATAGGATATAAGGTGCTTCCCCAGATTCATGATTTCCACCAGCTATATGAGTACCGAAGTAACGGTCTACAAAATTTCCAGAAACAGGGTCTATGGAGTCTACTCCAGGATAGATAGGTTTCCCAGTTTTACTATCTAATTCCAGAATGAAAAGCCCACCAGACCAAGAACCGTAAGTCATATAAAATTTTCCATCTGCACCAAAAAATACAGTAGGATCAATTGCATTTGGAGCATATAGGTTATTCCAATCTCCGGAAGTTGTAAACCAGTTATCACTGATAGCATCAATTCCCCCATTTTTTGCCCCAAGTGAAACAAGCTCCTTTAAGTTTAAATAATTATTATCCCAGCGAGTGTTGCGTGTACTGTTTCCATCAGGATATCCAGTTTTTGTAAATCCTGAGTAGATAATAGTATCCCCATATTCATAAGTACCATCCATTGTTTTTGACACTAAATAAACAATACAAGAACGTCGCCATGTGGAAGAAGTACAGCAGTAGAGCATGTACGCTCCTTTTGAACCGTCATCCCAAACATAATGAGGATTCCAAATAATATCAGGTGCCCAAACAGCATATCCCCCATTTGCTGCATCCCCATCATTGTAACCAGCCCATTGAAAAGGATCTTTAAATGTTTCAGATAAATCACCATAAAAAGGTTCATTATCTACATTTTGATAGTCTGTACTTACTTGTTCCCAATGCATCAAATCAGAAGATTTTGCAGATGCAACATGAGAACCTAATGCATAATAAGTTCCATTAGATTCAAAAATAGAGGGATCGTGAACGCTGACACGAGTTAACTTTCCCTTACTAAGAGAAGTTTCTTTAGCATCAGCTAGTACAGAAGGGCTTAGAATAAGTGAGAATATCATTAAAGTTGCCAAAATTTTGGATGTAACTTTTTGATAATCCCGATTCCTTTTTTCTTTTTTCATATTTACCTCTCATGCCAAATACCGTTGAAAGAGCGTGGCATAGTTTAGATTTCTTTCAACGCAAGTCGAAATAGTTCCTGCAGGGTTTTTAGAAAATCTAAAATATTTTGACTATAATTAAATTATACATAATAAATATAAAAACACAATAGATAAAAGAAATTCTTGTTAATTATTCCAAAACCTTTGCAATTCCTTTGGAGTAAGTTCTTCAACAAAGTTTCGTTTTAATTTTATAAAATCTTCTAAGTCATATACAATTCGATAAAGTAATGCTCTATTTTCAAACTCTGTACGTGTAACAGGAAGTGGTTGCTGCCGTAGATTTTCCTTTAACAATTGTAATTTTTGTGTGAGAAGTTGAGTATTATTATGTTCATGAAACGAGATGGAAATTTCCTGAATAAAAGAAGAAATCATATAAGCCTGATCAGGTACTTCGTCTAGTAGATGGATATTGTGGCACACATTTTTTAGTAACTCCTTTTGATGTTTTCTCATTTCGACATACTTAATAAAATATTGTTCATCGCTAAGAAGGGAATTTCCGTAGTTTTCATAGGCTTGTGTTTTTAATTGCTCCAATCGGTTCTCAAGTTCTTTTAGATAAGAATCCTCGCAGTATAACTTTTGTTTAGAAACAACTGCTTGAGAGATTTGCAAAAGTGCTTTTCGAAATACGGATTCCAAATCAGTTTGACAGGAACGGATAGTTGTAGCGTTGCCTGGCATATATAAATTCATAAATATTCCACATCCAGTTCCAATAAATAGCAAAAATAACTCATTTAGAAGTAAGGTAGGAGCTATACTTTTTTCTAAAAACAAGTGAAGTACTAAAACAGTATTAGAAACTAATGTACTTTGTAGATTAAAATACTCACATAAAAATGCGTAGAGGAGTAAGTAAACAAAGATAGAAGATATATGATATCCCATAGATGCAAAAATACAGATAGCAATTGCAAACGCAATGAAAAAGGAAATTACTCTCTTTAAGACAAGAGAAAATGTTTCTCTTCGTGTATTTTGAATACTTAAAATGGTAATAATCCCTGCAGCAGTAGGAGAGGATAGTTGTGCAAGAGAAGCGAAAATACAACTGATAGAAGCACCAGCAGCAATTTTAATAATTTTTATATAATCTAGTTTTTTATATTTCATAAAGACCTCCAGTGTCATATTATTTTTTCATTTGAAAGTAT
>JAHLFA010000075.1 GCA_018883985.1 Candidatus Ruminococcus intestinipullorum | reverse complement strand
ACAAGGAGGGAGAGCATGGAGTTATCCATACAGGAACGGCTAAAAGACCTGCGTGTGGAGCGTGGGCTGACATTGGAACAACTTGCGGAGCAGACCCATCTCTCCAAGTCTGCTTTGGGCAGTTATGAGGGGGACAAGTTCAAAGACATCAGCCACTATGCCCTTATTGAGTTGGCAAAGTTTTATGAAGTGACCGTTGATTATCTGCTGGGCCGCTCCCAAACAAAAAATCACCCAAACGCCGATCTTGCAGACCTGCGTTTGAGTGATGATATGATTGAACTATTGAAAAGCGGGCTGGTGGACAATTCCCTTTTGTGTGAACTGGCGACACACCCGGATTTTCCTCGGCTCATGGCTGACCTTGAAATTTATGTGAATGGCGTGGCAGGAAAACAGGTGCAGAGCGCAAACGCCATTGTGGACGCTGTGAGTGCAACAATTATGAAACAACACAATCCCGGCTTGACTGACCCGCAGTTAAGACAGCTTATCGCCGCCCACATTGACGATGACAGCTTTTGCCGCTATGTGATACAGCAGGACATAAACAAGATAGCCCTCGACCTGCGGGAAGCCCATAAGGACGATTTTTTCAGCGTCCCGGAGGATAGCCCACTGGAAGATTTTTTGCAGGCAGCCGAGGAAACCGCTAAAGAGGACAGCGACCCGGAGCAGGCGGCTATGATGTTTATCTGTAAGCGGCTTAAACTGAATTACAAGAAGCTGTCTGAGGAAGAAAAGAAGTGGCTGAAAAAGATTGCACAGAAGTCGGACTTGCTGAAAAATCCAAACCCACAGCGGGGGAGAAAATAAGTGGGCGACAAAAACAAATTTTACAAAACGGAGGATACCATGAAGAAAGACGATAGAGAAAGATGTTCGTGGGCAACCACAGAACTCTATAAAGAATACCATGATGAGGAATGGGGAAAGCCCGTTCATGATGATAGAAAACTATTTGAAATGTTGGTTCTTGAAGGTATGCAAGCCGGATTATCATGGCTGACGATATTAAATAAAAGAGCTGCATTTAAGGAAGCCTTCAACGAGTTTGATTATCAAAAAATTGCTCTCTATGACGAAACTAAAATTGATGAGTTAATGCAAAATCCCAATATTGTTCGCAATAGATTAAAAATTAAGTCGACAATCACAAACGCACAGCAATTTATCAAAATCCAAGAAGAATACGGAAGTTTTGATAAGTTTATTTGGTCTTATGTTAAGAATAGACCGATTCATAATCATTTCAAATCGGAAGCGGACATTCCTGCAACAACGCCACTTTCAGATAGAATCAGTAAAGACTTAAAAAAACGAGGCTTTAAGTTTGTAGGCAGCACGATTATATATGCGTATATGCAGGCAATCGGAATTGTAAATGACCATGTGAAAGGTTGCTATTTGTATGTACCAGAATAATTCAATATTTCGGTACAATTTATCGAGAGATAGCAAAGCCAGCCGAGCCAGTCAACGGTCAAGATGAACGGCGCATTTCATGCGCCGCCGTTGACAGTCCCGCCCGTCTTTGCTAAAGGGTAATCAAGGCGGGAAAGCCCTAAAATGGCTTCACACCTATTTCAATAATTGGAGGAGATAAAAATGAGATCAGAAAAGGAAGTTTATGATATTGTTTTGAATTTTGCAAAAACAGACAAACGCATTCGCATGGTTACTTTGGAAGGATCTAGAACAAATACAAATATTCCGCCTGATGATTTTCAGGATTTTGATATTACTTTTTTTGTTACGGATATGGACAGCTTCACAAGTGATGATAAATGGCTAGATATATTTGGTGAAAGGTTGATTCTGCAAAAGCCGGAAGATATGGAATTATTTCCAGCTGTAGAAAAGGGATTTTCATATTTAATGCTGTTTACTGATGATGTTAAGATAGATTTAACTTTGCTGCCGCTGGAACTGATAGACGAGTATTTTACATGGGATAAACTGGTAAAGTTACTGTTGGATAAAGACAACCGTATCGTAAAGCCGCCAATACCAACGGATATAGACTACCACTTGCAGAAGCCTACTCAAAGAATGTTTGACGATTGCTGTAATGAATTTTGGAATACTACAACATATGTAGTAAAGGGCTTATGCCGCAAAGAAATTCTTTTTGCTATTGACCATATGAATGATATAGTACGAAAAGAATTGCTTCGCATGATTTCCTGGCTGATTGGTATCAAACAGGGATTTCATTTCAGTTTGGGAAAAAACTATAAATTTATGAAGCAATATGTCCCAGAGGAATTGTGGGAACGACTTATGTCCACTTATAATATGGATTCCTATCCCCATATGTGGGAATCCTTTGAACAATGTATGGCATTGTTCCGGGAGGTTTCGTCAGAAGTGGCATGCCAGTTGGATTACCAGTATCCACTATATGATGAAAAAATCAGTAATTATGTGATTCGGCAAAAGAAAAAATATGGCATTGAAGATGATAACAAATAAAATTTTTTCAATCGAAAAAATTTATTTTGATTATTCAATTTTGAAAAACTGAATACCTCAAAATCAGAAAGAGCGCGGACAAGCACTTTGAGGGATTGGCCTCCTTGTCCACCCATTCAGTGGGACGGCGGGTGACGGTCAAGGTCGGGTGCAAACCCGTTCATTTCAGCCTTGACGGTTGCCCGCTGTCCTGCTACTTTT
The DNA here is from genome assembly GCA_018883985.1 of Candidatus Ruminococcus intestinipullorum. Classification (GTDB taxonomy): domain Bacteria; phylum Bacillota; class Clostridia; order Lachnospirales; family Lachnospiraceae; genus Mediterraneibacter; species Mediterraneibacter intestinipullorum_A. The sequence goes on along the minus strand of JAHLFA010000075.1, from coordinate 18,875 downwards.
CCGGGAGTGTGGCCACAACTTCGGGACACTTTGTCCACAAGTCGGAGCGTAGGACGAGGGACGGGGGCTTTCATATACGCCCAGTCTGCTGTTGAAACCAGACCTGTGCTTACGGCTCTACGCCACGCAAGCACAGCCCTGTTTTCCTGCCGCTTCAAATGCCGTTGCCCTCCCCGACGGCAACGGCATTTTCACGGCAACGCCGACAGAGCGTATAACACACTACACTTTGCTCCGCAAAGTCGTGTGCCAAATGGGGGCGTTGCCCCCTTTGGAAACCCCCACAAGAAAAGGCGATATGCTACCCTCCACGGGGCGCATACCGCCTTTTCTTGTTATCCAGCCCTCCGGCTGTATCGGTTGAGCAAAAGTCAGCGTGGGAATGGTGTGGTATCTTTATCTAAGTGAAACCCCGTAATCCCATTGGGATATTCATTTTGGCTGTTTAAAAAAGGCGTGTAAGTGGTAACGATAGAATTTGATTTTATTTTTCAAGAATATGAACAAAGAGAGGTGAAAGACTCCCTTATGTAAAAATATTTTGCATAGGGGAGTCTATTTAATTTATTTGTTATTTGAATGTATTGACTTATATAGATTGCCTATATAAAATATATATAGATAATCTATATAAGAAAGGGGATAAGTATGGCAGTAGAAAAATCACTTATGACAGGAAGTGCCACGATGTTAATATTAAAACTTCTATCAGAAAAAGATATGTATGGGTATGAAATGATCGATACGCTTCGCTTACGCTCACAAAATGTATTTGAATTAAAAGCAGGTACATTGTATCCAATTTTACATGGATTAGAAGAGAAGGGCTGGGTGACTGCTTATGAGCAGACTCACCACAAAAAAATAAGAAAATATTACAGTATAACAAAACAAGGGCTTCGGCAATTGGAAGAGAAAAAGATGGAGTGGGAAGAATATTCAAAAGCTGTTATGAATGTATTAGCAATGGGGGTATAAGATATGGATGAATATATCAAACAGATGTTACAGCAAATCAGATGCAAAAAAGCACATTTGATGATCGAGCAAGAAATCCGAGGTCATATAGAAGAGCAAATAGAAGAAAATTTAAAGTATGGTATGACACAGGAAGAGGCAGAAAAGTTGGCTGTAAGAGATATGGGGGATCCTATAGAAAATGGAATCTTATTGGATAAAATACACAAGCCACAAAAAGCATGGGATGTTATACTTTTGGCTGCAATTGTAAGTGGAATTGGTCAGTTATGTGCTGCTTGGAATTGTAATGAGCGTATATCGGTATAAAAATTGTATAAATATGCATTTATCACTTGACTAAACTGTATATTTTGTTTATTATATGCATATATATAAAAATAAACAAAAGAAGGGGAAGAAAGCAATGCCAAAGTTAAGTAATAGAGTGAATACATTTACTGATTCGGTAATAAGGAGAATGACAAGGATAAGTGATGAATATGGGGCAATTAATTTATCACAAGGCTTTCCAGATTTTGATCCACCTAAAGAAATATTAGATGAACTCGCAAAGGTTGCTTATCAAGGACCACATCAGTATTCAGTAACATTTGGGGCAGAGAATTTTAGAGAGGCACTTGCAGCAAAACAGGGCAAAGCTATTGGACGAAGTATAGATCCAGAGGAAGAAATTGTTGTAACTTGTGGAGGAACAGAGGCAATGATGTGTGCCATGATGACAATTTGTAATCCTGGGGATAAGGTTATGGTATTTTCACCATTTTATGAAAATTATGGAGCAGATGCTATATTATCTGGAGCAGACCCAATTTATATTCCACTTGTTCCACCAGAATATAATTTTGATATTCAATTGATTGAAAAGGGGTTTCAACAAGGCGCAAAGGCAATTATTGTCTGTAATCCATCTAATCCATGTGGGAAAGTATTCTCTCGTGAGGAGTTAGTGCAGATAGGGGAGCTAGCAGTCAAATATGATGCGTTTGTAGTAACAGATGAAGTATATGAGCATATGGTATATGCACCATATCAGCATACATGTATGGCATCGTTACCAGGGATGTACGAGCATACGATTACATGTAATTCTCTATCCAAGACATATTCCATTACAGGGTGGAGATTAGGATACTTGATTGGCCCAAAGGAAGTAATAGAAGCAGCAAAAAAAGTGCATGATTTCCTTACCGTTGGAGCAGCAGCACCACTACAAGAGGCTGCAACTGTGGGATTAAAATTTCCAGAGTCATATTATGAGGAATTATTGAAAACATATACAAAGAAACGAGAATATTTCTTAAAGGGATTAGATGAAATTGGATTAAAACATAATATTCCTCAAGGAACTTATTTTGTATTAATTGATATACAAGAGTTTTTAGATTTACCACAATTTCATGGATGGACAGATTTAGAATTTTGTGAGTGGATGATTAAAAATATTGGGGTTGCAGCAGTACCAGGCTCTAGTTTCTTTAAGGAAGAAGTGAATCATTTGATTCGTCTTCATTTTGCACGAGAGGAAAAGACTATAGATGAAGCGTTAGAAAGATTGAAGAAATTACAGGAGCTATTGAAATGAACACATATACAGTAAATTTTTCGAGTTATACTATTGGTGAAGATGCGTATGAAAAGGTGTCACAAGTTTGTGAACAATATGGTCAAAAAATACTTTTAATCGGTGGACAGACAGCATTAGACAAGGGGCGTTTGCTTTTAGAAAAGGCAATTGAATCAAGCAAGCTTAAAATTGTAGATGTAAGGTTATATGGGAAGGATTGTACTTATACAGAAATAGAAAAGATGTCAAAAGTAGCAGAAGAGCTAAATGTAGACATGATTTTTGGAATGGGTGGGGGAAAGGCATTGGACACTGCAAAAGGTGCAGCAGATAAAGCAGGGCTTCCAGTATTTACTTTCCCAACAATTGCAGCAACTTGTGCAGCAACGACAGCATTATCTGTTGTGTATAAAGAAGATGGAAATTTTGATAGTTTTTATTTCTTTGAAAATCCAGCTCGCCATTGTTTTATACATACCCAGATTATAGCAAAGGCACCAGAGTGTTATTTAAGAGCTGGAATGGGAGATACAATAGGGAAGTATTTTGAGTGTCATTTTGCAGCGAGAGGGGATCAATTGGAACATAGTTCTGCACTAGGGCGAGAAATTAGCAATATGTGTTACCCACCGTTCTTAATATATGGGGAAGAGGCATTGAGGGAATGCCGTGAAAATCGTGTTGGAGTGGCATTACAGCAAGTTGTATTAGCCAATATTGTTAGCACAGGCTTGGTTTCACTTTTGGTATTAGATGATTATAATTGTGCAATTGCACATTCCGTATATTATGGATTGGTGTTGCTCCCAGGATTTGAGGAAAAATATCTCCATGGAGATGTAGTCGCATATGGTGTTTTAGTTCAGTTGGCTGTGGACAAAGATATGGAGAGAGCAAAAGAGGTTAAGGCATTTTTGAAAAAGATCGGAATTTTAACTTCATTAAGTGAAATGCAGGTAAAGTTGGATAGAGAGTATTTAAAAGATGTATTAAAGGAAATTGTGACTGGTCCAGATATGGAGCATATTCCATATCCAGTGACAGAGGATATGATTTATGAGGCAATGCAGACGGTAGAGGAGATGTCATAAGAGGGGGAAAATAATGGATAAATCGAATATAACAATAAAAAATATGCTGAAATTTATATTGGGTTCAGCATTTGGTATTTTAATGTTTTTGGTACCTATTCCACAAGGGGAATCATTTACTACATTATTGGATTTTTTGAAGACAGGAATTAGAAATTTTTTTGGCGGCAGTTTGAATTATCTTATTATGTTCCTTTTGATTTTTTCAGCATTGGTGAGCGTATACGATTATTTTGTAAGACCAGATTGGATTCGTAAGAATCATTTTTTAAGTAAAGCATTTTCTACGACGCCTCTTTACTTAATTTCAAAAATTATAGGGGCAATTATGGCTGTTATGATTGTGTATCAAATTGGACCACAATTTATTATTTCAGTCGATACGGGAGTGACAATTATAGACTTATGTGGAACGCTGTTTAGTATTGTATTGGCATTTAGTTTTCTTTTGCCATTTCTAACAGATTGTGGAATTATGGAGTTTTTTGGGGTGATTTTAAAGCCAATAGTTCGACCATTGTTTCATGTTCCTGGTAGAGCCTCTGTGGATTTAATAGCATCTTGGTTTGGTGCATCAAATGCAGCAGTTATCCTTACAAGAGAACAGTATATGAAGGGATTTTACACAAAAAGGGAAGCTGGATATATTATGACGAATTTTTCATTGGTATCAATTCCTTTTTGTTTAATGGTAGCAGATTCAATCGGGATTGCGAATCTTTTTCCATCTTTCTATTTATGTATTTGTATACTAGGGATTCTTTTAGCAGTCGTTCTTGTTCGAATCCCCCCAATTAGTAGAATTCCGAATACATATCGTGAGGGCATAGGGAAACAGATTGATGAGGAGCTTCCACAAGAGAAGCATTTGTTACTTCATGCTCTGGATATGAGCTGCCAACGTGCAGAAAAGTTTCATGCCAAGGATGTATTGTATAGTGGGTTGGAAGTTGTAGTGGGTATGTTGTTTGACTTGATTCCAATTGTAGTATGTTGGGGAACTACGGCATTGATTGTTGCCACTTATACACCATTTTTCGAATGGATTTCTTATCCTATGGGGGTATATTTAGATTTGCTAGGAGTTCCATTGGCTTACGAAGTGGCTCCATCAACATTAGTAGGGTTTGCCGATATGTTTATTCCAGCTTTGTTGATTACAGGAATAGAATCGGTCAAAACAAAATTTATTATAGGAGTTCTTTCGCTGGTACAAATTATATATTTGACAGAAGTGGGAGCAATTATTATTAAGAGTGAAGTACCTTTGAATTTGTGGAAGCTTTTTGTAATTTTCATGGAAAGGACAATCATTGCCCTGCCACTTATTGTATTATTTGCAAATCTTATTTTATAAGTAAATCTAACAAATATTTATAAGAAATAAGGCGCTAAAAAAGTGTCGCTTCTTTTGACTTTTTGTCATAATTATGATAGACTGATAAAGTCGAACTAAAAGTGTGAATGACTAGTTGCATTTACACTTTTTTTATGTGTTTGTAAATATCCAATGGATACAAAAGAAAGGAGAGCTGTTTTGCTTACAATTAATCATTATGTAAAGGCAAAAACTTTAGAGGAGGCGTATCAGCTAAATCAAGCAAGAAACAGTCGCATCATGGGTGGTATGATGTGGATGCGTCTAGGGAATACAAGAATACAGACAATCATTGATTTGTCAGATTTAGAGTTAGATCAAATTGAGGAAACAGAGGATACATTTCGTATAGGAGCAATGTGCACATTAAGACAGTTAGAGTTACACGAAGGTCTTAGGAGTGTATTTGGAAATGGAATTTCAGAATGTGTACGACATATTGTAGGCATACAGTTTAGAAATCAGGCAACCGTAGGAGGAAGTATTTTTGGTCGTTTTGGGTTCTCAGATGTCTTGACAGCCCTATTAGCTCTTGATGCATCTGTTGAATTGTATCATAGTGGTACGGTTAGGCTCTCAGAATTTATTAAGCAAAAAAGAGATAACGATATTTTAGTCTCTGTTATTATTGAGAAGAAAGCATCTTGTTTCAGATACAATAGCGTACGTCAAACAAAGACAGATTTTCCAGTGCTTGCATGCGGCGTAGCTAAGTATGAGGAAGATGGTAAGGAAACATGGTATTTCTCAATAGGTGCTAGACCAATGAAAGCAGATCTTGTGAAGAAACAGTGGGAGATTTTGCCTGACATATCAGAGGAAAAGACAAGAGAATATGCAAAAGAGGTAGCATCAAAATTTGTATATGGAAGTAATATGCGTGGAAGTGCCAAATACAGACAGTATTTAGCAGAAGTATTGATTTCACGTCAGATACGTTCCATTATAACGGAGGGAAAATAGAGGATGGAGATACGATTTAAATTGAATGGAAAACCAGCTCAAGCAGAAGTATCAGGTGATACAGTGCTTTATGATTTATTGAGAGAGTTGGGATGTTATAGTGTAAAGTGTGGATGTGAAACGACAAATTGTGGATTATGTACTGTATGGGTCAATGGAAAATCCAGACTCTCTTGTTCTATTCTTGCAGCAAGTATTGAAGGACAAGAAATTACTACGCTAGAAGGTGTACAAAAAGAGGCAGAAGAATTCGGTAGATTTTTAGCCGAAGAAGGTGCAGAACAATGTGGATTTTGTTCTCCAGGGTTTATTATGAATGTTTTGGCAATGATACGTGAATTAAGTAATCCAACACTAGAGGAAATGAAAGAATATCTTGCTGGAAATTTGTGTAGATGTACAGGGTATATGGGACAGATGAGAGCAATTCAGAAATATATGGAAATGAAAAAGGAGGCGTAGATATGAGCCATAGCTATGTAAACAAGGCAATTCCTAAAGTGGACTATAAAGCACTTGTAACAGGAAAGGCTGTGTATACAGACGATTTAGCAGCAAAGGATTGTTTGTTTGTAAAGGTTTTAAGGAGTCCACATGCACATGCTCTCATTCAGGAAATTGATACAACAAGGGCACAGATGGTTCCTGGTATTGAGTGTGTTTTGACTTATAAGGATTGTCCAGATAAAAGATTTACAATGGCAGGGCAAACATATCCAGAGCCAAGCCCATATGATAGATTAATTTTGGATCAAAGAGTACGATTTGTGGGAGATGCAGTGGCCATTGTTGCGGGATATGGAAAAGAAGCTGTTAATAAGGCACTGAAAATGATAAAAGTAAAATATGAAGTGCTAGAACCGATTTTAGATTTTAGAAAGGCAAAAGATAATCCAATTTTAGTGCATCCAGAGGACAATTGGAAAAGTTTATGTCCAGTTGGAGCAGATAATAAGAGAAATCTTTGTGCACATGATACTTGTTCTGAAGGGGATGTAGATGAGGTAATAAATAATTGTGAATATGTGGTAGATCAGGTATACCATACAAAAGCAAACCAGCAGTCTATGATGGAAACCTTTAGAACATACACATATATGGATGCATATGGTCGATTAAATGTGATTTCTTCTACGCAAGTTCCATTTCATGTTCGTAGAATTTTAGCAAATGCATTGGATATTTCAAAGGCTAAGATTCGAGTAATTAAACCGAGAATAGGTGGAGGATTTGGTGCAAAACAGACCGTTGTTTCTGAAGTTTATCCAGCTTTAGTTACTTGGAAGACAGGGAAAGCTGCGAAAATGATTTATACAAGAGAAGAATCTCTGATTGCATCTTCTCCAAGACATGAGATGGAAGTTCATGTACGTATAGGGGCAGATAAGGATGGAATTATCCAAGGAATTGATATGTATACTTTATCGAACACAGGTGCATTTGGAGAGCATGGACCTACAACTGTAGGATTGTCTGGACACAAATCCATTCCATTATATGGAAATGCCAAGGCGTTTCGTTTTACATATGATGTAGTGTATACAAATGTAATGTCAGCAGGTGCGTATCGTGGATATGGTGCCACACAAGGATTGTTTGCACTAGAATCAGCAGTGAATGAGCTGGCTGAAAAGATGCAGATGGATCCTGTAAAATTGCGTGAAAAGAACATGGTAAGAGAAGGACAGGTTATGCCAGCTTACTATGGAGAAACAGCCAATAGCTGTGCATTGGATCGTTGTATGGCACGTGCAAAAGAGATGATGGATTGGGATAATAAGTACCCATGTCGTGATATGGGGAATGGCAAAGTACGAGGTGTTGGAGTTGCCATGGCAATGCAGGGTTCAGGAATTTCTTCTGTAGATACTGCAGCAGTTGCCATTAAGGTGAATGATGATGGAGTATACAGTTTGATGATTGGTGCCACAGACATGGGAACAGGGTGCGATACGATTTTAGCACAGATGGCAGCAGAATGTTTGGATTGTAGCATTGATGATATCATCGTACACGGCGTTGATACGGATTCATCACCATACGATACAGGATCTTATGCATCTAGTACAACGTATGTTACTGGTATGGCGGTTGTTAGAACGTGTGAGGTACTACGAGATAAAATTGCGTTGAAGGGAGCAGAGTACTTAGGATGCTCTGTGGATGACGTAGACTTTGATGGGGAGAAAGTAGTAAATATTCAGACAGGAGAGTCTATTTCTAGAAAAGAAATTGGAAACCGTGTAATGTGTGCAAATCAGGATACATTATTTGCCAGTGAAGCGTTTACATCACCTGTTTCTCCACCACCATATATGGTTGGAATGGCTGAGGTAGAGGTAGATAAAGAAACAGGAGAGTTGGAATTAATTGATTACGTAGCTGTTGTAGACTGTGGTACTGTGGTAAATCCTAATTTGGCAAGAATACAAACAGAAGGTGGGTTAGCACAGGGAATTGGAATGGCTATGTATGAGGATGTAGTTTATAATGCAAAAGGAAAGAACTACAGTAATTCCTTTATGCAATATAAAATTCCAAGTCGATTGGATGTTGGAACGATTCGTGTAGAGTTTGAAAGTAGCTATGAGCCAACAGGTCCATTTGGAGCAAAGTCTATTGGAGAAATTGTAATTAATACGCCATCTCCAGCAATTGCAAGTGCAGTGAATCATGCAGTTGGTGTAAAAGTACGAGAGCTGCCAATTACAGCTGAGAAAGTATTTTTTGGAATGCAGAAATAGAGAAAAAGTGGGAGGTCGTTTATACGACAATCCCACTTTTTTGATAAGCAATTCTTTCGCTGCCATTATCGGTTTTAATTCTTCCACATTTTTTAAATCCAAGTTTTGTGAGTAAATTTTGCATAATCACATTGTCATCATGTGTATCGATTCGTAAATTATGACATTGCTCAAATGCCCAGTTCAGACAGTAGGTAGCAGCTCCTTTTACAGTGCCCGTTGAGGCAAGGCGATGAACTACGCCATAGGGATTATCGTTACTCCATTGTCCTTTAAAGATATTTTGATAAGTTTCATCTTCACCAAAACGATAATAAAATACAGCGATAATCTTGCCATTATTCTCACATACATAACTAAATCCTTTGGAAATGTCCTCATGAATCATGTCAGAAGGAGGATAGTATGTACCCCACTGTGTAGGATTTCCATGAGCAGCCATAAAAGAACGGGCATGTTCGTAAATAGATAAAATGTTATGGAAGTCATCCATAGTTGCTTTTCTGATATGCATAATCAAATCTCCTCTGTACAAAATTAAAATGATCTTTGTATTATTTTAATGATTATATGGAGAAAATGCAATATATCCTACAAAGTTGCTCAATTAAAAAAATTCTGATATACTATCTATACTGTTTATCATGAAAGGACAGAATAAAATACAAAACGAAGGAGGAACAACATGTTAAATGATATCCTTGGAGGAATCAATGACTTTATGTACACCTATCTACTGTTGTTACTGCTGGTAGGGACGGGACTTTATTTCACAATACGTTCTCGCTTTGTACAGGTGCGTTTATTAAAGGATGGTTTTCGCCTTTTATTAGAAAAGGCAGGAGAGGAAAATGGGGAAAAACAAGTATCTTCTTTTCAAGCTTTAATGATTTCCACAGCATCTCGTGTAGGAACAGGGAATATTGCAGGTATAGCAACTGCTATTGCGGCAGGAGGCCCAGGAGCTGTATTTTGGATGTGGTTGATGGCAATCATAGGGGGAGCATCTGCATTCATAGAAAGTACTTTAGCTCAGGTTTATAAGGTGAAAGATGGAAAAGATTTCCGTGGAGGTCCATCGTATTATATAGAAAGAGCTTTAGGTAAGAGATGGATGGGAGTTTTATTTTCCATTTTGCTTATTCTATGTTTTGCGTACGGATTTAATGGACTGCAGTCTTATAATATGTCTTCAGCATTAGAATATTATATTCCAGGATATACAGACAGTATCTATCCAATGATTGTAGGAATTGTTCTCGCTATTGCAACAGCATTGGTAATTTTTGGTGGAGTGCATCGAATTGGATTTATTTCATCTGTTCTGGTTCCAATTATGGCAGGGGCGTATTTACTTATGGGAATTGCCACGGTCGTTTTGAATTTACCACAATTTCCTGGAGTTATAAAACTGATTCTTTCCGAAGCATTTGATGTGCAGGCGATTTTTGGTGGAATGGCTGGAAGTGCAGTCGTGATTGGGATTAAGAGAGGGTTATTTTCCAATGAGGCTGGGATGGGAAGTGCGCCAAATGCGGCAGCAAGTGCGTCAGTTAGTCATCCAGCAAAGCAAGGAATGGTGCAGGTTATATCCGTTTTTATTGACACATTACTTATTTGTTCTGCAACAGCAATGATGTTATTATTATCTGGAGTGCAAGGGGAAGCTGGTGTGTTAGATGGGATTCCATTTGTACAGCAGGCAATTGCTGTAAATGTAGGAAAATGGGGAATTCATTTTATAACAGCAGCAATTTTTGCCTTTGCATTTAGTAGTTTAATTGGAAATTATTATTATGCAGAATCAAATATTTTGTTTATAAAGGACAATAAGGTTTTATTATTTGTATTCCGTTGTACTTGTATCTTGGCTGTATTTTTTGGGGCACAGGCAAATTTCTCCACAATGTGGAACATTGCAGATATTACAATGGGATGTATGGCAGTAGTGAATATTATTGCAATTTTATTGCTTGGCAATATAGCAATTAAAGTGTTAAAAGATTATGAAAGTCAGAGAAAAGCTGGAAAAGATCCTATATTTTATGAAAAAAATGTAGGACTAGACAATACAGATTGCTGGAAATCTTAAAGAATACATAAAATGCAGGTACCATTGTAAAAGAAATTTACAGTAGTACCTGCGTTTGCTTTTTATTATCTTTGAGTAGGTTGTGTTAAAATTGATTTTACATGCTCAATTTCTTGCTGAGTGGCTTTTGCAGCAGGAACATAATAGCTTTTTTCACGTGCTACATGATATAATTTTTCTTGAGACATTTCGGCTTCATTTCTTAGTTGTTTTAAGCATTGTCTTAATTCCTTATTTTCAGTTTGTGGAATCATATCACCAAACATTTTTAGTTCACCATTAATTCCAACTAAAGCGTCAGACACCATTGTTCTTTCATCCATTGTAAATCCCTCCTATAAAAATTTCATTAAATTTTCTTTATTTTTCATTGCTGAATTTGCTGCATCATGGAATAACTGTTTTACTTCTGGATCTTGTGCCTGTGAAGCGTATTCTGTCATTTTACAGTGAGTAGTAGTATATCCTCCAATTAAATGACGAAGGTTTTGTAAATCTAAAATTGAAATTTCTGTCATAGATAAGCCCTCCTTTGATAATCAATAGTTACAAAAATCATTATGTCCGAAAATTGGATTGACTATTCAGAAAGGAAAGAGTAAAATATAGTAAGAAAAGTTGAATTATCAACTTTTTAAAGGAGAAAAATTATGAAGAAAACTTTTTTAAAATATATATCTGTAATTTATAGAAATACAAATCGCTATTTAGATATTTGTTTAGAAGAAGATAAAATTGGTGCAGGACAGCATTTTTTTTTAACGTATATTCATGAAAATGAAGGAATTACAATGTATGATTTGGCAAAAATAGGAAATTTTGATAAGGGGACTGTAACAAAGGCTGTCCAAAAGCTAATGGATTTAGGTTATGTTACAACAAAGACTGACGAGGTTGATAAGAGAGTTAAGCATATCTATGTGACAGAGAAAGCACACAAAGTTTTAGATAGAGTATATGAAACAAGACAAATTTGGAAAGAAAATATAACAAAGGGCATTTCGAGTCAAGAGATAGAACTTGTAGCTGATATCTTAGAAAAAATGGCAGAAAATTCAAAAGAAGGAATTCAACAATCCAAGGAACTCTAGGGAGAGTTCTTTGGATTTTTTGTTGTGCGTACCTTACGTTTTATGGTATGATAACGAGAGTATATGTGAAGTTTTTTGTTTGAGGAAAGGATAAGTACGATATGAGAGTTTTGATTCAAAATGGACATGTTGTGGATCCAGCAACAGGCTTAGATGAGCAATGTGATGTATTCATATCAGAGAATAAAATAAAAAAAGTTGGAAAGAACCTTCAGGATGATGCTGACCATGTAATTGATGCAGCTGGGTGTTATGTAATGCCTGGATTTATTGATTTACACGTACATCTTAGAGATCCAGGTTTGACAAATAAAGAAACATTGGAAACTGGGGGCAAGGCAGCAGTTCGTGGTGGGGTTACTACTGTTTGTGCAATGCCAAATACGAGTCCTATTATTGATACCAAAGAAAAGGTGGAAGAGGTACATCAAAGAGCAGCAACTGAGTCTTTTGCCCGTGTAATACAGTTAGGTTCTATGACAAAGGGTGAAGCAGGACAGGAATTATCAGATATTAAAGGTATGGCACAGGCTGGCTGTATGGCACTAAGTGAGGATGGGAAATCCGTAATGAATGCCTCCTTATTCCGAAAAGCCATGAGAGAAGCAGATGAACAAGGATTGATTATCTTTTCACATTGCGAGGATATTTCTCTCGTAGAGGGTGGTGTGATGAACGCTGGAAAAAGAGCAGAGCAACTCGGTGTGAAAGGAATTACCAATTCTGTAGAAGATGTTATCACTGCAAGAGATATTTTGATTGCAAAGGAATTAGATGCAAGATTACATCTATGTCATTGTTCTACAAAAGATAGTGTTAGAATGATTGCATTAGCTAAACAAGATGGAGTTAAGGTTACAGGAGAGGTGTGTCCACATCACTTTATTTTAACAGATGAAGATATTCCTGAGAATAATGGAATATGGAAGATGAACCCTCCACTTCGTTCAAAGGAGGACGTAGAGGCACTACGCCAAGGACTAAAAGATGGGACGATGGATGTCATTTCCACAGATCATGCTCCACATATGATGTCAGAAAAAGACAAGCCTATGGAGAAGTCCGCATTTGGAATCGTAGGTTTGGAAACATCTGCATGTTTAACTTATACAGAATTAGTTGAAAAGGGAGTTCTCACAATGATGCAGATGGCAGAGAAGATGAGTTATAACCCTGCTAAAATTTTAGGACTTGAAGATAGAGGTTCTATTAGCGAGGGAAAGACTGCTGATATTGTAGTATTTGATCCAAGACCTGAGTATTGTATTGACGTAAATACGTTTTATTCAAAGGGAAAGAATACTCCATTTCACGGATGGCCAGTAAAAGGAGAAGTACGTTGTACTCTTGTTGATGGAAAAATTGTTTATAATAAAGAAGCTTAAGAAAAAGGAGAATAAAAAATGATAAATAAATTAGTAGAAAAGATTAAGAAAACAGGGGCTCCTATTGTAGTTGGACTAGATCCAATGTTAAATTACATTCCAGAACATATACAAAAGAAGGCCTTTGCAGAATTTGGGGAAACATTAGAGGGAGCAGCGGAGGCAATTTGGCAGTTTAATAAGGAAATTGTGGATAAAACTTACGATTTAATTCCAGCAGTAAAGCCACAGATTGCGATGTATGAACAGTTTGGTGTTCCAGGGATGGAGGCGTTTAAGAAGACAGTCGATTATTGCAAATCAAAAGATCTTATTGTAATTGGAGATATTAAAAGAGGAGATATTGGCTCCACATCTACAGCTTATGCGGCTGGACATTTAGGAAGAGTGAAAATAGGAAGTAAAGAATATGTTCCTTTTAATGAAGACTTCGTGACTGTGAATCCTTATTTAGGTTCTGATGGTGTGAATCCATTTATTGACATCTGTAAGGAAGAGAAAAAAGGATTGTTCATTCTAGTAAAGACATCCAATCCATCTAGTGGGGAGTTTCAAGACCAATTAATAGATGGAAGACCATTGTATGAATTAGTTGGTGAAAAGGTAGCCCAGTGGGGAGCCGAATGTATGGGAGATGACTATAGTTATATTGGAGCAGTCGTAGGAGCAACCTATCCAGAAATGGGAAAAGCACTTCGTAAAGTGATGCCAAAATCTTATATTTTAGTACCAGGTTATGGAGCACAGGGTGGACAAGGAAAAGATTTGGTACACTTCTTTGATGAAAATGGATTAGGAGCGATTGTAAACTCTTCAAGAGGTATTATTGCAGCATACAAGCAAGAAGCATATGCATCAGTTGGTGCTGAGAATTTTGGAGATGCATCAAGAGCAGCAGTAGAAGTGATGATAGAAGATATTCAAGGTGCGTTAAGAGCAAATAAATAGGATAAAAGGAGAGAGTTCGATGTCAAAGAAGAAAATGACAGCTTCCGTTATTTCACAAGAGAAAATAGCAGAAGATATTTACAGTATGTGGATAAAAGCACAGGAAGTTGTACAACAGGCAGTACCTGGACAGTTTATTTCTATGTATACAAATGATGGAGGGAAATTACTTCCACGTCCTATTAGTATTTGTGAAATTAATCAGGAACAAGGAATGCTTCGTGTAGTATATCGTGTTACAGGAAAAAATACAGGAACAGAGCAGTTTTCAAAACTACAATCGGGAGATAACATAGAGATTATGGGACCTCTTGGAAACGGATTTCCACTAGAAACTGGAAGAGATAAGAAGGCATTATTGTTTGGGGGAGGAATTGGTGTACCTCCTATGTTGGAGTTAGCAAAACAGTTAAAATCAGAATATTCTACAGATTGTCATTTGGTGATGGGATATCGAAGTGAAACATTTTTAACAGAAGAAATGGAGAAAGCTGGTACCCTTTATATTGCAACAGAGGATGGCAGCATTGGAACAAAAGGAAATGTAATAGATGCCGTAAAAGAAAGAAAATTAGAAGCAGATATCATTTATGCGTGTGGCCCTACTCCTATGCTGCGTGCAATTAAAGAATATGCATTGGAAAATCACATTCCATGTTATATCTCTATGGAAGAAAGAATGGCCTGTGGAATTGGTGCATGTTTAGCTTGTGTATGTAAGACAAAGGATGTTGATGAACATAGTAATGTACATAACAAGCGTGTGTGTAAGGATGGCCCTGTATTTTTAGCTGAGGAGGTAGAAATTTAATGAATACAACTATAAACCTTGCAGGGGTAGAATTAAAAAATCCAGTGATGACTGCGTCAGGTACTTTTGGTTCAGGGGAAGAATATAGTGAGTTTGTTGATTTAAATCGGTTAGGTGCGGTAGTAACGAAAGGGGTTGCGAACGTACCTTGGCCAGGAAATCCAACACCACGTATTGTAGAAACACAGGGGGGGATGCTCAATGCCATTGGATTGCAAAATCCAGGAGTGGAAGTATTTTGTAAGAGAGATATCCCTTTTTTGCGTCAGTATGATACGAAGATTATTGTAAATGTTTGTGGAAAAACAACCGAAGATTACTGTGAAGTTGTGGAAAGATTGGCTGACGAGCCAGTGGATATGTTAGAAATTAATATTTCTTGTCCAAATGTAAAAGAAGGTGGAATTGCATTTGGACAAAATCCAAAATCCGTAGAAGAAATTACAAAAGAAATTAAAAAAAGAGCAAAGCAGCCAGTGATTATGAAACTTAGTCCTAATGTTACAGATATTACGGAAACAGCAAAAGCTGCGGAAGCAGGTGGTGCAGATGTACTTTCATTAATTAACACATTAACAGGTATGAAAATTGATATTCATCGTCAAACATTTGCACTTGCAAACAAAACAGGAGGAATGTCTGGTCCTGCAATCAAACCAATCGCAGTACGTATGGTATACCAAGCAGCAAATGCCGTAAAAATTCCAATTATCGGAATGGGAGGAATTTCTACAGCAGAGGATGCTATCGAAATGATTTTGGCAGGTGCTAGTGCTGTATCTGTTGGAACAGCGAACTTTTTTAATCCGACAGCGACACTGGATGTTGTAGAAGGAATTGAGAAGTATATGGAAAAATATCATTTTGAGAATTTAAGTGATATGGTTGGTATCGTATAAACGGGGACGTAGTCAAATGAATTTGACTACGTCCCCGTTTACGTTTCACTATGTCCCTTTTTGAAGTTCAGTGTGTCCCTATTGCAAAAAAGGTTCCGTTTTGCTAGGAAAAAGCATTATAAAATAGGAACTGATTTGTCAGGGGACAGGGCAAAAGTTAAAAAGGGACAGGGTAAACTTCAATTTTAAACTTCCCGAACATGCGATTGCACAGTATTGGAATGATATTTCTTCTTCCGCACCAAATACAGATTTTATTATCTATAATATACCACAGTTGGCAGGAGTTTCTTTAACGCTATCCTTATTTAAAGAAATGCTAAAAAATCCACGTGTGATTGGCGTGAAGAATAGTTCCATGCCGATTCAGGATATCCAAATGTTCAAAGCAGCAGGAGGCGAGGAATGTGTGGTATTTAATGGTCCGGATGAACAGCTAGTTGGTGGTATTGCAATAGGAGCTGATGGAGGGATTGGTGGTACATATGGAGTTATGCCAGAGTTGTATCTAAAAATCGAAGAACTTGTAAAATTTGGAAAGATTATCGAAGCACAGAAAGTAAACTATGCGGTAGATGAGATTATATATGCAATGTGCAAATGCCATGGAAATTTGTATGCAGTAATGAAAGAAATTTTGAAAATACGAGAAGGAATTGAACTTGGTGGAGTGAGAAAACCATTGGCAAATTTGATTCCAGAAGATATGGAACAAGTAAATAGGTGTGTTAAATTAATCAACGAGGCAATTAGAGTATATTGTTAAGGAAAATCAGGTTTATATGGTTATAGAAAAGTAATCGTACTTCTTTGGCAGAGGGTACGATTACTTTTTTTGTTGTTATTAGGCATTATTTAAGGAAGTTCCTTGATTGAAATAAGAGGAAATATATGATAAAATTGACAAGAATATAGAAAAATATTGTAGTATGAGATAAACATGAAATACAAAGGCTTGAAAAAGTCTGTAAATACAGGAGGTTTAGAAGATATGGAAGCATATAAGCAGGAATTTATTGAATTTATGGTAGATAGTGATGTATTAAAGTTTGGAGAATTTACATTAAAAAGTGGAAGAAAATCTCCATTTTTTATGAATGCTGGTGCTTATGTTACAGGTTCTCAATTAAAAAAATTAGGGGAATATTATGCAAAAGCAATTCATGAAAAGTATGGAGATGACTTTGATGTTTTATTTGGTCCAGCATATAAAGGAATCCCATTGGGAGTAGTAACAGCAATTGCGTATAGTGAGTTATACGGAAAGGAAATTCGTTACTGTTCTGACCGTAAAGAGGAAAAGGATCATGGAGCAGACAAAGGAAGTTTCTTAGGTAGTGAGTTAAAAGATGGCGATCGTGTAGTTATGATTGAAGACGTTACAACATCTGGTAAATCTATGGAAGAGACAGTACCTAAGGTAAAAGGTGCTGCAAATGTGACAATCTTAGGGTTGATGGTATCTCTAAACCGTATGGAAGTTGGAAAAGGTGGAGAAAAGAGTGCTTTAGAGGAAGTACAAGAGTTATATGGTTTTGATGCAAATGCGATTGTTACTATGGAAGAGGTTGTAGAACATTTATATAATAAACCATATAAAGGAAGAATTATTATTGATGATACATTAAAGGCAAAGATTGATGCATACTATGAGATGTATGGTGTAAAATAGAGGAGTGAAAGTGAATGGAAAAAGCGTATAAAACAATGGGAAGAGTAGGAGCAGGAAGCATTGCCATGGGAGTAGTTATGATTGTTGTAGGATTATCCGTGGGAATCGTTTCGATTGTGAATGGAGCTATGCTCTTAAAAAATAAAAATGAAATTATGTTTTAGAATTTATAAAATATGATATAGAAAGGGTATAAAGTTGACTCAGAAACAGGCGAGAAGAACACGAGCTTTAGGGAAAATTTTATTTATATTATATATATTTTTTCTATTGTATTTCTTGATTTTTTCAGACTGGTATGGTCGTGAGGGAGTCATGGGGGAATACCGATATAATTTGGTACTTTTTAGAGAAATTTTGAGATTTATTAAGTATAGGGAAAGTCTTGGTGCCTTTGCAGTTTTTACCAATTTATTTGGAAATATTCTGATTTTTATACCTTATGGATTTTTTATCTCTATGGCAAGACGGACAAGAGGTTTTTTTATGACATTGTTTTATAGTTTTGGATTGAGTCTTTGTGTAGAGATTTTTCAACTAATCACTCGAGTAGGGAGTTTTGATGTAGATGACCTTCTATTGAATACAATTGGAGGTATTCTAGGGTATATTATCTTTTCGATTTGCAATGTAATAAGGAGAAAATATAATGGCAGCAAATAAAAAGGAACATAAAGATAAGGAACAAGGAAAACGAAATTCCCGAAAACAGGTTCATGCAAATATCAAGCATTCTAGACTAGGGATTAGCTCCTGCATTTATGCAGGGGCTTCCCTTGTTATGATAGCTCTTCTCATTTTTTACTCTTATTATAAAAGAGGGGATACAGTGGGGATTTTAGGAGCGTTGGGAATTGTAGATATATTTTTGACAATGGCAGGGATACACACTGGGTTTCGAGGAATAAAAGAAAGAGAAAAACGACATATAACATGTATATTAGGAATTTTGGCAAATAGTTTTATATGCCTTTCTTTAGTATTTATTTTTTTAGGAGGATTTTGATACATGGTATCGAGTGCATGGCAAATAGAGAGAAATAATGATTGTAAAGAGCGACATGAATTATCTATTGATAGACTTAAAAATGTTGTAACAGAAGAAACTGTAGAGCAAAGATATCAGGAATATTTCCAAAGAGGCGCCTCTTTTCTTCTAAAGTTAGAAGAAATTCGCCAATTTGTAGAAGATGGAAGCTGGAATAATTTAGAAATACAAGAAATGCAAGCATTGAATGAAGAGCTGTATGTGGATA
>JAHLFA010000010.1 GCA_018883985.1 Candidatus Ruminococcus intestinipullorum | reverse complement strand
AGGGACATAATCATATGTGGACTATATCCACTTGTGTATGCAATTGGAATCTCTGCCCTTCGAATTGCCTTTTGAAAGAAACGCATCACATCAAGATGCCCAATAAATTTTAAAGCTCCATATTTTTTAAACTTAATTCTGACCTTCAAAGCAGACACCTCCTCCAAATTTTGCTGCTCCACATCCAGAGCAATGTACTTTACAGTTTGGGGTCACTTCGGCACGCAAAGCTCTTTCCCACTCTTTCTTAAGGAAGTTTTTGCTTACACCAATTTGAATGAAATCCCAAGGGAAAACTTCATCAAGTTCTCTCTCCCTTAATGTATAGAATGCGATATCAACATTTGTATTTTCAAATGCCTGCATCCATTTCTCATTATCAAAATTTTCAGACCAAGAATCATATAAACATCCAAGGCGATAGGCCTCTTCGATTACTTGTCCAACTTTACGATCCCCTCTTGCAAAAACACCCTCTAAAACAGTAACATCAGCTTCATGCCAGTTGTATTTTAGACTCTTGCGATTTAGTTGTTCCATAAATTCTCGTTTTACAATGGATGCTCTTCTTACATACTCTTCACTTGTAAGCATTGGTGCCCATTGGAATGGAGTAAATGGTTTTGGAATAAAGAATGAAGAACTTGCTGTAATTTGACATTTTCCATTTCTTTGATCTTTTGGAATTTCGTAGTATCTTCTTGCTACTTTTTCAGCCAAATGAGCAATTGCTTTCATATCTTCTTCTGTTTCTGTTGGAAGACCTAACATAAAATAAAGTTTTACCTTAGACCATCCACCTTCAAATGCTTGACCAGCACCATTTAAAATCATCTCTTCTGTAAGTCCTTTATTGATGACATCTCGCATTCTTTGAGAACCTGCTTCTGGTGCAAAAGTCATGCTACTCTTTTTAATATCTTGCACTTTACTCATAACATCCAATGAAAATGCATCAATTCGCAAAGAAGGTAAGGAAATATTAATTCCTTGTCCTTGGAATTCTTCTATCAAGAATGTTACCAATTCTTTCAGCTCTGAGTAATCACTAGAGCTTAGAGAACTTAGCGAAATTTCCTCGTGTCCAGTATTTTTGAGCATATCACGTGCATATTGTTTTAAACGTTCTACATCACGTTCTCGAGTTGGACGATAGATCATCCCTGCTTGACAAAATCTACATCCACGTATACATCCTCTTTGAATTTCCAGCACAACACGATCTTGAGTTGCCTTTATGAAAGGTACAACTGGTGCATTTGGATAAGAAGCATTTGTAACATCAAGTACCACTTGTTTTTGTATGGTATTTGGCACATTCTTGCGATTTGGAGTAAAGGTATCAATCGTTCCATCTTCTTTATAAGTAACATCGTAAAATTGTGGTACGTATAATCCTTCAATTTGTGCTGCACGCTCTAAAAATTCAATACGGCTTTTACCTGATTCCTTCCATTCTTTATAGGCATCAAATAATTCGTCATAAACTGTTTCCCCTTCACCAATATAGAAAATATCAAAAAATTCAGCTAGAGGCTCTGGATTATAGGTACAAGGCCCTCCTCCAATGACGATTGGATCGTCTTCTTTTCTGTCACGACTATGAATTGGAATTTGGCTTAAATCCAAAATTTGTAAAATATTGGTGTAGCACATTTCATATTGAATTGTAATGCCAAGAAAATCGAAGTCACGTATTGGCTCTTGAGATTCTAGAGCAAATAGTGGAATTTTCTCTTCTTTCATAATTTTATGTAAATCTACCCATGGGGAATAGACTCTTTCACACCATACGTCTTCACGACGATTGAACATATCGTATAGAATTTGTATTCCAAGATGTGACATTCCAATTTCATAAACGTCAGGAAAGCACATCGCAAATCGTATGTCTACGTTCTTTTTGTCTTTCTTGACCGAGTTTACCTCATTCCCAATATAGCGGGCAGGTTTCTCGATTTTTAGTAATATTTCATCATTTAAAGCTAGTTTTCGCATTAAATACACCCTTCTTTTTGTATAATTTTTACAATGATTTTCCTTTTCTTTTTGCTTTCAAAAGACCCTAAATTAGGCTCTTTTTTTTGTAAAATTTCACTCTATTTTTAAGGTTTTTCATCCTCTAAAAAGCCGATTTTGAGCCAATTTCGTGACAGATAAATATTTTAAGGAAATAATCATCTAAATTATAACGGAATGAATAGGGTACGTCAATTTACATGTGAGAGTTTTTGTTCATTTATAACATCAGTTCTGTTATTATTAGCAAATGATAACTAAAAAAGAAGGGAATCGACCCTTCTTTCACATTTACAACTATCTGCTACTAATTAATTTATAGCTCATATCCAAAAAATCCAATATGATTGATTTACTGACACTACCATCCAACAATATAGTTATCCAGTATTTTTTATTCATATGATATGCTGGAAGGAAACCAGAGGTTTGAGTCAATACACCAATCATGTCGGCATTACATTTTACATTCAATATATCTACAAAACCATCTTCTTCTAATCCCAGTCTAAATTTTTCAACTCTCATTACTATAGCATACCACTTGCCATTTGTATGTCGAAGTACTGCACTATTAGGCGATGCTTTCCAGAGATATTCTGGAATTGTACCATACTGCTTTTTTGCATATTCAAATATTTTATCTCGTTTCAAATGTTCTCTGCTCCCAACTTCACTTTACATCGTTTCATATAGCATGAAATTCCATATTTTAGGATTTTATCAATTCCCGCTTCTTTGAGTTCCTCATCATATTTTTGATTTTCAATCTGTTTCAAAGCCTGTTCACAAGCTTTATCAAGATTTCCATCATCAGCATACTTTACTTCTATAAGAATTGCCATTTCACTGCTTTGAGTTTCAATTAAAATATCGCTGTAGCCCTCTCCCATTTCTCGATTAGAAAATACGCCCCAGTCTTCTTTTACACCTAAAATCCCAATTAAAATACCATGATAAAAGTTTTCTTTCATTACTTTTTTTACAAAAGTATCTCGTATACTGATTGTCTTTTTTAGATAATTTCCAAAAATATGTTCTACTTGTTTTTCATCTCCATTTTTTAACGCATTACAGAATTGATTTAGTAAATCCCCATCTTTTTTTACACTTTCTTTAAAATACTCCATAATCTGCGTCTTAAAAATATCTTGGATTTCCAGATTTGGTATTGCAAGTTTATAACGCTTGGCATCTACTCTTCCGTGTTGTGTTAAATATCCAGTCATAAATAAAAGACTCCAAACGTTCTCTATGGATTGATACATTTCTGGGTAGGTTAGCTCTTGATGAATTTCTTTTATAATATCTTCGCCAGCAATTAACTTTTCAATTTCACGTTTTGTTACAATCGTATTAGACATTTGAATGAACTTTTTGACGGCATCGTTACTACTGGTATGAATCCAGTAATTCTCAGGAAAAGATTCTGTATGTTCTTTTATTCTATCACAGTGATTCAAAACATCCCAAGGACAATACACTTCTGTATTACCAAAACGATACCCATTATACCAACTTTTCATTTCATCATAATGATCTTCTATTTCGTAATACTTAAGCATTTCTTTTACTTCTGCATCTGTAAAACCAAAGTATTCGTCATAGCGTTCATCTGTAATGGATAATACTTTTAGATTGTTCAAACCAGTAAAAATACTTTCTTTGGAGATACGCATGCATCCTGTCATTACAGCAAATTTCAGGCTATTGTTTGTTTTTAATGCTTGTTCTAAAAGATTTCGAATTAAAAATACCATCTG
>JAHLFA010000074.1 GCA_018883985.1 Candidatus Ruminococcus intestinipullorum | reverse complement strand
GCCTCGCTGGTAACAGAGAGGGCACATGTAAACCCCATCCGAAGCAAGACCGAATAAAAGCTATGTGGTGGCCCGTCACGCTTTAGGTAGGTTGCTTGAACCCGATGGCAACATCGGGTCTAGATAGATGATTGTCCAATGACATAACCCGGCTTATCGTTTTGCTTAATTTGGATGCTGTCGCTTTGCGGCAGCATCTTTCGTATATTGGGAATTGAGTGAAATTAAAAAAGTAAATAGTACGAGAAGGAGGTTTTCCAAATGAAAAAGAGAATATTGGGGAATTGTACACTAGAAGTTCCAGTGATTGCATCAGGCTGTATGAGAATTGATGCACTAGAGGAAAAGCAATTACAGGAGTATATTTCTACTTGTTTGGAGTTAGGAATTGATTTTTTTGATCATGCAGATATTTATGCAGCTGGTTTATGTGAAGAGAAGTTTGGATGTGCCTTTGAAAAAATGAATGTGCAAAGAGAGGACATTATTTTACAGTCTAAATGTGGAATTGTTCCAGGAGTTATGTATGATTTTTCAAAAGAGCATATTCTTCGTTCTGTAGAAGATAGCTTGCGAAGATTAAGAACAGAGTATTTAGATCTTTTAGTACTACATCGTCCAGACGCTTTGGTAGAGCCAGAAGAGGTAGCAGAAGTATTTGACTACTTACAAGAATCAGGAAAGGTGCGTCATTTTGGTGTTTCCAATCATACACCAATGCAAATAGAACTCCTGAAAAAGTATATCAAACAAGAGCTACTTGTAAATCAATTACAATTTAGTGCCCCATTTTCCAATATGGTAGCAAGTGGACTCGAGGTTAATATGCTATCAGATGGTTCAGTGAATCGAGATGGGTATTTATTAGATTATTGTAGATTGCACAATATTGCTATTCAAGCATGGTCACCTTTCCAATATGGATTTTTTGAAGGGGTTTATATTGGCAGTGAAAAATATCCAGAATTGAACCAAGTTTTGGAAAGTTTAGCAGATAAATATGAGGTATCGCCTACAACCATTGCCACAGCATGGATTTTAAGACATCCAGCAAAAATGCAGGTTATTGCAGGAACAACAAAGGTGGGGCGTTTAAGAGAAATTGCACAGGCAACAGAGATAGAGTTAACAAGAGAAGAGTGGTATCGAATTTATTTGGCAGCAGGACATATATTGCCATAGAGATGCTTAGAAACAGAAGAAATCGGCAAAAGCCGATTTCTTCGTATTTGAACTATCTTTCACTATATTTTTCTTCGCAATATTTACAACGATAAACTCGATTTTCTTCATCCGTTAGAACAAAAATTTGATCAAGCTCTTGTTCAATAGATGTAATACATCTTGGATTCTTACATCGAATAACATTTACAATCTCTTTTGGAAGTTTCAGAACTTTTTTATCCACAACCTTCTCGTTTTCAATAATATTTACAGTAATATTATGGTCGATGAATCCTAAAATATCTAAGTCCATAAAATCGATTGGACATTCAATTTTCATAATATCTTTTTTTCCCATTTTACTGCTTTTTGCATTTTTAATAATAGCAACACAGCAGTCCAATTCATCTAGATGGAGGTAATTATAAATTTCCATACTTTTTCCAGCTTGGATGTGATCGAGTACAAATCCTTCTGATATCTGACCTACATTTAATGTATTATTCAATTTATGTACCTTCTTTCTTAAAATTTATTTGCTTGCATTAATCTACATGGATATCCAGTAATGTTAGAATCAAAGCCATACGCACATAAACGCCGTACTGTACTTGTTTGAAGTATGCTGCTCTTGGGTCATCATCTACTTCAACTGAAATTTCATTTACACGAGGAAGAGGATGTAATACATGCATATCCTTTGGTGCTAATTGCATCTTTTTCTTATCTAAAATATAGAAATCTTTCATACGTACATAGTCTTCTTCGTTGAAAAAGCGTTCTTTTTGTACACGTGTCATGTATAAGATGTCTAACTCTGGCAAAGCATCTTCTAAACGTACAACCTCTTTGTAAGGAATCTGATGCTTATCTAGTACATCTTGGCGAATATAACTAGGAAGACGCAGTTCCTCTGGAGAGATTAAAACAAATTGGATTCCTTCATAGCGAACAAGTGCATGGATAAGAGAATGAACCGTACGACCAAATTTCAAATCTCCACATAATCCGATTGTCATATTGTTTAGGTGACCTTTTAAAGATTTAATTGTCAGCAAATCGGTTAATGTTTGGGTAGGATGTTGATGACCTCCATCACCAGCATTGATTACAGGGATGCTGGCATGTTTGCAAGCTACCATTGGGGCTCCTTCTTTTGGGTGACGCATTGCTGCAATATCAGCATAACAAGAAATGGTACGAATTGTGTCAGAAACACTTTCTCCTTTGGATGCAGAACTAGAATCAGCAGAGGAAAAGCCCAAAACACTTCCTCCCAAATTCAACATAGCAGCTTCGTGACTTAGACGTGTACGTGTGCTAGGTTCGTAAAAAAGTGTAGCTAGCTTCTTTCCAGCACAAGCATGTGCATATTTTTCTGGATTTTTTTCAATATCACTCGCTAAAGCTAAAAGTGTGTCAAGCTCCTCTACAGAAAAATCGAGAGGACTCATTAAGTGTCTCATAAATAACCTCCTAAGATATGATATATTTTTGAAATATATTATCTATATTGTAATAAATCGTGTACTCCTTTTTTCTTTGGAGTTATAGGTGTTTCATCTGGCCAACCTAGTGCAATTAAGGCTGCAAGTTCTTCTTCTTTTGGAAGTTCCAATAGATTGGAAATTCCATCTTCATCGAAAATTCCCATAATTACTGTACCCAAACCATGTTCATGTGCGGCCAAGCAAAAACTTTGGCAAGCAACTCCAACATCAAACATCTGCCAACGATCTTCTTTTTTTGTACTGTAAGAACCATCACGCTCAAATCCACACCGTCCTTTTACAAAAGTAACAGCGATTAAAGTGGGGACTTGTTTGATAATAGCAGAATTATAACTGGGGGTAAAATTATCTGCAATTTTTCCCAGAAGGGAAGAATCTTCAATTGCAATATAACGTGTAATTTGAGTGTTTTTCCAAGAAGGAGAGAAAGATGCCGTTGAAACAATAGATTCTATCAAAGAGTGTTCTACCCTATCTGGTTTATATTGGCGAATACTTCTTCGGGTTTTGATACATTCAGATATATTCATCTAAATTACCTCCTCTGTAAAATCTCTTCAACTATCATATACTAAAATGTATCCTTTTTCAATAAAGAATTTTACCTTCAATTTTTAAAGTTTTCTTAAAATTCGTTCAAAAAGAAGTCCCATTCCAAACCAAAGAGGGGCATAATCAAGGCGGATGACCCCTTTGAAATTAAATTTTGCTTTGCTATAGTCCCATGGACAAAAATTTTTTCTTTTTAAGAAGCTGCCAGAGAGAAATTCAACTAAAAAAATAAAGCAAGTATAAATGATTCCACGTAAACAAGGATGTACCCCTTTTAATAGTTTTTGTAAGGGGAGAATAAAACAAGCTAGACCGTAAATTGGGAACATCCAAATAGAAGTCTTTGCTGTAAGGCGAAAGTCTTTCTTACAAAAGGAGTAAAATCCTGTATATAAAATTTCCAAACACCATCCAATAGTGCCACATAAGATAAATTTGTTCTTCATAATAAGAAAGTATGGGTCAAATAGATGGAATTTATTCAAAAAATAAGAATTTTTAAGTGGTATTGTACATTTTTTCAGAAATGTATTATAATACACCATAAGTTTTATAAGAAGGAGAAGAAATGGTATGGCAACATTAGAAGAGTTAAGAGTTCAATTAGATAAAATAGATGATCAGATTGTAAAATTGTATGAGGAGAGAATGAATGTTTGTAAGGAAGTAGGGGCCTACAAAGTACATGCTGGACGTAAGGTATTTGACAGGCAGAGAGAACAGCAGAAATTAGAAAGTGTTTCGTCAAAGGTAACGGATGAGTTTTATAAAAAAGGGATTCAAGAATTGTATGAACAGTTAATGAGTATGAGCAGGAAACTCCAATATCAACAACTTGTGGAGGCTGGAGCCTTAGGGAGACTACCTTTTATAGAAGTAGAGTCCCTAAAGCCAGATACATCTAGAATTGTTTTCCAAGGAGTGGAGGGTGCCTATGGACAGGCAGCAATGAAACATTATTTTGGGGAAAATAATAACAATTTCCATGTGAGTACTTTCCGAGAGGCAATGGAGGCAATAGAGGAAGGATCCGCAGATTTTGCAGTGCTTCCAATTGAAAATTCATCTGCAGGTCCAGTGAACGAAGTGTACGATCTTTTGGTTGAATTTGAAAATTATATTGTAGCTGAAACGATTATACCGATTACAAATACATTATCAGGACTTCCAGGAACAAAGCTTTCTGACATAAAGCGTGTATATTCAAAAGCGGAAGCATTGATGCAGGCGACACACTTTTTAGATATGCAGACAGGGTGGGAGAGAATCAGTGTTTCTAATACTGCTGCAGCTGCAAAGAAAGTTTTAGAAGACCAAGATTTATCACAGGCTGCCGTTTGTAGTGCATATGCTGCCAAAGTTTATGGATTATCTGTATTAGAAGAGAATATTAATGACGAGCCAAATAATTCTACCCGTTTCATTATTATAACGAATCAAAAAATCTTTACAGCTGAAGCATCCAAAATTAGCCTTTGTTTTGAAGTTCCTCACACAAGTGGAAGTTTGTACCATATTCTCTCTCATTTTATTTATAACAATGTAAATATGAGTAAAATAGAATCTCGTCCAGTAGAAGGGAAAAGCTGGGAGTATCGTTTTTTTGTGGATATAGAAGGAAATCTTGCAGATCCAGCAGTAAAAAATGCACTTCGAGGACTACGAGAAGAGGCGATGAACTTAAAAATATTAGGAAACTATTAAAAGGTGGAGGAACATGGCGATGCGAAATAAAGAACTTATGCTTTACCGAAATATGGAGCATGAAGAACTTTTACGTAATATGATATTTTTGATGGAAAACTACGAAAATACATATTATAACAAAGAGGATTTAAAAAGTTTATTTTTTGAATGCATACATAGGTTATTAGAACTTTCTGTAAAATATGGGCTTTCAGGCAATTTATGGCATACCTTTCTTACGTACTTATTAGTAAACAGTGAAAATGTATACACAACTGCTTGTGAGATTGTTGGAGAAATTCAAGGTAGTATAAATCATATTGCAAAACAAGATTTTTTGGTTTTTCAAGAGTTGTTTTCCTATGATTTCCTACCAATGATGCAAACATTGGAGGTGCCAAGTTTTGAATCTCTTTTAGAATACCAAGAAATAGATGGGAAAAACAAAGTTTTTCAAACTAGAGTTCGAGAACGCATTTGCACATTAAGTCGAGAATTGAAAGAAGCCGAAACGACAGAAGTGTTTAAAGAAAGGCTGATGAAATTTTACCAAGAATTTGGAGTAGGAAAATTTGGACTTCACAAAGCTTTTCGCATTGAACATTCAAAATCTGAAGTGGAAATAGTACCGATTACCAATATAGCAGCAGTATCTTTAGATGATTTAGTAGGATATGAACTGGCAAAGAAGAAATTAATCGAGAATACAGAAGCCTTTGTGGAAGGAAAGAAAGCGAATAATTGTCTTTTATATGGAGATGCAGGAACAGGGAAATCAACTTCTGTTAAGGCAATTTTAAATCAATACTATGAAAAGGGATTGCGGGTAATCGAGGTATATAAACACCAATTCCAAGATTTGCATTCTATTATATCTCAGATAAAGAATAGAAATTATAAATTTATTTTATATATGGATGATTTATCCTTTGAAGAGTTTGAGATAGAATATAAATATTTGAAAGCTGTTATAGAAGGTGGATTGGAGAAAAAACCAGACAACATTCTGATTTATGCCACGTCAAATAGAAGACATCTGATAAAGGAAACTTTTAAGGATAAAGAGGATAGGGATGAAGAACTACATACCAATGATACAGTACAAGAAAAGCTGTCATTGGTTGCAAGGTTTGGAGTAACTATCTATTTTGGAGCACCAATGAAAAAGGAGTTTCAAAAAATTGTATTAGAGCTTGCCAAAAGACAAGGGGTTCTAATGGAGGAAGAACAGTTGCTTTTAAAGGCAAATCAATGGGAGTTAAGCCATGGAGGACTATCTGGGCGTACAGCACAACAGTTTATAGATTATTTATTGGGACAACAATAGTAAAAAGCTGTGCAGAGAATAGAAAATCTGCACAGCTTTTTGATATTAAGAATCTGAAATTAAAGTTAATTCACTGATATCGCTATCAATAATAAGGGAATAATTCGTGTAGTAAACCACAAATCCAGGTTTTGCCCCTTTCGGTTTTTTCACATGTTTTCTTTCAATGTAGTCGATTTCTACTTTTTCACTGCCACGTGCTTTTGAGTAATAAGCAGCTAGTTTCCCAGCTTCTTCAAAAGTTCGATCGGGTAATTCATCACCATTTGTCTTTACAATTACATGAGAACCAGGGGTATTTTTGGCATGAAACCACCAATCATTTCCAACAGCAAATTCAAAAGTGAGCCAGTCATTTTGAAGATTATTCTTTCCAACATAAATATGATATCCGTCACTTGAAATATAGTGCAAGGGTTTATTTTGTATTTTACTTTTCTTTTTAGAAAATTTGCGACGCATATAACCAGAATGAATAAGCTCCTCTTTAATTTCTGCTAAATCTTCTTCACTAAGAGCGATATCCAAAGAAGTAGCAATGGATTCTAAATAGGCAATATCTTCACTTGTTTCTTTGCTTAATTCGGAGAGTGCTTCAAAGGTTCTTTTTTGCTTATTATATTTTTCAAAATATTTTTGTGCATTTTCCAAAGGTGTTTTTGTAGAATCCAAAGGAATTTTTACCATTTCATTATTGTAATAATTTAAAGCTTCTAACTCCTTTGCTCCACTTTCTAGATTATAACCATAAGTATGAATTAACTCTCCGTATATTTTATACTTTTCACGGTTTTCTGTATCCCTTAGTTGGCGAAGCTGTAAATCATATTTTTTTCGAGAGCGTTCCAAAGCAGTTTGTACAATATGACGCAAATCCGCAGATTTTTGTCGAATGCGTGTTAGCTGATTTTTAGAAGCATAGTAGGTTTCTAAAACGGCAGATACACAAGGAAAGACTTCTTGTTTGTAATGTGCAAAATGTGTAAGAGGAAGTGCAGAAAATTCCTTAGGTTCTTTTCCGTCATAGTAAATTGCAGGGGTAAAGTGCGCTTCCTTAATAGGTGTTAAATAAAGGATAAACTGGTTATAAATATGTTTTAAAATGTCTTCGGAGAGTTCTGTAGGAGGCAGTGTAGATTCAACTCCTGCGATGCTGCATATTTCTTCTGCTGTAACAGGGCTAATTCCTGTAAAACTTGTATAAATAGCTTTAGATAGAGGCATTGGTTTCTTTACGAGAGAAAGAAATTCTGCTTCAGAAACAGAAAGAGGGTCAGCTTTTTTCATAGTATCAGGAATGAAATACTCTCGACCAGGAAGCACTTCCCTGACAGAACTCATTTGGGCAGAAACATGTTTGATACTATCAATGATTTTGCCTGTAGAAGAGCAAAAAATAATATTGCTATGTTTTCCCATAATTTCTACAATTAAATCTTTACGACATAAATCCCCCAGTTCATCTAAATGCTCAATTGTAAAGTGAATGATACGTTCCAATTTAGGTTGAAAGATATCGACAATTCGTCCATTGTTAAGATGCTTTCTTAAAAGCATACAAAAATTTGGAGCAGTCATAGGACTCGTCTTATTCTTCTCTGTAAGATAAATCAGGGGAAGAGAAGCACTGGCAGAAATGTAAAGTCTTTTCTGCCCAGAGGGGGATTTGATTGTTAAGAGAAGTTCATCCGCCTCTGGTTGTGCAATTTTAGTAATTCTCCCATTTAATAATTGCTCACGTAATTCGCAAACAAGGTTTGCTACAATAATTCCATCAAAAGCCATAGAAAATTCCTTCCTTTTGGGTCTGTTTATTTTGGTTCGTTTATTGTATCATAGAATTATAGAGCATGGTATAGTAAAATGAAAAATCGTGTTTCGAGGAGGAAGTAGAATGCAAACAGAAACAAAGGAAATTCTAAAAAAACGAATTGATATTGCAATGGGCAAAATCCCAGCAGATTTAGTTATCAAAAATTGTAAGGTTGTAGATGTTTATACAGGAAGAATTTTAGAAGGAGATATTGCCATATCAGATGGTTTGATTGCAGGAATTGGAGAATATAATGGGAGAGAGGAAGTGGATGCCAAGAAAGCTTATGCAGCACCAGGGTTCATCGATAGTCATATTCATATAGAATCTGCATACGTAAGCCCAGAAGAGATAGGGCGTCTTGTAATCCCACATGGTACAACAACAATTGTAGCAGATCCACATGAGATTGTGAACGTAAGTGGTCTTACTGGAATGGAATATATGATTGATGCTTCTAAGAAAACAGCACTTGATATTAAGTATATGCTGCCATCTTGTGTACCAGCAACTCCATTTGAAAATGCAGGTGCAATTGTAGAAGCAGAAGATATGAGCGATATGTTGAAAGAGGATGCTGTTTTAGGGTTAGGAGAATTTATGAATTTCCCAGGAATCATAGAAGCACATGACCCTGTATTAAATAAATTAGTTGCTGCTTATCAAGAAAATAAATTAATAGATGGGCATAGTCCAGGGCTTGAGGGAAATGCACTCAATGCCTATGCCAGTGCGAGAATTCATACAGATCATGAATGTTCTACAGTAGAGGAAATGTTAGACCGCTTATCAAGAGGGATGTATGTTTTGATGCGTGAAGGTTCTGCATGCCACGATTTAAGAAGTCTCTTAAAAGCAGTTACATCTACAAATAGTAGAAGATGTTTGCTTTGCTCTGATGATCGCCAACCAAAAACAATTTTTGAACAGGGACATATAGATGGGCATTTAAGAATTTGCAGAGAAGAAGGAATTGATGCAATTACAGCAATTCAAATGGCAAGCTTGAATGCAACAGAATGTTTCCATCTTTTTGATCGTGGTGCAATTGCTCCAGGGTTGAGAGCTGATATTGTTTTATTAGAAGATTTGGAGAAGTTCCAAGTACAGAAGGTGTGGATTGAAGGAGAGTTGGTTGCACAGGAGGGACGTTATCTCTTACCAATAGAAAAGCAGGATATTTCTTCTGTAAAAGGGAAAATCTGTGTGAAAGATTTTTCAAAAGAACGTTTAAAATTACAACTAAAATCCAATCGCGTTCACGTAATTGATATCTTGCCAGGTGGGGTTGTAACAGGAAAGGGAATTGCTCAAGTGCAACTAGATCAAGATGGGAATTTTCTATACAATCCAGAGGAAGATATTGTGAAGATTGCTGTAATTGAGAGACATCATGGTACTGGAAATGTAGCCGTTGCACTTTTGCGTGGTTATGGAATAAAGAAAGGAGCTGTTGCACTCACCGTTGCACATGATTCCCATAATATCATTGCAGTTGGGGTGACAGATGAAGATATGGAATTTGCTGTGCAGCAATTGATAGCACAAAATGGGGGATTTATTATAGTTCATGAAGGAAAAGTACTTGCGTCTATGCCAATGCCAATAGCAGGTCTTATGAGTGATCAAAGTGGAGAGTGGGTAGATGAGAAGCTAACACAGCTTCATGAAATTGCACACAGAGAGTTAGAAATCAGCAGAGATGTTGAGCCAATGATGACATTGTGTTTTATGTCACTTCCAGTAATTCCAGAATTGAAATTAACAGATATGGGGCTTTTTGATGTAAATACATTCCAATTTATTTCTGTAGAAGCAGATGCTTGACCAAAAGGAATAAAAGAGGGTATACTGTTTCCATATGTTTGAAGAGATGGCAGAGGTTGATAAGATGATAAAAAGTATGACAGGTTTTGGAAGATATGAGATACAAAAAGATACTAGGAAATTTACTGTGGAACTAAAAGGGGTAAACCATCGGTACTTGGATGTAAATATCCGTATGCCTAAAAAGTTTAATCTTTTTGAAAGTTCGATTAGAACCCTTTTAAAGCAGTATGTAAATAGAGGAAAAGTGGATATTTTTATCACATATGAAGATACAGCTTTGAAACAATCTGTGTTAAAGTATCATGCTGAACTTGCAGAAGAATATATGAAATATTTTGAGCAAATGAGTGAACAATTTCAAATAAAAAATGATGTAGGAGTAGCTGCACTTTCACGTTATCCAGAAATTTTTACTATGGAAGAGCAAAATGAGGACGAAGAAGCACTTTGGGATGAGTTAAAGGAAGCTTTAGAAGGTGCGTTTTCTCAGTTTTCACAAGGTAGATTAGTAGAGGGAGAACATTTAAAAATTGATGTGGAAAAGAAATTAGATACAATGTCTACGTTGGTTTGTGAGATAGAAAAACGTTCTCCCGAAATCTTGGCACAGTACCGAGAGAAGCTGGAAAATAAAGTGAAAGAATTATTTTCAGATACAAAAATAGAAGAAAATCGGATTGCAGCGGAAGTGATTTTGTATGCAGATAAAATTTGTACAGATGAAGAAATTGTCCGTCTAAAGAGTCATATTGCTCACATGCATCATACGTTAGAGGAAACAGATGGTATTGGGCGAAAGATGGATTTTATAGCACAGGAGATGAATAGAGAAGCCAATACAATTTTATCTAAAGCCAATGATTTAGAAGTTTCTAATTATGCAATCCATCTAAAGACAGAAATTGAAAAAATTCGAGAGCAAATACAAAATATTGAATAGATAAGGTACAAGGGAGAATGGAGAAATGAAACAAAGAGGCATTTTGATAGTAGTATCTGGATTTTCAGGTTCTGGAAAAGGTTCCTTAATGAAGGAATTACTGAAAAAATATGCAGATACATATGCACTTTCCATTTCGGCAACAACGAGAAATCCAAGAGAGGGAGAAGTTGATGGCAGGGAATATTTTTTCAAAACGAAAGAAGATTTTGAAAAAATGATTGCGAAAGAAGAGTTAATAGAGTATGCTAAGTATGTAGAAAATTATTATGGCACACCTCGAGCATATGTAGAGAAACAGCTAGAGGATGGAAAAGATGTGATTTTAGAAATAGAGATTCAAGGTGCTTTGAAGGTAAAGGAGGCTTTCCCAGATACGTTACTTTTATTTGTAACTCCTCCAAATGCACAGGAATTGCGTCGCCGACTGACAGGTCGAGGTACAGAAACTCAGGAGGTGATTGAATCTAGAATGACTCGTGCAGTAGAAGAAGCAAAGGGTATGGAACAATATGATTATCTGATAATCAATGATGAGTTAGATTCTTGTGTTTACAAGATGCATGAGATTATTCAAGGAGAGCATCATAGAATTTCCCGTAATCGTAGCTTTATACAGAGTATAAAGGAAGATTTAGAGTGTAATGTGAAAGGAGAAAAATAAGTTATGTTACATCCATCTTATACAGATTTGATGAAAGTTGTAAATCAAGATGTTGAAGAAGGTGAGACAAAAGTTGTCAATAGCCGTTATTCGATTGTAATGGCTACTTCAAAGAGAGCAAGACAGCTCATCGATGGAGATATTCCTTTGGTAAATATAAAAGCAGGCGAAAAACCATTATCCGTAGCAATCGAGGAACTCAACGAAGGTCGATTGAAGATTTTGGCTGAGAATACAGAGGAAGAATAAAATTAAAAAGGCAGATACCTTGAGGTGTCTGCCTTTCTAGGTATTACAGATATAAAGGAGATAAGGAATGAATATACTATTTATTTCACTAGGATGTGATAAAAACCTAGTAGACAGCGAGGTAATGCTGGGAATGTTGGCATCTCGTGGTTATAAGATGATTGATGAGGAGGAGCAAGCGGATATCATTGTTGTAAATACCTGTTGTTTTATTCACGATGCAAAAGAAGAAAGCATTCAAACAATTTTAGATATGGCACAATATAAAAAAGATGGACGTTTAAAGGTTCTTGTAGTGACAGGTTGTTTAGCAGAACGTTATAGACAAGAGATTTTGGATGAAATCCCAGAAGTAGATGCCGTACTTGGAACCTCAGCATACGATAAAATTTTAGAGGCAATTGATGAAGCATTGAAAGGTCATCATACTTTAACTATAGAAGATACAGATGCACTTCCAAGTGTAGATACAAAGCGTCTTGTAACAACAGGAGGACATTTTGGATATCTAAAGATTGCAGAGGGATGTGATAAGCACTGTACGTATTGTATTATTCCAAAAATCCGTGGAAATTATCGTAGTGTACCAATGGAGAAATTATTAGAAGAAGCACAATATCTCGCAGAGCAAGGAGTAAAGGAACTTATCTTAGTTGCACAGGAAACAACTTTGTATGGAAAGGACTTATATGGAGAAAAGTCCTTACATAAACTATTAAAAGAATTATGTAAAATTTCAGGTATTCGCTGGATTCGTATTTTATATTGTTATCCAGAGGAGATTTACGATGAGTTAATTCAGACGATAAAGGAAGAGCCAAAGATTTGTCATTACTTAGATCTTCCAATTCAGCATGCCAACGATGAAGTTTTGAAACGTATGGGACGCCGTACAACGAAGCAAGAGCTGATACAGATTATTGAAAAACTACGCAGGGAAATTCCAGATATTGCACTTCGTACAACATTAATCACAGGATTTCCAGGGGAAACCAAGGAGCAGCACGAAGAGTTGTTAGAGTTTGTAGACAAGATAGAATTTGATCGTTTGGGTGTATTTACATATTCTTTAGAAGAAGATACTCCAGCTGCGAAAATGGAAGGACAGATTCCTGAAGAAGTGAAGGAAGAACGTCAAGCAGAGCTTATGGGATTGCAACAAGAAATTGCCTTTGATAATGCCGAGGGTATGGTTGGAAAAGAAGTTCTTGTTATGATTGAAGGGAAAGTGGCTGACGAAAATGCATATGTAGGACGTACATATCGTGATGCTCCTAACGTAGATGGGTTGATTTTTGTTAATACAGATACTGAGCTTATGTCGGGAGATTTTGCAAGAGTGAAAATATCAGGAGCTGTAGATTATGATTTAATAGGAGGACTTGTAGATGAACTTACCGAATAAGCTTACAGTATTAAGAATGATTATGGTACCTTTCTTCGTATTGTTTATGTTGTCAGATTTTGGTGGAGCAGCCAATAAATGGATTGCACTATCCATTTTTATCGTAGCGAGTTTGACTGATTTGTTAGATGGGAAGATTGCAAGAAAATATAATTTAGTAACTAATTTTGGAAAATTTATGGATCCACTGGCAGATAAGCTTTTGGTATGTTCAGCAATGATTTGCTTAATTGAAAAGGAAGTTTTAGCGGCGTGGATTGTAATCATTATTATTGCTAGAGAATTTATTATCAGTGGATTCCGTTTAGTCGCATCAGATAATGGGATTGTGATTGCTGCAAGCTATTGGGGAAAATTTAAAACTGTTTTTCAAATGGCCATGGTGATTGTGCTTATTATGGATTTAGGTGGTGTATTTGATATAATAGGGCAGGCGTTGATTTGGATTTCGCTAGCATTGACTATAATTTCTCTAATAGACTATGTAGTCAAAAATGTGCAGGTTTTGACGCACGGAGGAATGTAACATGAAATCATTGGAAGAACAGGTTGTAGCACTTTTGTCTGAATACAAGATGAAGATAACAACTGTAGAATCTTGTACAGGAGGATTACTGTCAGGAAGATTGGTAAATGTAGCAGGGGTATCTGATGTATTTCATGAAGGATATATTACATATTCTAATGAGGCAAAAGAGCGATTAGTTGGTGTAAAAAAAGAAACACTACAAACATATGGTGCAGTTAGTGAGGAAACAGCAAGAGAAATGGCACAGGGAGCAGCAAAGGTGGCAAAAGCAGATGTTGCTTTAAGTGTTACAGGAATTGCTGGACCTGCTGGAGCCAGTGAAGAAAAACCAGTAGGATTGGTGTATATAGGATGTTATCTTCAAGGTACAACTGTAGTGAAGAAATGTAATTTTACTGGAAATCGCATGGAAAATAGACAAATGTCAGTAGATACAGCATTAAAGTTACTAATAGACGAACTAATGAAAAAGAAGAAGTAATCGAAACTGGTGATTGACGAAAAAGGGAATTTGTGCGAAAATATTATCGAATGTGGTGTTAAAGAATTATCAATACTACAGAGGAAAAACCTCGTGAAAAACAATCATATATTTTCGAAAGGAGTTTTAACATGATTTATTCACACGAAGTAGAAATGATGTGTCCGGTTGCACAGGGCGTGAACCATGGCGCAGCTCCAATCCCAGAAGAAGCAAAATGGGTACAAGCAAAAGAAATTAAAGATATTTCTGGTTTGACACACGGTGTAGGCTGGTGTGCACCTCAACAGGGAACATGTAAGCTTACATTAAACGTAAAGGATGGAATTATTCAAGAAGCATTGGTAGAAACAGTTGGATGTTCAGGAATGACACACTCTGCTGCGATGGCTTCTGAAATTTTACCAGGAAGAACATTACTAGAAGCTTTAAACACAGACCTTGTTTGTGATGCAATTAATACAGCTATGAGAGAATTATTCCTTCAGATTGTATACGGAAGAACACAGAGTGCTTTCTCTGAAGATGGACTTCCAATCGGTGCTGGTTTAGAGGACCTTGGAAAAGGACTTCGTTCTCAGATTGGTACAATGTATGGTACATTGAAAAAAGGACCTCGTTATTTGGAAATGACTGATGGTTATGTAACAGGAATCGCTTTGAATGAGGATGATGAAATCATTGGATACAAGTTTGTAAACTTTGGAAAGATGATGGACTTCATTAAAGCTGGGGATGATGCAAATACAGCGTTTGAAAAAGCACAGGGACAGTATGGACGTGTAGATGATGCTGTGAAGATCATTGACCCTAGAAAAGAATAAGGAGGACTATATCAATGGCATTATTTGAATCATATGAAAGAAGAGAAAAACAGATTCTTGCGAAATTAGCAGAGTATGGAATTAACTCTATTGAAGAGGCAGCAGAAGTAACAAAGGCTGCTGGACTTGATGTTTATAAAATGGTGGAAGGTATTCAGCCAATCTGTTTTGAAAATGCAAAATGGGCATATACAGTTGGTGCAGCAATTGCCATTAAAAAAGGTTGTAAAAAAGCGGCAGATGCAGCGGCAGCGATTGGAGAAGGTCTTCAATCTTTCTGTATTCCAGGTTCTGTAGCAGACCAAAGAAAAGTTGGTTTGGGACATGGTAATCTTGGAAAGATGCTTTTGGAAGAAGATACAGAGTGTTTCTGTTTCTTAGCTGGACACGAGTCTTTTGCAGCAGCTGAGGGAGCAATCGGTATTGCAGAAAAAGCAAATAAAGTACGTCAGAAACCACTTCGTGTTATTTTGAACGGACTTGGAAAAGATGCAGCACAGATTATTGCTCGTATCAACGGATTTACATATGTTGAAACTCAAATGGACTACCAAACAGGTGAAGTAAAAGAAGTATTCCGCAAAGCATATTCTGATGGACTTCGTGCAAAAGTAAACTGCTACGGAGCAAATGACGTAGTAGAAGGTGTGAAAATCATGTGGAAGGAAAATGTAGACGTATCTATTACAGGAAACTCTACAAACCCTACAAGATTCCAGCATCCAGTTGCAGGTACATATAAGAAAGAACGTTTGGAAGCAGGAAAGAAATATTTCTCTGTTGCTTCAGGTGGTGGTACAGGTCGTACACTTCACCCAGACAACATGGCAGCAGGTCCAGCTTCTTATGGTATGACAGATACTTTAGGACGTATGCACTCTGATGCACAGTTTGCAGGATCTTCTTCTGTACCAGCTCACGTAGAAATGATGGGATTAATTGGTGCAGGAAACAACCCAATGGTTGGTATGACTGTAGCAGTTGCAGTTGCTATTGAGGAGGCTGCGAAAGAGGGAAGATTCTAAGAAATAGCATAAATACGGCATTTCTACAAGCTATAAAAAGTAGTAAAAAGTAAATTATTAGTTAATAGAGGGGCAGTTTATCTGCTCCTCATTTTCATATGTATGTAAATATTACGTTATGATGATGAAAATAATTAGTATGGTGAGAACAGATATATAGTAAAGATAAGGAAAGAATGAAATGAACTTAAAACCAAAGTTAATATTAAAATTAATACTGGGAATATTTATACTGGCAATGATTTTTTGGATTCCTGAATCCAGTTTAGTGGTTGGAATTGTTTTAATATTAAGATTTGTCTATAAGAAAATAAAAAATATCTCTGTTGTAAAGATAAGAAAGAAATAATATAGTAACATTTTCAGTATAAAATAATTTTGGTAAAGTATAAAAAACATTGAAAAACAGAGAAAAATGAGAGGAGAGTTGGATATATATACTGTAAAGGGTGTTACCTGGTAAAAATATGAAAAATGCTTGATTTTTAGGAAGTTTTTATGTATTCTATGGAAAAGAAAGCTAGGAAATTTACTGGTTTAATAAGAACAAGAGTTGTATCAAAACTAAAAACAATAGACAGTTATACATAACTTTAAACAGTTGTTATTTCTTACAGAAAAAAGGTGATATCAAAACACCCCTATACGTTGTAAATTTAGAAAAAATATTGTATTATCAATGTATTGCTATATTGATTCAGAATAAACTTTAAAAGTGAAATTTCAAGAAAAAACCAAATGAAAGGGAGATAAGATTATGATGACAATGAAAGAAATTATGAGTCAAAAAACATTTGCAGTATTAGGAAATACATTAGATGAAACTAAATATGCTTACAAAATTAAGCAAGGTCTATTAGAGCATGGATATACTGTATATGCTGTAGGAAAAGAATTAAATTCATTAAATGAAATCGAGGAAGAAATAGATATTATTGATTTATGTATTCATCCTGTAAAAGGAATTAAGCTTTTGAAAGAGTGCGAAAAAAATTTTAAATGTATTGTGATTCAGCCAGGTGCAGAGAGTGAGGAAATCATCCAATATCTTCAGGAAAATAATATCCCATATATAGAAGGGTGTTTGTTAATCGGGCTAAGAGAGTATGCAGAAAACAATTAAAATTGTTGCAAATACAACATATGAGAACTCTGGTTTATGATATAGTACAATCTGCAAAAGAAAGCAGGAGGTATTAAAAATGAGTTTAGTATTGGCACCAATTCATTATATGATGCAAGATAAAGTAAAAGAAGTTGAAACACTAACAGAACAAGTTTGTGAGTTATTGAAAGCACAGGGAATCTGCGAAGACTTAGAAAATGACTTAAATGCGAAATATGGAGAAATAGCAAGAGGAGAATTAAAGGAGATCATTGATCAAACAAATATTCATGGA
The DNA here is from genome assembly GCA_018883985.1 of Candidatus Ruminococcus intestinipullorum. GTDB lineage: Bacteria > Bacillota > Clostridia > Lachnospirales > Lachnospiraceae > Mediterraneibacter > Mediterraneibacter intestinipullorum_A. The sequence continues at coordinate 8,458 of JAHLFA010000074.1, read as the reverse complement.
TGGTTGCAAGAACAAGTTGGTATTGCAGAAACTAGATTAGCACAGGCAGTTTCATTTGGAATAAAGGAAAATCCTAATTTTAAGAAAGATATTTTGAATTTATCCTATAATGTAGGAGAAGAGAAAGGAAAAGAGTTTGTAGAAGAGAAGAATCAAATGAATTGTCTATCTATCTACAATGCTGCTTCATCATATCTGTTGGATGGGATGCCTTGTGATGGTGGGGTAAGAGTTATAAATCAAGAGGAGAATCAGGTAGAGTGGCAGATATCACCAATGGTTCATGCATCTTATTGGCAGGATGCGAAAGTTGGATTGGATATGTTCTATCAGATTCGAGATGCATGGTATCAGGGATTTTTTGAGAAGTTTGATGTAGAATATAAGAGAAATTCAGTTGATACATTCCAAATTTTATTAAAATAATTTAGGTGAGAGGTCGCATTTGCGACCTTTTATTATTATAGTGGCATATATTTTCGTACAAGACAAGAAATAACACCAGCAAGACAAATACCAAATAAAGCATTGTGCATAGAGCCAAAAACTTCCAAAGCTCCCCGAATTCCATAAAAAACCTCTTGATCTGTAGGAAATATACGATAGATCCAAAAAGATATATAGGATGTTATATAAACAAAAATAAAAGAAAACAATCCTCTACCAATATCCTTTTTATAAAATTTTCTTCCATGTCTTTGATTTACTTTCGTTAAAGCCCAAAAGAATGAGAAAAATTCAAAAAGCAATAGTAAGATAGGGACGGAACTAAAAGCTATAAGCGTAGGATTTTTCTCAGTAAGAATAGATGAAAAATCACCATATGGAGCGGAGCCTTTCCAAAAATAGAAAGCAAGATATGCACCAGTTCCAAGAATAAGGGCAAAAGAAATGCCACGGACAATAGATTGTGTAATTTTATAAATTGAAAATTCACTAGAAATTTTTGTGCCAGAGTTTGGCTGCAAAGGCTTTTTCTCAGAAATTTCTTCAAATTCTATAGCTTCTGAATGTATTACATCAAGGGAATCTTCATAATGATAAAAACTGTCATCTTCATATGTTATTTCAAAATCATCATCAAATAAGTCTATATTTTTATTTTTAATATGCATAAAACGCCTCCTTTTTGATTGTCAATATTCTAGCCTTTTTCTAAAAAATGCTCAAGGGGAAATAATGAAAATTTACAAAATATTCAGAGATATAAATTCTGTATATATAAAACGAGAAAAAGAAATACTGTTAGTAGAAATATAAAGCAGGAGGGCGAATAGATGAATATTCAAAAATGTGGCATTATAGGCTGTGGAAATGTGGGTGCAACTATAGCATATACGCTAGTGGAAAGTGGACTTTTTAACGAAATGGTTTTAATTGATTTGAATAAAGAGAAAGCACAAGGAGAGGCTTTGGATATTGCACATGGAATTCCATTTACAGTTCCATCAGAAATCTATGCTGGAGATTATGAAGATTTACAGGATGCTTATTTGGTTATTGTAACAGCAGGAGCCAATCAACTTCCAGGTGAAACGAGGTTAGATATTGCATCAAAAAATGTAAAGGTTATGCGTAATATTATTCCACAAATAGTAAAATATAACACAGAGTGTATAATTTTAATGGTAACCAATCCAGTAGATATTTTAACTACATTGACATTAGATATTTCAGGATTTCCAGCAAATCGAGTGATTGGAAGTGGGACAGTATTAGATACAGCTCGTCTGAAATATTTGTTAGGAAAAGAATTTAATTTAGATTATCGAAATGTCCATGCATGGGTTATTGGGGAGCATGGGGATAGTGAATTGGCAGTTTGGAGTAGTGCTACGGCAGCGGGAATTCCAGTAGAAGAGTATTGTAATCAACATAATAAAGAAAATTCTAGACAGTGTTTAGAAGAGATTTATAAAGAGGTGCGAAACAGTGCCTATGAAATTATTAATAGAAAAGGTGCAACTTTCTATGCAGTTGCAATGGGGGTAAGGAGAATCGCAGAAGCACTTGTACGGGATGAACATTCGGTACTTACCGTTTCAACCCTTGTGAAAGACTCTTATGAATTGGGACATATATGTCTTGGATTACCATCAGTCTTAGGACGAAATGGAGTGGAAGATCAAATCATGATTTCATTAAATTCCGAGGAAGAAGAGCAATTAAGACAATCTGCAAAACAATTAAAACAGGTATATGAGCAAGTTATAAGATAGAAAAAATAACATGGACGCAGCTTTCTATATCCAGTATAATGAGTATAGTAATTATAATTGAGGTATAGAGCATGAATATTTTGAATATAGAACATATTAGTAAAATATATGGAGAAAAAGTTATTTTTGAGGATGCTTCTGTTGGAATAGCAGCAGGAGAAAAAATCGGAATTGTAGGAATTAACGGTACAGGAAAAAGTACACTCCTTAAGATGGTAATGGGATTAGAAGAACCAGATGTAGGGCAGATTGTTCGTCAAAATGGATTGAAAATAGCATATCTGCCCCAAAATCCAACATTTCCAAAGGATGCTACAGTTATTTCCTATGCATTAGAGGGAAAATCTGAAATAGATTGGAAGGTGCAAAGTAATCTGCAAGAACTAGGAATTACAGATTATGAATTAAAAATAGAACATTTATCTGGTGGACAAAAACGTAGAGTTGCTATGGCGAAAATATTAGCAGAGGATTTTGATTTCTTATTACTAGATGAGCCAACGAATCATCTTGATGGTGACATGATTGCTTGGTTAGAAAGCTATCTGAAGTCTTTTAGAGGGACAATTTTAATGGTAACACATGATCGATATTTTTTGGATCAAGTTACCAATCGCATTTTGGAAATTAGCAGAGGTAAGATTTATAGTTATGATGCAAACTATTCTAAATTTTTAGAAATGAAAGCACAACGAGAAGAAATGGAAGTTGCCTCTGAAAGAAAAAGACAGAGCGTTTTGCGGATGGAACTAGAATGGGCAAAGCGAGGATGTCGTGCAAGAACCACAAAACAACGTGCTAGACTAGAGCGTTTAGAAGCACTGAAGAATGGAAAATCCCCTGTGCAAGATCAGGTAGTTGAATTGGATTCTATAGAAACAAGAATGGGCAAAAAAACGATAGAACTTCATCACATTAGTAAAAAATATGGGGAAAAGATTTTATTAGAAGATTTTAATTACATTGTTTTAAAGAATCAAAGACTAGGAATTATAGGTCCTAATGGATGTGGAAAATCTACATTATTAAAGATGTTGGTTGGTTTAGAAAAACCAGATGAGGGAAGGATTGAGATTGGAGAAACAATCAAAATCGGATATTTTGCTCAGGAAGAACAACATATGGATGAAAATCAAAGAGTAATTGATTATGTAAAAGATATAGCGGAATACATCCAGACAAGAGATGGAAAGATTAGTGCATCTCAAATGTTGGAGAGATTTTTATTTACCCCAGAAATGCAGTATGCACCCATTGGAAAGCTCTCAGGAGGAGAAAAGAGAAGGTTATATTTATTAGGAATTCTAAGTAGGGAAATTAATGTTTTGCTAATAGATGAAGCTGGAAATAATTTAGATATACCAACAGTAACAATTTTAGAAGACTATTTACAGTCATTTCAGGGAATTGTAATAACCGTTTCACATGATAGGTATTTTTTAGATAATGTAGTTGATCGAATCTTTGAATTTGATGGAAAAGGACACTTAAAGCAATATGAGGGTGGTTATACAGATTATTTAGAAGCAAAAAAGAGAAGACAAGCACAGACACAAGAGAGTGATAGGCTTACAAATACTCGTGAGAAACAACAAGGAGAAGGTGGGAAACAATGGAAAAAGAACCATGCTTCTAAACTTAGATTTTCTTATAAGGAAGAAAAAGAATTTGCCGTTATTGATAAGGAAATTGCTGCATTAGAAGAGAAGCTTGATTTGTTAGATGGACAAATGATGGCAAATGCAACAAATTCTGTCAAACTTTCGGAATTGGCTTTGGAAAAAGAAAGTGTAGAGGCAAAGTTAGAGGAAAAAATGGAACGTTGGGTATATTTAAATGATTTAGCAGAAAAAATTGAAGCACAAAAAATGTCATAAAGTCTTAATATATGGAAATATGTTGTATAAATTGACTGTGTGGGTATAGTAGAATATAATGATTGATATAAAAAAAGAAAGGGGCTAGGTTATGGCAATTTTAGTGGCAGGTGGCGCTGGATACATAGGCAGCCATACATGTGTGGAACTTTTAAACAGAGGATATGAGGTTGTTGTAGTTGATAATCTCTATAATTCTAGTGAGGTAGCATTGGAGAGAGTAGAAAAGATCACTGGAAAATCCCTAAAGTTTTACAAAGGTAATATTGTAAATAGGGAGGATTTAGAACCAATTTTTGAACAGGAAGACATTGAGGCAGTTATTAACTTTGCGGGATTAAAGGCAGTTGGTGAATCTGTTGCAAAACCATGGGAATATTATCACAATAATATTACAGGAACATTGATTCTCTGTGATGTGATGAGAAAGCATGGATGTAAGAACATGATTTTTAGTTCATCCGCTACTGTATATGGGGATCCAGCAGAGATTCCAATTACAGAGAACTGTCCAAAAGGAGAGATTACAAATCCTTATGGGCGTACAAAGGGAATGTTAGAACAAATATTAACAGATTTACATACAGGTGATCCTGAGTGGAATGTGATGTTACTTCGTTATTTTAATCCAATCGGGGCACATGAATCAGGAATAATAGGAGAAGATCCAAAAGGAATTCCAAATAATTTAGTTCCATATATTGCACAAGTGGCAGTTGGTAAATTAGATCGTCTTGGAGTATTTGGGGATGACTATGATACTCATGATGGAACAGGAGTGCGAGATTATATCCATGTAGTAGATTTAGCTGTAGGTCATGTAAAAGCAATTGAGCGAATGAAGGTAAGCAAAGGGGTACATGTTTATAATTTAGGTACAGGAGTAGGATATAGCGTGTTGGATGTTGTAAAGGCATATGAAAAAGCATGTGGAAAGGAAATTCCATATGAAATAAAAACAAGACGTCCAGGGGATATTGCTACTTGCTATTGTGATGCAACAAAAGCAAAAGAAGAGCTTGGATGGGTTGCAAAAAGAGGAATCGAAGAGATGTGTGCAGATTCCTGGAGATGGCAGTCAATGAATCCAGATGGATATCGTTCATAATGAAAGGCTTTTTCTTTTAGATTCTTTTCTATAAACTTTGTAAAAACTCTTGACATAACATGGCAGGATTGTTAGTATTATAAAAACAGAATGCACTCTGTTTTTTGAATTGATAAGAAGGTGGGGAGATATATGCGCAAACAGGTCTATTCGTTACTGGTAGATAATAACCCTGGGGTTTTAAGTCGTATAGCAGGGTTATTCAGTAGACGAGGATACAGTATTGATAGTATTACTGCTGGAACATCTGTTGATCCAAAGTATACAAGGATAACGGTTGTTGCCTCAGGAGATGAACTGATTTTGTCACAGATTGAAAGTCAAGTGAGAAAATTAGAAGATGTGATTGAGATTCGGCTTTTAAAGGATGGAGAATCCGTATTTCGTGAATTGATTATGATAAAGGTTCGAGCAAATGCAGCACAAAGAGGGGAGATTATTGCAGTTGCTGATATCTTTAGAGCTAAGATCGTAGATGTAGAAGAAGATTCTATGATTATTGAGCTAACTGGAACACAGTCGAAGTTAGAAGGATTCTTAAATTTATTAAAGGATTACGATATTTTAGAGTTGGCTAGAACAGGAATTACTGGCTTGCCCCGAGGGAATGGAGAGCTTACATATTGTAAGTAAGGAGTTTTAATGACAGCTAAAGGCAATTTGCTTTTAACTATAAAACAAAGGTATGGTATTAGAAAAGAACTAGGAGGAATGTAAAATGGCAGCAAAACTTTATTATCAAGAAGATTGTAATCTTTCTGTATTGGAAGGACAGACAATTGCGATTATAGGATATGGAAGTCAAGGACATGCACATGCTTTGAACTTAAAGGAATCAGGATGCCACGTTATTATTGGTCTTTATGAAGGAAGTAAATCTTGGGCAAAAGCACAGGAGCAAGGATTTGAAGTTTATACTGCAGCAGAAGCAGCAAAAAAAGCAGATATCATTATGATTTTGATCAATGACGAAAAGCAGGCACAGATGTATAAAGAAGACATTGAACCAAATCTAGAAGAGGGGAATATGTTGATGTTTGCTCATGGATTCGCAATTCATTTTGGACAGATCGTTCCACCAAAGAATGTAGATGTTACAATGATTGCACCAAAAGGTCCTGGTCATACTGTAAGAAGTGAATATCAGGTGGGAAAAGGGGTACCATGTTTAGTTGCAGTAGAGCAAGATGCAACAGGAAAAGCATTAGAGAAAGCACTTGCATATGCATTAGGTATCGGTGGAGCAAGAGCAGGAGTTTTAGAAACTGACTTCAGAACAGAAACAGAAACAGATCTTTTTGGGGAACAGGCTGTTCTTTGTGGTGGAGTATGTGCGTTGATGCAGGCAGGATTCGAAACATTGGTAGAAGCTGGATATGACCCAAGAAATGCATATTTTGAATGTATTCATGAGATGAAATTAATTGTTGACTTGATTTACCAGTCTGGATTTGCTGGCATGAGATATTCTATCTCAAATACTGCAGAGTATGGTGATTATATTACTGGACCAAAGGTGATTACAGAAGATACAAAAAAAGCAATGAGACAAATCTTAAAGGATATTCAAGATGGTTCTTTTGCAAAAGAGTTCTTAGTGGATATGTCACCAGCAGGAGGGCAGGCACACTTTAGAGCAATGAGAAAACTTGCAGCAGAGCATGTATCTGAAAAAGTCGGAGAAGAAGTTAGAAAGCTATATAGCTGGAGTGATGAAGATAAACTTATTAACAACTAATTAGAATCAAAAAAGACATCCACCATGACGGTAGTGGATGTCTTTTTAATATATTATATATTAAAATTAAGCAATGCTGTTTACAGCTTTTGATAAACGAGAAATCTTTCTAGAAACAGTTTTCTTGTGATAAACACCTTTGCTTCCAGCTTTGCTGATTTCACCGATTGCTGCTGTAAGAGCTGTCTTTGCAGCTTCTACGTCTTTCTGAGCAATAGCAGCTTCTACTTTCTTTACAGAAGTTTTTACTCTTGATTTGATTGCTTTGTTTCTAGCAGCTTTAGTTTCGTTAACTAAAATTCTTTTTTTAGCAGATTTAATGTTAGCCAATCTGTACACCTCCAAATATGTGAAATTTTCAAATAGTGAATTCATGATTTCGCTAGACTCGGACACGGACGTTCTAGTGAAACATACTTGATTATTGTATGCCAAGTATGGAGGGTTGTCAATACATATTTCTCAAATTATTGGAAAAACTAACCTTTATTCATGAAAATGAAAGGAAGAGGAAAAATGTTAGATAAGTATAATATACGTACAGATCTTGCACTTGAAGAAAAGGAAAGGTTTGAATCAGATGAAGTGGAGATTCATGGGGTTATCTTAGAAGAGGAATATGACGAAGAACGAGAGATTCGAATTACAAGAGTAAAGATTGAAACAGAAAAAGGTGCAAAGACAATGGGAAAACCTGTTGGCACCTATTTAACATTGGAAGCACCCAATATGGCTCTTCCAGATGAAGGGTATCATAGAGAAATATCTGAGAAGATTTCCCTATTCCTCCAAGAGCTTTTAGGAGATATAAAAACAAAAGGAGAACTTTCTGTGCTAGTAGTAGGGTTAGGAAATCGTCAAGTTACCCCTGATGCATTAGGTCCATATGTAGCAGATAATTTGTGTATAACAAGGCATATTGTAAAGGAATATGGCAAATATGCCATGGGAATGGAACATGCCAATTTAATTAGTGCAATTGTACCCGGAGTTATGGGACAAACAGGAATGGAAACGGTAGAGATTATTCAAGGGATTGTACAAGAAACAAAGCCTGATGTAGTAATAGCAGTAGATGCATTGGCGGCTAGAAATACAAGACGATTAAATAGAACTATTCAAATTTCAGATGCAGGTATTCATCCAGGTTCAGGAGTTGGAAATCATAGAAAAGGATTGACAAAAGAAACGTTAAATGTCCCTGTAATCGGAATAGGGGTTCCTACAGTTGTGGATGCGGCTACAATTGTAAATGATACGATGGAGAATTTGATTTCGGCTCTAGAATCGTCTGAGGTTTTAAAAAGCGTGGGTGAGGTATTACGTTCTTATAATGCAGCCGAAAAGTATGAGTTAGTGAAAGAATTAATCTCTCCACACTTAAATGGAATGTTTGTAACTCCAAAAGATATTGATGAAATGGTAAAACAAATTAGCTATACAATTTCAGAAGGGTTGAATCTGTTTTTCTCAAATTCTCAAAATGAATCCGTAGAAGGGTAGGAATAAAGAATAC
>JAHLFA010000073.1 GCA_018883985.1 Candidatus Ruminococcus intestinipullorum | reverse complement strand
ATATAAAGAAAGTGTATAAAGGGAGGAAAGTTATGAAAAGAAAACTAATCAGTACATTACTGGCGACTGCTATGGTAGCATCTGTCGTTGTAGGATGTGGTTCAGGGGGAGAAAGTAAAACAAGTGAAGATGCCACATTAGAGGAAACTGGGGAAGAAGCAGAAGCAGAAGAGGAGGTGGCTGTAACAACAGTAGGACCAGACTCAGGAACACATTTTGATATGTGGGTATTTGTAGAGCTGCATTCTAAATTTTATGCCGATATGGTAAATAAATGGAATGAAGCAAATCCAGACAAGCAAATACAGATAACATTTACTACATATCCATTTGCAGACATGCACAACAAATTAACAATGGCATTGCAAACAGGAGAAGGAGCGCCAGATATTTGTGATATTGAAAGAGGTCAATTCCCAAATTTCACAAAAGGTGAGGTACAATTTTATCCTTTGAACGATGCAATAGAGCAATATCGAGATAAATTGGTAGATTCTCGATTGGAAATTTACTCAAAAGGGGATCAAATTTATGGAGCTCCATTCCATGTAGGAGCAACTGTTATGTACTATAATGACGAATTGTTATCATCCTATGGCATTGATTATAAGACAATTAAAACTTGGGATGATTATACAGAGGCAGCGAAAAAATTAAATGAAGCAAGCAATGGGGAAGTGAAGATGACCTCTGTAGATACAGGTGGTACAGACTGGTTATGGCTTGGTATGGCAGAGTATCAAGAGGATTGGTCAGATGATGATGGAAAAGCAATTATTCCAGAATCTATGAAGAAAACATTAGAAATGCAAAAAGAATGGATGGAAGAAGATTTGGCAATGGTTTCACCAGATGGTCACGTAGATACAGAAGGTGGATTCCAAAATATTCTAGATGGAAATATTGCATCGTTTCCAAAGGCACTTTGGTATATGAGTAGATTTTTAGATTATATGCCAGAAGAACAAGGAAAATGGGCAATTGCACCTTGTCCTGTTTTTGAAGAGGGGCAGCCACGTTCTGTAGGAATTGGGGGAACAGGAACGGTTGTAACAATGCAAAGTGAAAATCCTGAGTTGGCAGCTGAGTGGTTAGCATATGCAAAATGTTCTGAAGAAGGAAATATTGAAATTTGGAACCAGTTAGGATTTGACGTTTGCAATACAGATGTATGGACAAATGAAACAATTACAAAAGATACATCAAATAAATACATTTCATTCTTTAAAACGAATCCATTTGATGTGTTAAATGAAATCAAAGAAGAGATTGGAGCAATTTCTGTTAATGAAAATACATTTACATTAGGAGATTATATCAATACTACAACATTGAATGAAATTTTTGAAGATGAAATGGAAGTGGAGGATGCACTTCAAGAATTGCAGGACTACATGGATGTTGAACAGGGGTAAAATGCAAAGGAGAAAAGTCTATGAAAATAAAGAAGTTTTTCTATTCTCAAAAGGTAGCCCCTTACGTATTTGTACTGCCATTTGTAATTAGTTTTTGTATATTTTGGGTATATCCGTTGTTTAGTACAGTGCGAATGAGTTTTCAGGAAATACTCCCAGGGCAGGTAGAGTGGGTTGGACTTGAGAATTATTCAAAACTTATGAGGGATAAAACTTTTTTTACGGCCATCAAAAATAGTTTTGTGTACATGGTTTGGACACTGGTATTATTGATTCCGTTCCCAATGCTGTTTGCTGTACTCATTGATAGTAATTTAGTAAAGGCAAAAGGATTGTGGAAAGCGTTATTGTACTTACCAGCATTGACTTCAGTTGTAATTTCAGGTACATTATTTCGCTTGTTGTTTAGCGAATATCCAACTAGCCAGATGAATCAGATTTTAAGTTTTTTTGGAATGGGAGCAGTTTCTTGGCTAAAAGAGGGACATTTAGCCATGATTGCTCTATTATCTCTGGCCTGTTGGAGGTGGACGGGAGTTAATATGTTATACTTCCTTTCGGGATTAAAGGGGATTGATGGAACTTTATATGAGTCAGCAGAAATAGATGGTGCCAATGGATGGCGTAAATTTTGGTATATTACAATGCCATTATTAAAGCCAACCACAGTGTATGTGTTAACAATTAGTATTTATGCTGGTTTGGCAATGTTCTTAGAATCCTTCATGTTATGGAATGGAAATGTTTCTCCAAAAAATATTGGGCTTACAATTGTTGGATACCTGTATAGAAGAGGAATTGAAAAGAATCAGATGGGATATGCCAGTGCAGTAGGATTGGTACTTTTAGGAATAGCATTGGTAATCAATATTATACAATTGATTGCAAACGGTACGTTCAAAAAGGAGGAGAAGTAATATGGTCAAAAAAAGAAAAATAGGAACAATTCTTTCCACAGGCTTCTTCGCAATTTTGGGACTTATCGTGATTTTTCCAGTGTTTGCAGGATTGATGGCTTCTTTTCGACCAGGACGTGAGTTGATTCGGCGGGGACTTGCAATCAACTTAGATTTTTCCACAATGAGCCTTAGCAATTATGCGTATTTGTTTTCGGGAAATGAAGACTCAATTAAATATTTCAATTGGTTTAAAAATAGTATGGTTTTGACAATTATAACAGTTGTTTTAACCCTTATGGTATGTTATACTGTTGCATATGGACTAACGATGTATCACTTTAAGATGAAAAAATGTCTATTTTTCCTAGTGATTGCAACGATGATGGTTCCATTTGAAATATTACTGCTTCCACTGTATCAGGAAATGATTGATTTAAAATTAATCAACAGCATGGCTGGAGTGATTCTGCCTGGATTATGCAGTGCATCCACAATTTTCTTCTTTCGCCAGTATATGATTGGACTGCCAAAGGATTTATTGGATGCAGCTAGAATTGATGGCTGTTCAGAATATGGGATATGTTTCAAGATTATTTTCCCAATTACAAAGCCAGCATTTGCTTCCATGGCAATTCTTACTACAATGGGGTCTTGGAATAATATGCTTTGGCCAATGTTGATTTTTAGAGATGCTAAGAAGTTTACTCTGCCAATAGGGTTGAACACACTGTTAACTCCATATGGAAATAACTACGATTTACTAATTGCAGGGTCTATGTTTGGAATTATTCCAATTTTCATAGTATTTCTATGTTTCCAAAAATACTTTATAGATGGTATGACAGCAGGGGCAGTCAAAGGGTAAAGAAAGAGAGGGACAATGTAATGGCAAGGTTGGTCATTGACGCAAACAAGAAAGTAAGCAAAATCAACAAAGAAATTCAAGGGCATTTTTCTGAGCATTTGGGACGTTGTATTTACGGAGGATTGTATGTAGGGGAAGACTCCGAAATTCCAAATGTGAATGGAATGCGAAGTGATGTAGTAGAAGCATTAAAACAAATCAAAGTACCTGTACTGCGTTGGCCAGGAGGATGCTTTGCAGACGAGTATCATTGGAAAGATGGAATTGGTCCAAAGGAAAATCGCAAGAAAATTGTCAACACACATTGGGGTGGTGTGATAGAAGATAATAGCTTTGGAACCCACGAATTTTTTGAACTATGCAGACAGCTAGGATGCGAAACTTATGTCAATGGAAATATGGGAAGTGGAACAGTACAAGAAATGTCAGAATGGGTAGAATATATGACATTTGAAGGCGTTTCTCCAATGGCAGAGTTACGAACAAAAAATGGTCAAAAAGAAGCATGGAAAGTGGACTTTTTCGGCGTTGGAAACGAAAATTGGGGATGCGGGGGAAATATGAACCCAGAATTTTATGGAAATATGTATCGAAGATATCAGACTTATATTCGATGCTACGACAAAGAAAAGCCAATTCAAAAAATCGCTTGTGGAGCCGGTGTAGACGACTATGAGTGGACACAAGAAGTGATGAAAACAACATTCAAAAGATGTCCAGAAAATTTGCATGGATTCATGGATGGATTATCACTTCACCATTATACATATCCAGGCGGATGGGAAAACAAAGGAAGTGCCACAGTGTTTGACGAAAAGATGTGGTACCAAACTATGAAAAAAACATGGTACATGGAAGAATTGATTTGTCGTCATGGAGCAATTATGGATCAGTACGATCCTAAAAAAGAAGTGGGAATGATTATAGATGAATGGGGAACATGGTTCGATGTAGAACCAGGAACAAATCCAGGATTTTTATATCAGCAAAATACTATGCGAGATGCATTGGTTGCAGGAATTAACCTAAATATCTTCAACAAGCATAGTGACCGTGTAAAAATGGCAAACTTGGCACAGATGGTAAATGTACTTCAATCTGTCATTTTAACAGAGGGAGATAAGATGGTTAAAACTCCAACATATCATGTATTTGACATGTATAAGTACCATCAGGAAGCACAGCTTTTACAAAGTAGCTTAGAAACAGAGCTTGTAGGATTAGAAGAGTGTAATTTGGTGCCAAACCTAAGCGAATCTGTATCTATGGACGAAGACGGTGTGATACACATTACGGTAACTAACTTGGATTTAGAAAAAGATTATACAGTAGATACTACAATTCTAGGTAAAAAGGTAGAAGCCATAGAGGGGCAAATTTTAACAGAAAAGATGAATGCAATGAATACGTTTGAAAACCCAGAACAAGTATCAGTACAGTCTTTTGAAGCAGTGGAAAAGGTACATGGAGGAATTCAATTTACAATTCCAGCATGCAGTGTTGTACATATCGCTGTGAAATAAAGAGAAGAAGACGGCAGAACTAAGTAGATTAGGGCTGCTGTCTTTTTACATCTTAAGGAAAATCTTGTATCATCTTAGGGGAAACGTTATAATAAGAAAAATATTGTGAAAAGAGGGAATAGTATGAATTACCAGAAAGAGCTGGAACAACTGATAGAAAAACAAAAAAAAGAACAGAAAGTACCTACCCTATTGCTGCATAGCTGCTGTGCACCATGCAGCAGTTACGTATTAGAATATCTTTCCCAGTACTTTAAAATAACAATTTTTTATTATAATCCCAACATTTATCCAGAAAGTGAATACAGGATGCGAGTAAAGGAACAAGAGGAACTTACAAAAAAACTACAATGTGTACACCCTGTTCAATTTTTAGAGGGCAGTTACGAAAAAGAGCGTTTTTATAAATTGGCAGAGGGGTTAGAAGAGGTAAAAGAAGGTGGAGCAAGATGTTTTAAATGCTATGCACTGCGATTAGAAGAAACAGCAAAAGAGGCAGCCAAGAGAGGTTTTGACTATTTTACTACTACCCTGACAATTAGCCCTCTAAAAAATGCACAAAAGCTAAATGAAATCGGGCAAGCGGTAGGCAGAAAATATCAAGTTGAATATCTTTGTTCCGATTTTAAAAAGAAAAATGGATATAAGCGCTCGGTAGAACTTTCCAAAGAATATGGATTATATAGACAAGATTATTGTGGATGCGAGTTTTCCATGAGGGAAAGAGAAGTAAAATAAGATAATATTTTAACTGGACATATAACACGTTAATGTGATAAACTAATTGAAATTTATAAGTTCTAAGAAGGATGAGAGGAAAGCAGGGATAGGATGGCTCAGTTATGGGGAGGCCGTTTCACAAAAGAAACAGACCAAATGGTATATGACTTTAATGCTTCGATTTCTTTTGATAAGAGATTGTGGAAGCAAGATATTCAAGGGAGTATTGCTCATGTAATGATGCTAGAGAAACAAGAGATTCTTTCAAAAGCAGAGAGTAATGAAATTGTCAATGGACTTACGCAGATTCAGGAAGAGATAGAATCTGGATTGATGAAAATATCCCATGAATACGAAGATATTCACAGTTTTATGGAAGCAAAATTGATTGAACGTATCGGGGAAACAGGGAAAAAGCTTCATACAGGAAGAAGCAGAAATGATCAAGTTGCACTTGACATGAGATTGTATACAAGAGAAGAAATTGGACAAATTGATGAATTGTTAAAAGAAATGTTGGAAGTTCTTCTACAACTTATGAAAGAACATATTGCAACATATATGCCAGGATTTACACATTTGCAAAAGGCACAGCCTATCACATTGGCACATCACTTTGGGGCATATTTTGAAATGTTTAAAAGAGATCGCTTGCGAATGAAAGATATTTTTAAGAGAATGAACTACTGTCCATTGGGGGCAGGTGCATTGGCAGGTACTACCTATCCTTTAGATCGGGAATATACGGCACAGCTATTAGGGTTTGAAGGTGCCACAAGAAATAGTATGGATTCGGTATCTGATCGAGATTATTTGATTGAGCTTTTATCCGCAATGTCAACGGTGATGATGCATTTAAGCCGATTTTCGGAAGAAGTCATTCTTTGGAATTCAAATGAATATCAATTTATAGAGATTGATGATGCATACAGTACTGGCAGCAGCATTGTGCCACAGAAGAAAAATCCAGATATTGCAGAACTGGTAAGAGGAAAGACAGGAAGAGTTTATGGGGCATTGATGGCACTTCTTACTACAATGAAAGGAATTCCACTTGCTTACAACAAAGATATGCAGGAAGATAAAGAAATGGTATTTGATGCGATAGATACTACAAAGACTTGTTTATCGTTATTTACCAAGATGCTGCAAACGATGAAGTTCAAAGAAAAGCAGATGGAAGATAGTGCAAGAAATGGATTTACAAACGCCACAGATGCAGCAGATTATTTGGTGAAACATGGAGTACCATTCCGTGAAGCACACAGCATTGTTGGTAGATTGGTTCTTTTATGTATTGAAAAGCAGATTGCACTAGATGATATGAGTCTGGAAGAATTTCAGGCAGTTTCCCCTGTATTTCAGGCAGATATTTATGAAGTAATTAGCATGAAGAATTGTGTGGATTTAAGAAATACAGTTGGGGCACCTGGAAGGGCTGCTATGGAGCAGGCAATTCTAGAAGCAGAAACATATTTAAAATCAGAGAAAGTTCGTTTTAAAAACTGAACCATATAAATAAAAAGAACAAAGGAAGGAAGAGAAACATGGAACAGAAATTAAGAGTAGGTATTTTAGGAGCAACAGGTATGGTGGGACAGAGATTCATTTCTCTTTTGGAAAATCATCCTTGGTTTGAAGTAGTAACAGTGGCAGCAAGTCCACGTTCAGCTGGAAAAACATACGAAGAGGCTGTAGGGGATCGTTGGAAAATGACAACACCAATGCCAGAGGCTGTAAAAAAATTGGTTGTAATGAATGTCAACGAAGTAGAAGCTGTTTCTGCAACAGTTGATTTTGTATTTAGTGCAGTAGACATGACAAAAGAAGAAATTAAAGCAATTGAAGAAGCCTATGCAAAAACAGAAACACCAGTTGTGTCAAACAACAGTGCGCATCGTTGGACAAAAGACGTGCCAATGGTTGTACCAGAAATTAATGCAGATCATTTCGAAGTAATTGAAGCACAGAAGGCTCGTTTAGGAACAACACGTGGATTTATCGCAGTAAAACCAAACTGCTCTATTCAAAGTTATGCACCTTGCTTGGCAGCATGGAAAGAATTTGGTCCAAAAGAAGTTGTAGCAACTACATATCAGGCAATTTCAGGAGCTGGGAAAACATTTCAAGATTGGCCAGAAATGGTAGAAAATATTATTCCATTCATTGGGGGAGAAGAAGAAAAGAGCGAACAAGAGCCACTTCGTGTATTAGGAAAGGTAGAAAATGGAGAAATTGTAAAGGCACAGCTTCCAAAGATTACTTGCCAATGTGTACGTGTTCCAGTATTAAATGGTCATACAGCAGCTGTATTTGTAAATTTTGAGAAAAAACCAACAAAGGAACAGTTGATTGAAAAATTGGTAAATTATAAAGGATTCCCACAAGAAGAAAATCTTCCAAGTGCACCAAAGCAGTTTATTCAATACTTAGAAGAAGAAAATCGTCCACAAGTAAAAATGGATGTTGATTATGAAAATGGAATGGGAGTGTCCATAGGACGTTTGAGAGAGGATTCTATGTTTGATTATAAATTCATTGGATTATCTCACAACACAGTAAGAGGAGCAGCAGGTGGTGCAGTATTGTGTGCAGAAGCATTGAAAGCAAAGGGGTATATTCAAGCAAAATAAAAGAGAGGAAGTGATGAAGTTATGGGGATGACGATGACACAGAAAATTTTAGCGGCACATGCAGGACTAGATGAGGTTTGTGCAGGCCAGCTAATCGAAGCAAAGTTAGACATTGTAATGGCAAATGACATTACAGGTCCAATGGCACTTCCGATTTTTAAAGAAATGGCAGAAAATGTATTTGATAAAGATAAGGTGGTATTTGTACCAGATCACTTTACACCAAACAAGGATATCAAATCTGCAGAAAATTCCAAAGCCATTCGTGAATTTGCAAAAGAGCAAGAGTTAAAGTGGTATTTTGAACAAGGAAAATCTGGGGTAGAACATGCTATTTTACCAGAAGCTGGAGTGGTAGCAGCAGGTGAGTGTATTATAGGAGCTGATTCTCATACATGTACATACGGTGCGTTGGGAGCGTTCTCTACTGGAGTAGGAACAACAGATATTGCAACAGGTATGGCAACAGGAGAGTTGTGGTTTAAAGTGCCAGGAGCGATAAAATTTGAATTAATTGGAAAGCCAGCACCATATGTAAGTGGAAAGGATATCATTTTACATATTATAGGGCAGATTGGTGTAGATGGAGCTTTGTATAAATCTATGGAATTTGTAGGGGAAGGTATTGCAAATCTATCCATGGACGATCGCTTTACGATGGCAAATATGGCAATTGAAGCAGGGGCAAAGAATGGAATTTTCCCTGTGGATGATAAAGTAAAAGAATACCTAAAGGCACATTGTAAGAAAGAATATCAGATTTACGAAGCAGATGAAGATGCACAGTATGATGAGGTGCTTACCATTGATTTATCACAAGTACGTCCAACGGTAGCATTCCCACACCTTCCAGGAAATGCAAAGACAATTGATGAAATTGAGGCTATGGAACCAATTAAAATTGATCAAGTTGTCATCGGTTCCTGTACAAATGGTCGTATGGAGGATATGCGAAAGGCAGCGGCAATTTTAAAGGGAAGAACGGTGCATAAAGATGTACGTGTTATGGTAGTTCCAGCAACACAAAAGATTTACAAGCAATGTATACACGAAGGCTTGATGGATATCTTTATTGATGCTGGCTGTGCAGTAAATACACCAAGCTGTGGACCATGTATGGGTGGTCACATGGGGGTTATGGCAGCAGGAGAAAAATGTGTTTCTACAACAAACCGTAATTTTGTAGGAAGAATGGGACATGTAGACTCTCTCATCTATCTGGCATCTCCAGAAATTGCAGCGGCAAGTGCAATTGCAGGGTATATTGCGAATCCAGAGAAAGTAGGTGAAAAGTCATGAAAGCATTAGGACATGTATTCAAATACGGAGATAATGTAGATACAGATGTAATCATTCCAGCAAGATATTTGAATTCCTTTGATGCACAGGAGTTGGCATCCCATGCAATGGTAGATATTGACCCAGAATTTGCAAAAAAGGTGCAAAAAGGAGATTTAATTGTTGCAAGGAAAAATTTTGGATGTGGTTCATCTAGGGAGCATGCACCACTTTGTTTAAAAACAGCTGGAGTAAGCTGTGTAATTGCAGAAACATTTGCAAGAATTTTTTATCGCAATGCCATCAATATAGGACTTCCTATTATTGAATGTAAGGAAGCAGCCAAAGAGATTGAGGCAGGAGATGAA
>JAHLFA010000072.1 GCA_018883985.1 Candidatus Ruminococcus intestinipullorum | reverse complement strand
CTCGTGGGCTCGGAGATGTGTATAAGAGACAGGATATTCATCCAGAACAAAAATCATATTCTCTTCGCATGATCTTTGAAAGATGTACTCAAGAACCTCCTCTATGGATTGATATCCAAGTTTTGGAAGATGTAACTCTTCCGATAAAATATTGCAGATTCCCTGTGTGTTGCTTTCTTCTGCCACCTGCTTGCACTCATAATAAATGCTTTGGCACGTTGTACTTTTGAGAAGCTGCTTCACCAGCTCACTTTTTCCCACCCGTCTTCGACCATAGATCAAGACGGTTTGCATCGCTTCCTCTTTATTAGTGTTGGCAATTGCTCGATTAAGCTTTCTCAGCTGTTCCTTTCTCCCAATGAATTTCATTTTATTCGGTCACCTCCGACTCGGTTTTGTTCGAATATATTATAACATGTTTTTGTGTTTTTTCAATTCTTATTCGGTTTGTCCCGACTCGATTTTATTCGAATAATTATTTTCAGATATGCGAAGGCACATGCCTAATATCTAGATACTTCTCTAATTTTCTCCTACTTTCTATAGTTGATTAAGTGCCTTTTGAAGCATTTCTCTATATTCATTACGTGTTTCAATTGGACTCTCGATCACGATTTTCCCACCGGCTCCAAATACCCAGCGATAAAATGTAGGACCTGCACAGACCTTAACCGTTATCCGGAACTGCTCCTCCCCAACACTGCGAGTCTTGATCTTCATACCGAACTTATCTACCACAGACTTCATACAGCGGTTGTCACAGAGCAAGGTCACGTCAACTGCTTCATCAGTAGAGAACATTCGGAAGACTTCTGTTGTATATTTGGATACATCATAGCCCTTTGGCTTCTTAACAGCCTTCTCCTTCAGCAACTCAGGTTGCTTCTTGATGCGGTCTACTCGATAGGTGCGAACAGCCTCCCTCTCATCACAGTAACCGGTCAGATAATAATAGTCGCCATCCCAGATCAGATCAAATGGACTGACTGTATATGGTTTCCCATCGTTCCTGAGCACTTCCTTCTTCTTACCATTGAGTTCAAAATAATAGAAGGAAATCTTCACGCCGGCATTGATAGCCTCATTGATGGCATCCACTATGTAATAGCCCTTTTCATTCTCTGACTTCACACGACCAGTGATATGCACAGATCTCTTTAACTTATCTGCGTTGGTCTCGCTGGTCAAAGAGATCAGTTTTTCAATCAGACTCTCACTCTTCTTTTCTGTAATGAACTTTGAAGACTGTACCGCATCGATCAAGAGCTTTAACTCCGGCACAGAGAACTTGCGGTCTGCCAGGTAGTATTCCCAGGCACGCTTACGCTCTCCAATAATTTCAAAACCAGCTGCACGAAGCAAATCAATATCCTTTGGCACGGTGGTTCTATGCACAAGAATATTGTGCTGCTCCATCATACGGTCAGTGATCTGCTTTGTAGACAGGGTATGATCCTCATCGGTCTGGGTCAGAAGCATCTGATAAAGATACAGGATTCGAAGTCTTGTATCGTTGTCCTCTGCCTTTGGTTCAATCACTATTTCTGTTTTGGTTGCCTGATCAGCTAAGATAACATCAGCAATCACCTGCGCTGCAAGCCTGGAACCAAGCTCATTTGGATGGCAGCCATCCTCAGCAAAGATATCCTGCTTATCAGCTTCCTCATAGAAGCGCTTGCCTATATCCGCAATCAATGCTTCGTTCTGATTGGCAGCCTCATGATAAGCATCATACATCTTCTGATACATTTCATCATAATCCATACCAAAAGATTCCAACTGCTTGCCTCCCCTTTTGTAGGCCCAAGTAGCATACAAAACCGGAACTGCACCATTAGCACGAATCTGCTCACACAACAGTGCCGTGTTATTCAGGAAGCTTTCCCTGGAAGTGATCGGGCCGTTGCTCATCTCCTGAAGAATCACATAATCCCACTTTTCATTCTGCAGCGCTGCCTGTGTCATTCCTCCCATCTTGGTGTCAGGATTCAACTGCTCGGCCAGACGTGCTCCACCGCGGGTATGCTGGACCACTTCGCCATCTATTAAGTTGGCCAGGGTTTCTGGCATGTTGTTTGCAAAAGTAAAACTATTGCCAAGCATTAATACTCTCATATTTTTATACCTATAATTGAACATTTTCTAATATAACTATCTAGTTATAGCAAAGTCATTATTTACAAATTCTATTGTCACTTCTTCCTGAAGAGACAATACCATGTTATCTTTAGTAATTACATTTACGTCTAGTTGCTTACGGTCTTCACTGTCTAGAACGCAGTGGAACACACGATATCCTAATGCTTCTAATACAACATTATTGCTAAAATGATTATGTTTTACGCTTAACCACCCTAATATCAAAAAAATATGTAAAAACAGTATTGTTTGCTGCCAATTCTTGAAATCAAACGCAAACAAAGGCATTACATAAGACAAAATAAATTCTACAGAAATTGTCTTTTCCTCGTTTGCCTTTAACACTGTATACTTTCTATTTCCATTTACTAAACCATGTTGCAAATAATGATGCAACATAATACCACTAATAAAAAACCCCACGACAATACAGCATATACTTATAATTTCAGTCCAAATACAGTATTGATTAGTCCAAATACTTACTGCATCAATGAAAACTATTGAAAGCCAAAGTGGTGTAAATGAAAGGAAAAACATTGTACACGAAAATATGAAAGACATTTACACTCCTAACTCAGCTCCATTTTCTCGCACCAGATACTTCCATTGCTTCTTCTCTAAACGGATCTGTCATCCCTTTATTGCATAGAATCTTTACAATTCTTTCTGCATCCTTAGGATCAGTCGCATCCAATTTCCCATCCGTTAATTTTACTGAAAACAGCTTTGCAATTCTCTCTCTAGTACTACTATTTTGGAGCTGTTCCAAATTCTTCTTATTGTAAGCCACAAATCTTCTAGGGTTATGGCCATGAAGTGCTACATCAGTAAACCCATCCACATTTACAATAATTCCACTATCTTTAATGGCAACAACATAATCTGCACAAAGTTTTTTGTATGCTCTTTCCATATTGAAAAGCTTCTCACCTGCCATTGTAAGAAAATATACTTTATCTCCGACGATAATAACATCTATAGATGTTCGCAAATTCAAAACTTTTTCAGAAAACTCTTCAAACCTTCCTTTATTACAAAAGAATTTATGTTTTAAAGTTGTGATTGGATTTTGCATAGAAATCAATTTTACAGGAAGTATCTCCCCATCGTCTTCAATACTAAACGTAATCATTGAAGCAATCGCTTTCATTAAAAGCGGGTCTTGTTCCACTGCTGGTGCCGCCAAAGCCTCCAATAGCAAATCATATTCTTTTTGAATCAATGCATTGTCTGTTTCTAAATAATATACATTTTTTCCATCAGCGCTTCCATCATACGCAATACATGCCGAAAACATTTTGTCCAATCCTTTTTTACTATCCAAATATTTATCATGGATTTCAAGTAAAAAACTTTTCATTTTATCTATCGGTTCAAATGTAATAGGCCTTACTATATAAGCGGTATCACCGTTCCTTGACGTGTTCATTTGAACAATCTGAAACACTACATCTTTTGCCTCTTCTAAATGTGTTAATACTTGTTTAATTCTTGCTAATGACATTACAATCCTTTCTCAACAGTACATTCAACCACTGTTGTTTATTTCCTGGTCGAGCGTCATCTGTTCGCCACATTTTTATTAATTGATAATTCAAGATATCAGACAAAAGAGCTTGTAACTCACGTTCGGTTAAGTCAGTAAAATGACGCCCCTTCTCCTCTCGATCTTGTGTTCCATATTTCCAAGAACAATAAAGAACCCCTTCTGGTTTAAGCGATTTACAAATTTTGATAAGAGCTTTCCTCTGATTTTCTCTTGAAACATGCAGCAATGAAGCACATGCCCACACTGCATCAAATTCATTTTCAAACTCCAATTCTTCAGCTCGCTGAATGTATGTAACAACGCCGGATAACGTTCTTGTCTTCTCGCACATTGCTGGTGATGGATCAACTGCAACGACATCATATCCTTGTTCTGCAAAATACTTACTGTCTCTCCCGCTTCCACAACCCAGATCCAGAATGCGGCATCCTCTTTTAATATGCCCTTCAAACTCTTTATAAAGACTACTTACATCTGCATTTACTGTCAAAAGCACAAACTCGTCTGCATTTTTTTCATAGTATTCAATAGAATCATTATTCATGTTTACACCTTCATATTCCAGATATCATATCCTTGCATCTGTGCAGATTCATATATTGGCTTCAAGTTATGACTCAAAATATTAACAAATTGAGTTTTTGTATTTCCTGGTATATACAATGCTTCTGATGCCCATATTGCATTTACATTGTTCTTGCGACACTTTTCAAATTTATCAATCAAGAACGCCGATTTTTTAGATTCATCTTCCGGAAAAACAAGACTATACAAATAATATTGATAATGTGCAAACGGCTCAAAATATTCATCCCACGATGGCAATCTATTGTTTTTACTAGAATTCAACGATTTACTCATAGGTGTCAAATTCCACAATTCATCATTTGATATATATGAACGCGGAACAAAATGATCAATGGATAACACATCCAATCCAATTTCTCTACCTGTATATATTTCTCGGATTGGTCTTTTCGTAATATCCACTGTTGCTCTCCACAAGGCTCTTGCTTGATCTAGTTTTCTTTGATCCTCGTTTTCCGGACATATTTTATATATAATTCCTGGTACACCTGGATTTCGGTCTTGAAGAAATTGAGCTTTATTATATTGCACCCAGCTTCGAATAACTGAATAGTTTTTTATTAAGAGCTTACGCCAATACGCATTCAAGCGTATTCTTTTCTGTAGCCCTACCCCATCAATTATTGTGTATAAGATATTTTCATTCCCCGTTAGTTTTTCCATGTAAGCAATCAATCGTCTATGCTTATCATTCTTTATATAAGAAAGACCTTCCTCCATTCCTTCTGTATCAAAAAATGGATAAAGTAATTTGTACGGCACATAGTCTGTCAAACGAGTTTTATCTTTCTTAAGTTCATTTTTACAGTCTCTTATTGCAGCCTTCAGTTCTTCTTTCGACGGATTCTGTAAAACATCCTTTGAAAAATGATTTAAGGTATTTATGGCATGCTCTAAAAAGTTTTCTGCATTTCCATTAACTGTAGGGCCAAGACGCAAATGATAATGAGTAACAGTGTGCCATGCTTCACATATCATTTCATCAATTACATCTTCAAATGACAAATCCTCATCCGTCTCCATAGTCAAATTCAAAATTGCCTCGAACCAATAAAATTTGTAGCTCTGAGCCTTATTATTAAACATTCTGGCAAACTTATCCGTATCTAAATTGTTTTCATAAACAATTCCCATATTCATTTTAGGACTCATATTGCCTCCTTGACAATTAACCTTTTATCTGCTTAGCTATCTCTATCAACTTAACCAAGTTTTCCTTCAACTCATTCTCTGAAGTATCTGGTCCCCAACTGATTCGAACAGAGCACTCAATTTCTTCCTCTGGAATTCCCATTGCTTTTAATACATAGCTTGGTGAATAGTTTTTAGATGTACACGCGGAGCCATTTGATATACTACAATACTGTTTTGCCATGATCATTAAGGCTTCTGATACAACTCCTGGAATACATATATTAACCGCACTGTTCACACAATGCCTTTGATCACCATTAAAATGATATTCCATTCCGGATTCATCAAATATCGTTAACACCAGCTTTTTCAAAGCATCCATTTTTTCTTTGTTATGTTTATAATCCAACGATGCTATTTCACATGCATATCCACATCCTGCAACTAAAGCAACCGGTATTGTTCCAGGTCTAATTCCATGCTCTTGTTGGCCTCCGTACATAATCCCCTTTATCGGTGGTAATCTGTAACCATCTTTTCTTAACACAAGAACACCTATGCCCTGCGGTCCCTGTAGCTTGTGGGCGCTGAAAGATAGCATATTATATTTCAGCCCCCTTATCTCTTTTATTAGCTTTCCACAACTTTGCGTTGCGTCCACATGAAATAAGACCTTTCTTTCTGACAAAGCCTTCCCTATATGCTCTACAGGCTGAATAATTCCAGTCTCATTATTTACATGCATAACACTCACTAACAGAGTATCTTCTCTTACTCTAGACAATATATCTTCTGGTTTTACAAAACCTGAACGTTCCGGATCTACAAGCTCAATATCGTATCCTCTCTTTTCTAAGGCTTTTACTGTTTCCAAAATAGCCTTATGTTCTATCGATGTTGTAATAATATGCTTTTTACCTGTTTTTTCTGCATATTCCTTTAATCCTTGAATAGCAATATTATTACTTTCTGTAGAACCACTTGTAAAAAAAACTTCCCCCGGTGAAATCCCCAATAACTCTGCAACTTGCTTTCTCGCATTTTCAACCACTAATCTTGCTGTTTCACCGTGATTATGAGTTCTACTATCTGCATTTCCAATTGTTCCTTTATAGACTTCTATCATTACATCAAGGACCCTCTGATCAATTGGTGCAGATGCATTATAGTCCAAATATGTACTCATTATTTCACCACCAAATGTAATAAATCATCTATACTTTTTATGAACCCTGTTCCACATAAATAAGAAATTCCACGTTCCAAATTTAATCTAAAGTATTTTGAAACAGTCTCATCATCAGTCTCTAATCCCATACTAATACACCAAGCCTTAACAAGAGCTTCATAAACTTCATAGTATTCTCCACCAAATGTATACCATGACATTTCCAAATTACTGTCACTTGCAAGTGGAATATCTGTTGGGAGTGTTTTTTCTGCTAAGGAATAACATAATGCCCATCGGCAAAGAATATTCCAATTCTTAATACCAGTCTTTCCCTTCAAACGAGAAAGCTGATCTTTTGCTTGTTGAGACAAGCGTACTTGTTTGATTATCATAATTCTTGAAAATACCCTTTCTTAATTGACGTACTCTTTGTTTTCTCGCTGTATACAAGTGTAAACTCATCTCCAACAGAATTTTTCATCATTTCATAATAATTCTGATCAATTTCTGTATCTGTGGACAGAATAATTGTCTGATCACTTGCATTTGGAAAATAGGTACTAATAATGGACGTTCTATGTTGAGAATCCAGTCTAGACAATGGCGTATCAATTATTACTGGTAATTTTTTCTTCGAACACAATGCAAGAGCCCACAAAATAGCAATTACCATAAGCTGCTTTTCTCCTGCTGAAAGGGACTCTTTTGATACTTCATTCCCATTTTCATCAAGATATTGCATATCTAGTGTTTCTGGATTCATCACAATTTCTTGAATTAGATTCTTTTTATTTGCAAGTTGCTTGTAACATTTCGTAATTGTAGCTCCTAAAATACCAGTTTTTCTTCTCTGCAGTTCTACTGCATATGCCTCTAAAATACGAAGTGCAATATTCGAATATTTCATCATTCTTTCTGAATCATCATGAAGTTCAAGTTTTTGAAGAAAAATCTCGATATCTCTACTGTACTCCGCACTCTTTGTTATTACTGTAGAATTTATAGAACTTCTTTCCTGCTGTAATCTGTTATATTCAACTTGTGCCTCAACTAAATCTGCCTCTTTCGCTTTTATTTGATCATATATAGCCGTTAAATCTTTTTCATTTATATCCAATGTAAGATAACTCTCAACTGCATCTAATTGCTTTTTCAAATCAGCCTTATTTGCTAATAATGATTTTGTATTGTTCACGCTCTGTTGCAGCGTATTCTCTACTAAATCATTCATTTGAAATAACGCATGATCTGACATTTCATATAATCTAGGGGCTGAATCTGCTTCTGTTTGTTTTCTAACATAGTCTACAAATATACGACTAGCTTCTATCGACTCTGGATATTGCATTTCAAAATCTGATAAATAGTCATCCATTTGTTCTAATGCTTGCTGCATGATAAAATCATTATGTTCATCCTCAGCCTGCAGTTTTATTTGACTAACAAGATCCCTTACAAGAAAAATAGGCAATTCTGTAGCAGCCATTCCAACTAATAGTTCAGCATTTTGTGCTATCCCTGTTTGAATCTGTGCCCTCTTTTGAATCAAAGACTGTCGTTGTTCGAGCACAGCTCCTCCTTGAAGTTCATACTTTTTATGTAATTGTTCAAGCACTTCCTGAAGGTCTTCCACCTTTTTTGTTGCAATTGATATTGATTCATCAATTTTCTCTAATTCAGAAATTGCTTGATCTCGTTCCTCTCGTAAAGTTTCTAAATGTTTATTGGATTCATCTGCTTTGTTATTTCTGTTGATTTTTTTCACTATGCGACCAAGATCGTTTTTCAAAACATCTAAAGTGGTCATTCCGAGCATTGAACGAATAGAGGCCTTCATTTGATCATCTGTTTTTGCCACTGCTAATTCAGCAATCTTTTCTCCATCAAAGAAATAAAAGCTAGATAATGCACTTGGAAGAATATTCTCTACAAACATAGCCCAATTCTGTGTTAAAAATTCGCTATATACACCGTTCTGTTGTACAGATATTTCTTCCTTTGTAATTCTTGAAAGAGCGTTCCATTCTCGTCTAACAAGATATGTATCATTTGAACTTTCATTTAATAAAAATTCAATTTCCACATAGCTGCTTTGACTCCAGTTATTATTGTTTACATATGAACGAAGATATTGATTATATGAGTTGTAATCACTTTCTTTATATGCAATTGAATTTGCTCCGTACAAAGACAACAAAATTGCCTCCAAAAACGTAGTTTTTCCTCGTCCATTCATACCACCAATTAAGACAATTGGTTTTTTACTAGCGAATTCAAATGTATTAGTTCCTGCATAAACACCAAAGTTATGCATAGTTAATCGATTGATTATCATTCTTCAGACTCCTCATCTGTTTCTTCTGGCATCTGGTTTCCGTAATCCAAAAACTTTTCGTTATACTTTCCACCATATTCCTTTTTACGACAAACCTTTTCCATATAATACTGTGTAGCATCATCTTCATTTTTATAAAATGTCTTAGCAATAACTTTTTCCAGTTCCTCTATTATGCCTTTTCGCTGGTTCATACCAGCAGCATTACTTTCTACATCAATAAGGCTATACATCATTTCAAATGCAAGTTCCTCATCTCCGTATAAGTCTGAGCAGACTTTCTTTAGAATATCCCACTCTTCTTTAGCGAAACCTTCAGCACAAATCCAATCTGGATCTTCAAATTCTTTACCCGTTACCTCAAAATAAATTCTTGGAACAGCATCATCAAATTCATGCTTTTCTAAAACCCAGATTTTTCTTATCTCTCTCAATTCTTGAATTCTTATCAATTCAAGATTTTGAAACTCTTCAGGACCTGTTTCGTTAATATTCTTTTGAATCTCTAGAAGTCTTCTTAGCCATTGTTCTCGCACTTCTTTTTTATAAGGCCCATGAAATAACTTTCTATAGTTACCTTGAAGATTTCCATGCATACGCCTAAAACTTCTTCGATCTCTATCGCCTTCTTCATTGCCAAACTCATTTCGAAATTCAAGAAGCTGTGTCATCCACTCTTTCTCATCATCATTTGCAATCATAGCTTCCATCGATTTGTCTTTTTCTACCATGGTGCAAACCCAACATCCAAAACGACTTTTTCCACAAGAAGGCAAATCCTTGTCCACCATGATCGGACATTCATTATCGGCCGTGGCACCCTTATACATTGTTAAGAGTTCCATATTCGAATATCCCCATGGATTTTTATATTGCATTAAAAATGCCCATACATCGTCATCGGTCCATGCCTCTAATGGAGAAAATACGAGTTCATTTGCCAGTGTAGGATTTGGACTGAGTAACTCTCTTACTCTTTTTTTTTCCAAATTTGTCATTGTCTGATTTCTTCTCGAACTTTCAGCTTTTCTTGTTCCTAAAACAAGAATGACTTCCCCATGCTCTGCAATCTTATTTTTTATAAAATTATTAACTGGCTGAATTTTTAGTCTATCTGTACACCATCTATATTTCATTCTTGGAAATGGATATCCTCTTCCAATCAGATTTACCCAAAATGTATTATTGTATTCTGGAATTAGTTTTTCAGGAACGAACGGTAACTTCTTTTCTTTTGCAGCTTTTCTCATTGAATCTAACGATTTTTCAACCCATTTTGATACGACCGGTGACTCTACAAGTGTATCTGTATTCATAATGTGGATAGGTTTAACTCGTTGTCTTTCTGGTAAGCCTTCCATAGCAATCCAAACAAGCTGTAGTGCTGCCGTGCTATCTTTTCCTCCCGAATATCCAATCATCCACGGTATATCATCTGATAAATACAGATTTTGAATAGTTTTGATTAATCTATTTATTATTTCTTTACTGATTGCCATTTTTCACTCCTGTTGATTAGCCTACTATTTTTTTCAACTTTTCTTCAGCCATTTGTTCTTCTTTAGACAGCGGTAGTTTCATCACTTTTTTTATTACATTTGAAATTAATAGTGCTGCTCTTTTATTTGTAATTATTCTTCCGTTCTCGCTAATAGCTCTTAGATGCCATATACTTGCACTACGATTCCAATTAATCTCTTTCAATATTTCTAGATATTTCTGCATATCCAAGTCTGGATTAGAATAGAAATAATTCCCCAATCTTCCCAGTGCTTGAATCACTATATTTTGTGTTGCAATGTACTGTTCTCTTAAATCCACCTTAGTAATTTCTTTGTTCGATAACTCCTGCCAAGGAAGCATATTAGCAACAACCATTTCCCAGTATGTTGTGAGAAAATCCTCAGTTTTATCCTCTATTTTCCCGCCTACAACAATCTTGTTTGCAGAATAAATAGTATTTAAAGTAAATAATTTCGAAGAAAACTTGCCTAAGATATCTTTTTCTTTATCAGTATAAGTATTTAAAAATTCTATTTTCCATATTATATTTCTTGTAATCACAGCCATTTCGTCACGCGAATCATACAATTCCGAAATAGAATTAGACGTTTTTACAGCATTTTTATTTAAATCTGTAAAAATCTGTTGACTACGTGCCAACCCTTTGTCTGCAAAAAAAACAATTGATATGGTCTCATCCCCTAATGAAGGATCTTCTCTCATTGCCTCTAAAATTGAAGACTTTCTATGCTGACCATCGTTAATTAAAAATTTCGCATCCATTGACACTTCCAAAGTACCTGCATCTTGATTAGAATTATCTGCTTTAAAGCAAAAGTCCCCATCGATCGATGCTGCTAACGCAGAGAACACATAAGAATCTCTGTTGTCCAATATATATTTGCTTATTACCGGTATCCTAGCTTCATTCAGCTTCCTTTGTGCTCTATATTCCGGAAGAACGTACTCGTCATCAATCGGAAATAGACGTGCTAACATTTTCAAAGGAACCATTGCAATAAAATATTCTCTTTTTGCTTGAATCCCTCTAACAACAGGGAACTTATATACATAATCCATTTTTATCTCCGTGAACCAAATAAAGATATACTTAAGTAGCTACTTAAGTATATCTTTATTTTTGTTAATAGTCAATCTTATGCTTCTTTTTTACTAAAAAAGCCTGCAAAACTAAACCCTTCTACTTCCTCCAACAAAAGAAAGTTTTACTCGTCTATCCAATGATTCATCCCTTAACCATCGCAATACATTTTCATCTAAATCCGTAACTGTTGCTTTTCCATTATTCATCTTCTGCAAGAAGGCAATTATTTGTTGATCTAATCCTAATCCATCAATCAAATCTTTTGCTTCTGCAAGGCTCTGATTCATTGCTTTAAAATCCCCAATGCTGGTTGTCCAAGAAGCTCCCTTGGCAATCCCATCTAGACATTTAGCCACTTTTTCCGTATCAATCCCTGAGATAACCTGCAACGTACTTTTGGTTGAATTGGTCATAGATGAATAATGCTTTGCCCAATCTTTCTTGATATTCTGCTGTACAGTTTTATGAGCATTTTCTACCTGTGCAATAGGATCCTTTTCAGCAAAACCAGATTTAACAATGCCTTTACTCTCTTGCAACAGACTTTCTAATTCTATGAGAATCTGATCATTTAATTGAAACTGCATTTTTTCCTTTGTATACTGCAGTGCCAACATCAATGAATGAATTTGACTAGTCAGTACACTAAATCGTTGATCTAGTGCTTCCTGAGCGGCTTTATTATCTCTTCTTTCTTCACGCTGACGCAGATCCTTCATATCCTTTATACTTTTGTCCAGAATATCTATCATCATTGCCATCACCGTAACACTCCTATCACATCCATATCACTTGCAATTACTGATAATTCAGTTTTATAGTGAGCTCCGCTCTCTTCATCAGTCTCACTATTGCCCAGCAAGCTCTTTCTACTACTAATTTGTTTGTTTGCTTCTGAAATATCTTTTTCCACTTGCTTAATCAATTCTATCAGCGGCTGAATAACCCCTACTGGATCCCCTGAAAATGCCATGAGAATTGTGAGCGGATCATCCTCATCCAGCACTCTAGTGATATCTCCAATTGCCTTTGCAATTTGTTTGATGGCTTTTTTTACTCCATCCACAACAACCGCCTTAATATTAATTTGCGTTTCATCTATTTCTTTATAGAACTGATTTACTTTTATCAATAATGCATCGATATCCTCTTCTTCTACTTCATCATCATCGAAACAATCATACACTATTTGAATTGCCTTCTTCGCAATATCAATTTCAGCATTTGCTACATTTTCTATTCTACTGACAATGTCATTTAGAAATGCATATGTGTCTTTTCGTAATTTAACTTTATCATCTAGCTGAAAATCCTCTTCTGGAATCTGCAATTTATTAGTCTTAGCTTTCCTAATTGTTTTTGAAAGGTTAATTGCATCTAATACTACAACATTACCAGCTGCACTTCCTTGCAAGAGATTAAAATACTGACGCACAGTTTCTCTATTGATAATATCTGCATCTCTTTGGTGCATAACAGCTAACAATGCGTTCCACTCATTTGAATGCCATGTATTCTTATTCTTTGCCAGATGATTACAAAAAATATAATCAGCAGTTAAATTACCAAGTGATTTTTCTCGATACTCTCCATTCAAGATTAATCGATACATTTCTGCGGTCACTGCAGCCTCAATATACTTTGTATCATTTTTATCATCATACTGAGTTACTGCCTTCACAATCTGTTTCTTAATTCTTGCAGTCCAAGAAGTAATTACATAAGCATCAAAATCAGATCCTACATATTCCCAGCTTTGATTACCAAATTCTCTCCATCTAATAAATGCATTAATAACATTTAATGAATCCCAGTTTGCGGGTAATACATAATAGCCATTTCCCTTTGTTTGATTTTCCAAAGCAACCAGCTTATATTTAGAGGCCTTTCCACTTATTGACGCTTTTACTTTTGCAACATTATCCATAGATACGCCTTCGGCTTGCCAATTGATTGCTGATATAAGAAAATCTCCCATATCTTCTCGGGCAGTACGAATTGTACCTTCTGCGCCACCTGTAGTAGATAGGTTAATAGGCATACCATTAGCCCACTGAGTTAACTTAACGTTAGCATCATCAAGCTTTTTCTGTTTTTCTGGTGGTATAGCAGGTATATTACTCGGCTCACCTGAAGGACCAGCACCTTGTGGAGGAGTTTCCGGCTCTATATTGGGCGTTGGTTTTATCCCACTACCAGAATCTGCCTTCTGTAAATTAACTACTGGCATTCCAAATTCTTCATATATATATGTAGGTAATCCCGCTATATATGTTATCGAGTCATAAGTGAATTCTTTTGCTTCATTATTTCCCCAAATACTCATAAAACAGAACACACGATCCGCAAGTTCCTCATCCTGAATCTGATTATGTACCATAAAATTAAGCGTTGTATTAATGTTCACTAAAGCATATTTTTTACTAGGGAAATTCGTCTCATTATAAAGCAAGTCACTTACAACCGGCTCAATGATATCTCTGATAATATATCTTGGTGTTTGATGTCCTTTTGTTAATTCATTTTTATACAAGTATTTAATACTATTTTTTGTAAACGGATATAAACACAATTTTTTTCCATGTAGAATATCGATATATTCCCAATCATTGCCTTGAGCTACCTCATGAACTGGATATTCGCCCGGAAGAGCCTTATTGTTTACCCACTCTGATATTCTATCAACAGGTAATGACATTGCATTTATGTATCTGCCTACGAACTCATACAATCCACTTTCATCGAAAACATCATCTGGAATATATACATATTGCGTTACACGATCGCGATGATTCTGTCGAAAACAATCATTAATATACGCATTTGTTCCTCCTACTACAGATGAAATTCGACAAATATCACGGTCATTATGTTCCTCCATCAACGCATTCAAAAGCGCATTATCTACCCCAGTAAAGGAAGTAACATCTTCAATAAAAAGAGTCAAATTTTTCCCAATACGGTAGAGTTCTTTTCGAATATCCATGAATACTTGTTCAAAGTCTCCTGGCTCAATGCCAGCACATCGTTGAATAACAATCTCGACAAATTGATTAAGGTAATCACTAAATTTTTTAGCATCCTCCATTGCATCATTCGCCATAAGAACTCTGGCCATTTTATCCGCTTTCGGATCAGCTCCAGCTTGTTGCATATCATCATACAAATCCACAGACACTATAAAGTCCTCTGGCTTAAACTGAGCAATAGTATCCAAATACACAAACGAATTTTCTGCAACCTTAGAATAGATCCTTTCAATCGGACCTCCTGATCTCATCATGTAATCATGAATCGTCTCATTATTAAAAAATGCAACCAATCTTTTTCGCTTTATATTATTCAGCTGAATCTCGTATTCGTCATCATCATTATTAATCTCAATAATGAAATTATGATAAATCATATCTTTCAGTTTATCTTCCGGAACAGCCGCAGAAGCGTTTGCTAGACGCTTAATAATCTCTTTATTTCCGATATCCTGAACCTCTGGTTTGTCCAGCAGCTGACGAATCGTTCCCTTTAACGTATTATCGCTTCGTCGAATAAATAGAACCACTTCATCATCTGGGCGATCCGCTTTATAACGTGCCTCAAACCATCGAATCAAGTGCGACTTTCCCGTTCCGCTCTGTCCATAAACAACAATAAACTGATGTTTATTGGAAGGGTTTACAATGAATTTTTTGTAAATATCTTCTTCAGACGTATACTTTTCAGAAGTGGGAACAAATTCAAATTTATTGAGCATCACCAATTTCTTTATCGCAACATGTGTTGCTAAAAAATCGCCTTGAGAAGCTGTAATGGAATCTGGTTTGACAACTGATGCCAACCTATCTTTTGCTATTGCTATATCCATATTTCCCCCCCTACTTCAACACTGTAATATTTGTAACTGTTTCATTTGCACTAAGTGCATCTACGTGATACAAATTCCATGTATCTTCCTGGTCTAAAATGTATTCCATTCGAATAGCACCTGCATCCTGCAGTGTTCTTAGCCCATTAGATACTCCAAAGCTAAACTTTTTAGTACCGTTTGAAGAATCAATAATAATATCTGAATGCGGGCGAAGTTTCTCTAAAAATTCCGCGATAGAATATCTCTTATTCTTTTCAAATTCGGCTTCAGAAATAATATCCTGTAAAAATGTGTCCGCATTAGGAATAACAAACATATCCTGAAGATATCCGAAACCAAGATATGATGCCCAAAATCTCCACGCACGCATTGCCATACTGTCTACCGAAATACCAGTTTTTAGCGTCATAAGCGAAGCCATATTTGCCACATTCTGTTCACCGTGCAATATTTCTTCTCCCATATCAAAATATGCCTTCGTCACTTTATAAAACTGCCCTTCACGAAACTGATTTAGCTGTCCATTGATATAGGAACGCATAGTATCCATGTTTTTCAATACAGACGTATCAACCGCTACAGATAAAACGTTGTCTGTAACGGTAATTAATTGTAATTCTTCCGCAGCATTTCTATAATCATTATAGTAGCTTGATTTTTGGTTCAAGTAAGACGGCTCCATCTTCTCTTTAACTTCTGAGGTAGACATTGCCTTCTTCTCCACTATTTTACACAGTGTGTATACACGCTCCGGAATAGCTGGTGTCACCATCTTATTTTGAAACATTTTTTCACCTCATCTCAGCACATATATCATTTGCCAACACAACTCTTCCCTCAATTACATCTGCAATACTTTTCCCAATCACTGGCAGGAAAAAGTTTTCAGAAAGAATATGTACAATATGTATTCCTAATTTGTGTTGCAAATATTTTGTGACTAATTTATATATCTCAAAAACCTCACTTTCATCATCTGGATAAAGAATAGCAACCATTCCAGATACAAAGTAATAGTTGCCTTTTTTTAACAACTCTTTTAAGTCACCTGAATTTACAACAAATAACGTTTTTCCATCAGAAACACTTCCATAAAAGTCAATCTCTTGAAGCTGACTGTTAGATGCAACAAGTGTAGATAATCTTTGACTTTCTAAAAATTTAATTACTTTCTTCTTTTCCTCTGAACCTGCAAGAACAATCAACTCATCCTGTGATTCAAAAATCTTTTTCTGATCCATTTCAACTACAGAAATAGGGGCCTTTATGCTCTTTTTTAGTGGAAATGCAAGAGTGTCTCCACTGTTTTTTCTTAAGTGTGCATTACAGCCTGCACAATACTCATACACTTTGTCATAAGTATCAAAAAACATTTCAGACCAACATTCACCCTCACTTCTAGTTATCGCTCTTTCCATCGTCAGATATGCGTCATTATAGTATGCCCATTCCTGCGAACGTATTTCTTCAATCAAGAGTGTTTGTTCATCACCTTTATTTAACAAAAGATCATTTTCGATGCTAATTGAAAAAATATAAATACCATTGTCATTAGTAATATCAATGATTTCAATCAAACCATAACGCCTTAAAAGAAGTAACACATAAATGTTCCAATTCATATCGGCATCCGATACCGGTCTATCATCCCATTCATCTTTTGTATGATAATTAGGTTTTATAGCAGTATTTATATGAATAATAGCACCATCTCTAATTGACAACTTATTATTAAACATGCTATCCCAACGTCCAATTATTTTCTCTGTAGTCATAACACGTTTACTAATTCTCTGAAATGCAAACTTAAGATCATCTACATATGTACACATTACACTTAAGCATGGTAATTGATCTCGTCCACCACGTCCAAGCTCCTGGTAATACGCATTAGGATTTTGTGGAATATAAAGATGTAATACTGTTCTAACATCCGGCTTATCTACACCAACCCCAAAAGCAGAAGTTGCTATCATTATTTCAAACTTATTCGCTTTCCATTCTTTTAGCAATTGCTCCCTAATATCATTATTTGTTAAACCTGTATATGTTCGAGTATTTCTGATTCCATTGTCACATAACAGTTTTTTCACTCTTTCTGCATCATCAGGCCGAGCAACATAAATGATCATTGGATGTGGTAATTTTCTGACTAATTCTATAGTCTTTTTATCTTTATTTTTATATCCTTTTTCCTTCAATATGATATATCTTGGCTCATGCCGCAATTCATCGCATCGTACTTCAATCCATTTATTTCCATCAGAAAATAACTTTTTCAGTACTTCAATGCTTTTACTTTCAAATGTGGCAGATAATAAAATCGTTCTAATACCTGGATTATTTAGCAATAATTTTTTTCTCCACGCCTCTAAGCATTGATAATCAACTCTGAATGATCCTCCCCAATCAACCACAATATGAGCTTCATCAATTACAATATTTTTTATGTAATGCTGCTTATTTGCCACCTTTAAAACACTTTCAAAAGCTTGATTATTCATCAACGCTTCTGGTGAAATGAACAGTAGTCGTGCAGTTCTATTTTGAATAGCATTTATGATTGGGGTAACTTGTACACCGCTTTTATAAGAAAACACCTCTTGATCCACAGTTTTGCTTTTAATAATCTGTTTCGCAGCAAGAATCTGATCATCTGCTAAAGAAACAGTTGGAACAACTACAATTGTTAATCCTTCTGTCTGATATCCCAACATCTGTGTAATAAGACTTTTTCCACCACCAGTCGGTAACGCTACCAATGTCGTATAACCATCAGGTGTTCTCAACGCTCCGTAAACTGCTAGTTTTTGAGACATAGATTTAAAAGCAGAAAATCCGGTAAGCGAATATATCAATGAATCTGTAGTCAAATTATAATCCTTTTTCACATCTTCTGAAGAATAACTCCTCATAAACGCAGATTCTGCCAATTCTGAAGAAACTCCCTCCGGAAATTGAAACGTAGCGTAGTATTTTCCATTAGCCACATCCTTTTTTATTGCATACGGATTATCGTCAGGAATAATAACATTACTAAGAGAAAGTGATGTTTCAAACACTAACAAATAGTCTCGAAGTGCAATAAAAAAATCATCCCTATAGATTGTATCTTTCTTTTGCAATTCATTCGCTATCACGAGTCGTTTTGCAGTTCTAACATAAAATGATTGCAATGCATCCATTTCTATACTGGTATCAAACTCAGGCTTCTGATTCTCTCCAGAAAAATATGATTGCATTCGATCAATAATTGTTTCTTTATTCATTCTCAGTTTTTACCCATCCATACAAACGCAGCTGATTCTAAAACTAATCTTGGTCTCTTTATTGCATTTAGAATAATAGCCTGAGTCTCTTTTAATTCTTCAAGCCCTTCTTGCGAGATACCAAAATAATCCGCATTCGCAGCTCTTTCTGAAAGTGTCCTTTCCATTTCTTCTCTAGCTCCACGTATATTGGATCTTCGTACAAAAACATCCATTGCCTTCTCTGAAGCTTCTTTTTTTGCGTTGTCTACTAAATCAATCCAATTTTCTTCGGAATACTCTTGCTTAAACCAATCAATATTGCTCATTCCATCTATTTCATCTTTTAAGAATCCATGTCCACCTCCACGTTTCCCAAGATGCACAACATTTTGGGGCTTGAATCCAGACTCCACAAGGCGCATATACTCTCGAACAACTTGATTGTCGTCGATTTCATCATCGTTCTTTATCGAAACAGCAACAACAACTTGCTCAGACATCAAGTAATTTCTATACGGGCTTAACGCATAGACAGAAACACCATTATCCATAAGATAATCAATGTTTGGTGCCAGTGACCACGTAAACACTAATCCTGTCCAATCTAGATTGGACTGAAACGCGAAAGCACTAGCTTGCCCTTTACAAGAATGAATCGCATTATCAACAATACAATCAAAAACGGCATCCCCTGGTGCAAAGAAATGAAGGTAATCATTTTCAATAGCTTTTTTTCTAATAAATGTACCTCTTATTGAACCAGCAACATTTTTGATTGCTTTCGAACGATCATATGCTCCTTGAACACGAGTAGTAAAAGCGTTCTGTGCTGAATTCAAATATTCATTCCATCTAGGTGGAATAAGTAAAGCATTTATCGCTGATTTAGGAACAAACGAACTTGCGGAATACGTAATTATTCCTAGCTTACTTGTTGTACCATGAAATCCTGCTAAACTTGCCCAATTTGTCATCGTATTCGCAAACAGCTCATTTTCGTTTTGAGAGTAGTAATCTATCAAGCGTTTCAATTCGTTGTACATTGGTCGATAAATAAATCCTGCCGCATCGAAATTTTGCTCTTTTCTAACGGTTGCACGCATTTCATCAGCCGACTCTATAATTCCAGGAATTTTTTCAAAAAGGCCATGTTTGAAATCATTCTGAATTGCAGAAATTATTTCACTATTGATTTCCTTCATGATGATTTCCATTCCGCTTAAAGATTGAGTAAATATCTTTAGTCCTTCGTTCCAGAAATTAAACAATGCTTCTTCAAATGTTTCCAATGTATAAATCACAACAGAATGAACTATTGGTCTCGAAGGATCTCTTTCTAATCGGTCCAATCGACCAATTCGCTGCTCAATCATATTGGCGTCCCAAGGAAGATCGATGTGGACGATATAATCCGCACACTGAAAATTCCTTCCTTCTCCACCAGTGTAATCACAAAGCATTATCCTGCAACTTCTATCATTTTGAAATCTATAAGCATTTAGTTCGATCTCGTCCTTTGACATACCAGCTCCAAAGAAACTAACCTCTCCCTTCGAAAAAATGCCTTCTAATATCTTTCGATAAGCATCAAATGTTCCCTTGTAATTAGTAAACAATACAATTTTTTGATCGAACAGTTCTTCATAAACTGCATTAATAACCGTAAGTAATCTGGTTGAATAGAAGTCCAAATAGTAATCAGGATCATCAATCACTTTAGAGATTTCATTTATTATATTTTGCTCAAAACTTTTCCATCTTTCGGCATTAATCTTAATCCCTTCACTTACATGAACGCCTTTTTGCTCCACTTCCTTGATAGCATCTTCAAAAGCCCATGGAGAACTAAAAAATGCACTTAATAACGGCCTAATAATCGACTCAACACATTGACTATTTTCTTTAGTAATCTCTAAAATCCAATTACTTAATAATTCATATGTCAATGCCTCGTATACATTTTTATCACTATCTAATTCATATGTCTGTGTTTCTAATTCTCGAATTGGCAGTAATCTTTCATCATCTTCAGTTACTTCTAATAACTTTCTTCTATTTCTGATAATATTACTTTCAATCTGATAATTACTGCATATATACGAAATCATAACTTTAATCGCATATACACCCAGATCATTTTCTTCAAATGAAATCGCCTCAAACAACTCATTCAATCTGCTATCATCTAAATCATCACAGATTTCTTCTAATCCCTCTTGAATCTCTTCGAACAAATCCTGACAATCTTCAGATTCATGAGGGTCTTCTTCCTCATCAATTGCATCGTCTATTGTCTCCTCAAAATCACTTAAATCATCGAGGATAAGTGCTGTTTTCTGTATAATATGGCTCTGTTTGTCTATTAATTCACCAAACTTTTCCTCCGTAAACGAATCATATTTGCTTGGCAAAAGCAATCTGAGCAAACCCAAATATTCAGCTCTTCTTTGTTGAACTGGTGTTGCACTCAATAACAAAATATTTCTTGTTCTCCTACTAATATTATGAATAGACTCATATTGTCCGGAATCTGAAAGATATCTATGTACCTCATCTATGATTACAAAATCCCAACTAGTGTTTTGATCAAGCAGACTAATTTCACTTATGGTTTTCACAACCACGCAATTGTGATTACTATCCTCACCTTGCTCAATGTTAAATTTCAAAAACAGTTCTGTTATCCACTGTTCCTTTAAAGTCTCTGGAACAATGATCAATGCTTTTTTATCACTTCTGTCTTTCATATATATTTTAAAAACAGAAATAGCTTCTATTGTTTTTCCCATTCCAACTTCATCGGCAAGCATATAACGGCAAGGTTCTTCCTGCAAACATCTCATAATAGAATTCACCTGATGAGGTAATAAGTATATTTTAGAACCCGCCAATTCTTTAAAACCATAAATAGAATTATCTAAGACATTCATGCTTTTGGATACAATTGAATGCCCTAAATACCAACATGGATTTTGAAATTCATACCGTTTTAATTGCTCTGTAGGATCCACTCTCCCGTTGTTAAATGCTGCAACTATATTTTTCTCACATTGGCGGAATATCTCCTTACTCTCTTCATCCTGCAAATAATAGTAGTAAAACTGATCTTTTGCTCGTACACAGGATAAAACTTTACATCGACGATTCTTGGCAAATACACTGGATCCCAGGAAGAATGTACAACGCTGGGCCATGCTTTGTGGAATTTCTATTTCTCCCTTTGGAAGATTTTCAAAAAACATCAAATAACTTAATGGATCATATATTCTCACCTTAACTGTTTTCTTAAATTGGTCCACTTTTGTAATCTGTCCACACACAAATACACGAGGGTCTGTCATACTCTCTTTGTCGGCAGGACATCTTACATACATTTTTTCTACCAACATAACATCTCTCCAATCAATCTCTTGATTTGCTATAGTAAGCAGTACACAATTCTCGATTTGCACAGAATTGACACCATGCATCGACATTAACCATGTAGTCTACTCCCTTAAGCATCTCCTGATTCAGTTTCTCGGCTATCTGTTCCGCGCTAACATTCGGAAACTTATCTTGCATTATATCCACGCCAGCATTTTTCGAATTCTCTAGTTTTTTATGGATAAATAACTCTCGAATCATCATGTAACGACGCTCTTCTGAAGATAACACTGAAAACTTCTTTGCCTTCCCACTCACCAATCTATTTCGAATATTGTTAATAACATCCATTCGATTTACACTTTGAGCAAATGGGAAAAATCTCTTTAGCTCTTCATATTTTTCATCCAACTTATCAATTATGATTGCCTCACTAATTGGCTTTCCTTGCATATCCTCCTTGATTGCATTTTCGAGCATCACCTCAAGATATTTTAGCAGAAGAAAATTGTCTTTATATACTGTATTACTCTCAACTAATGACTCCATCAAAAATCTATATTTACATATGCGATAACGATAATAGTCATATGCATCAAATGAACCAGTTGCTCCATTTTCTATTTCAATATGTGAAGTGTTTTCAAGTCTTTTTGATACCTTATGGCTTGAATACTTTTTCTTTTTGATTCCCAATATATTAAGAAGATAATAAGGTTCTCTTTCTCTATCACCGTCTCTTTTCACATAAGATAATTTGAACTTGGCACGATTAAATTCCAATCCATAAATCAGTGCATACCTTTTAAAATTTTTGTATTCATTACAGCACTTAACATAAACTTGATATTTCCAATCAACCGGGTTCTGGGCCACTTCAAAAAATTCATCATTTAGCGGCCATGGAAATTCTGCTTTTTTTACAGCGCCCACATCCTCATCTTCAAGACAAGCGAAGTGATAGATAATATTCGGATCTTCATGACCGCTTCGCAGAATATCACCGTCAATCTGTTCGAAATTACGCACAATCCAGTTAGCACTTCTCCCTGGTTTTGATTCTTGAAGCAAATAAATGGACATCGTAGATTTTAAGCATTCAAAGGAAGCCGATGCATCAATACTCTCTACTTCTTCTAACCTTGACAAAACTCTTCTCAAAATATCTGCGAACTCTTCTGAAAGCTCACGATCTCCTAAAATATCGCTTTGCAAATAGTTTTTCAATTTTCTGTAAAACTCTCGGAAATTGTGTGTAGTATTCTCAAAATCTTCATAAAAATGAGATACTATATCTTCCAATTCTTCTAATGCACCACTAAGCTTCTCTATTTCATTCCTTGTAACAGCGTAATAAGATATATGACTCACATATTCTTGTTCTAATGAATCTGTAATGTATTTCATATTCTTTTTCAGCGATTTCAATCTTTTTCTCATTTGTTTGATTGACACACACCCATCAAACAAAGCCTGGATTCTTCCAAAAATTGATACCAATTGTCCCAGTACATCTTCTGAAAGAATATTTGCTCCAAGACATTCTCTGACATCATTTATATCTGATATGAAAATTTCATTTTTTTCCGGATCCCACATATTTGCAATTGCAAGGAAAAAATGCCCTATTGGATAATTCAAAAACTGGCGTTCCCCAAATTGTTCCGGAAAATAAATTTTCAATATATCATTCGCAGAACTATTTGCCGCATAAATCTGCTCTCTCATATGATGCATAGGTTTTTGAGGATCCTTTCGTTCTGCTTCCTCAAAAATATCTGCAACATAGCCGGCAAACTCTGTCATGTTATCAAACTCGATTACTTCATACGGCTCGTCTACAGTGATTGCTCTCCTTTGTCCATTAACAAGCTTTCCAAGCTGATCAGCCAAAACATTTCCTCTATAGCTTACCGTTGATGAATCTGTTGCTAAGAATTCATTTCGATCATAATCGATTATTTTGCAGTCAAATGCGGAATATATATCAAACCATGTTTGATATACGTTCTTATACTGTTTTTGATAATTAAATAGCAGAATAACATTTTTATATTTCTGTAATTCATCAATGGCCCGAAGCGTAATTGGATTAAACTGATGTACTCCATGAATAACAATCGTATCCAGATTGACATCCGAAAAATCATAATCCTCTTGTATTGCCGTCATGGCCCTACGCAATCCTTCATCAATTTCTTCTTCTGCTAAACTTTGAGCAAGATAGAAATCTTTTTTCACTTCGGAAGCAAGTATTT
The DNA here is from genome assembly GCA_018883985.1 of Candidatus Ruminococcus intestinipullorum. Taxonomy (GTDB): domain Bacteria; phylum Bacillota; class Clostridia; order Lachnospirales; family Lachnospiraceae; genus Mediterraneibacter; species Mediterraneibacter intestinipullorum_A. The sequence goes on along the minus strand of JAHLFA010000072.1, from coordinate 20,413 downwards.
TTTGATATATACCCCAAATGAATCTCTGCTCTTTTGTAAGTTTATCTTTTAATATTGCGCTTGGATCCACATTTAATTCAAACATTGCTCTAATGCTTGCAAACACATCAGCTCTGTTAAACAGAAAAGCTCTGCCGATATTGATTCGCTCTGACTCTGAAAGATCCGTTGAAAAACCAGAATTAATTATATTGTCAATATCAGTATGTTGCTTTACAATCCACGCAGGACTTGCCCAATCAGCATAAAGAGAGTCTGTAAGAATTTTTACAGTTGAAACACGTCCACCATCAAATTTTCCCTTATAGTGGCTTCGCAAACCATTGACTAATGTCTGTGCCGAACAAAAGTAAGGACAATTTTTAATCTCATCCCAATATGGTTCTTGATCTATTTTATATGGATCGTGGTATGTATAGATTACAATTGACATCTTACTCCTCCATTAATGTTCCCCAACTAATAGGAACGCTTCTATCTAAATTCATAATCCAAATACAATTTCTAATTGCTCTCGTTAGAGCAACATATAGAATTCTAGACTCCTCGGCAATCTGCTCATCCTTTTCTATTTTTTCATCATAATTTGAATTACGTTCTCTAACTTTGTTTTCAAACTGAACCGTATACGCCAACTTTGATTTAGAATAATTTGCGTCCAATTTTACTTTTCGAATATCCCCTATATCTTCCGATGTATATGGGAGCACAATAGTTCCATACTCAAGACCTTTTGATTTATGTACTGTTGTGCACATAATATGGATCCCATCTTCATCAACTTCTGGCATCCGAGAGAGTTCCTGCTGTCTACTCAAAATATTAATCTCCAAGTATTTTGATATTTGATTGATAGTTAAAGAATCAATTTTCGCAAACTTTATTATCTTTTCCAACAGATAATCATAGTTTTCCATATAGAAGGATTGTTCTATCGAATTCTTACTATAAGTCTTCCATGGCTCTAACGCGTCATAAATATGTTTCAGTGCAAATAATACTGGTTTTGCATACACTTCATTTAACACTTCTTGCCAGCTTTTTTTCATCCTAAGCATAAAAAACTCATCAAGAATTCTATTCAATTTAAGAAGTTTTTCATTTTCTGACAGCCCATGAAATTTTTGATAATCCAAAGTTAAATCCGTATAATTAGATTCTATAAAATTCACAAGGTAAACTGGATTTTGCGCATTTTCTATTGCTAGAATTAACTTAAACAGGTCCTGTGTAGACTCCAATTGAAACAAATCTCCACCAGATTTAATTTCAATATTTACCGACCTCTTCTTCGCCTCTTTTAAAATATTATCTGTTTGCCAATTACTACGCACTAAGATTGCAATAGTACGTTCTTCTATGCTTAGTTTCTTTCCCTTATCCTTTTCTCTTTTTATGATTTCACTTAGTTTTCGATTTTGGATATCTAAGATGTCAAACAAGCAATCAAAAAATACATCCTGATCTTTTCCATGACATGGAACACACTGTAAAAGCTCATTATCATCACTCTCAAATATTTTTCCACTTGAAAGACGATCATTATCTTTGTTATAAGGTAGATACCCATCCTCCCCCATTTTTTGAAAAATCGAATCATACAAATCCAGTAACCTTGCATCTGTACGATAGTTAATATTTAGATGGAATATCTCCCACTCATATTTTTTGTATTCTTTCAATTGATCAAACGCACTCAGCCTAGCACCTCTGAAGCGGTAAATACTCTGCTTCAAATCGCCAACTACAAACAGCCTACAATCTGAAGCAATACACTTCTGGAGTTTCTGAAATGTTTCAATCTGTACATCATCTGTATCTTGGAATTCATCAATGAATAGATATCTCAGCTTCAAATTGACAATATTATCAGCACCATAAGCCAGCACCTGATTTAGAAGAATAATACATTCTTTCAAATCCATTGCATTCTTTTCATTCATAGCTGAAAGATATTCTATTTCTGCAGGGAAAACCACATTCTGAAGTATTTCATTGAAATACGGTAATGTGTTATCTATAGTCGTTCCCATTTCTTCCGCTTTAATATCTACTAAATTTACACTCTTCTGAAGTAAACGATCTGCTATTCCAATTATTTTTTTCTTCAAATCATAAATCGGAACCGGAATCTCACTAATAAAATTGGAATTTTCTTCCTCTTTTTCTTCTAAAAACTTACTAAGATATAAATCATATATTTTTGCTCGTCCATATTCGTCAGATGAAATTCTGAAAGTAGTACCTAATCCTGTATAAAAAGACGCACTTCTCAAAAGTTCCAAAGAAAATTTATGTATTGTAGAAATGTTTGCTCGATCGACTCCCTCAACATACTGCAGATAACACTCTTTTCCGGTCAAAATATAATAGTTTACAAACATTTGCTTTAATCGTTTTTTCATATTGATTGCAGCATCATTTGTAAAAGTAACCATGGCGAGTTCATCTTCAATACACGAAATATTATTTCTTCTTTTATTACATAAATACGCGACTCTAGAAACCATAGAGTATGTTTTTCCAGTTCCTGCTCCTGCTTCTACCAGAGTATTTTTCTCCGGTGATGCATGTTCTACACAATACTGTTGAAAATTAAAATTCGAGTGATTTGCAATCCAAGACAGCAAGCCCGTATTATCTGATACTCTTCCCTCTTCAATAGTGATGTTTTCTCCACATTGCGCGCCTAATCCCTCAATCAGATAAATTTCAAAATTAAACGTTCTATACAACTCACTTACTCTTTTAAGATCTACACCATTCTTATATCCAACTTTTATCTTGTCTCCTGGCTCAATGTTTTCTTTTTTATATGTTGAATCTAATTCTCGCAAGAATGCATCAAATGTAGATTTCTGAGACACAAATAGTATTTGCTTTATCCCTTTGAAATAAGCTGTAATAATTTTCTTTATGTGTTCCTCATCGACAGTATTTGGAAAAATTGACAACTCAGAATACACCTGATTGAACTCTTCAGCGCTCGAATCATCAAAAGAAGGTTCTTCAAACCTTCTAATTCGACCTAAAAACTCTGCATCCAATTCTGCATGTGGTATGCCCTTTTTTTCATCAAAAGCAGCTTGAAATTTTCTCTTTAAAGAATTCTGATCCTGCAAATCATCCTCAAAAATTGTAAATTGTTCTTCTGAAATAATATCCAATCTACTGCTGTAATACTGTTCTTTAGTTATAAAAGGATATGCAACTAAATCTACAACTAATGGGCTTGATCCAAATTGTTTTTTTATTTTTGAAAAATACTGAATGCAATATGATTTTGCTTGCTTTTTGGGAGAGGTTTGCCACTCTTCATATCCCTCTACCTCTATTTCATCTACTCCGTGAACTTTGATTTTACTTGCAAGCCATCCTTTTACTTCAACAATAAATACACATACATCCTTAACTAATAGACATATGTCATATTCTCTTCCATTCACCTCTCGATTGTTATATACAACTGTATCATCAGTAAAAAATTCTTCTATAGCATTCCTTACTTTTTGTTCTCCTTTATAAGAAGACTTTACATCTACTACAACTGCCATGGACTCTCTCCTTTATCAAAACAGTAGATACTATGTGTAATACTGTTATACTCTTTTTACGTATTTACCACTCTTTATTCTTTCATCCTTTGGTTTTTCCGCATCAACCGGAATCGCCCAATATGAACCAATCTTTGTAGTACCAGGTATTCTGTCCGTACTACACAATGTTTGTACTCTTCTAATGGAAAGTCCCCATTTTTCTGCCGTTTGTCTAAGTGATAAGTATTCCATAATTTTTCCCTTTATACGCGCCAAAAATTGTACAATTATACCAAACTAAATTATACGCCAAACCACGCCCAAAGTCAATTTGAAGGTGTTGCCCGTAGGTGACACCTTCAGCACTTTCTAGCTCTTTTAATCATATTTCTTTCTTTTCCTGGAAACGCAGCTGAAAAAATGTGACCACAGGTAATATAGAAGGCTTTTCATAAGTACAAAATTCGGTATAACTAGAGCAAGTTTCGCCTTGTGCTACAAAAATAAATTTTTGAGCATCGGCAACTTGTTGGGGATTCCGTTCCCCAATCCCACGACATTAGCATCATAGATGCGGTCTTTGGAAGCCTTCAGCTTACCAAAAGGAGGAAAGATACATGGGTAGAAAGAAAAAAGAATTCCCACCATCCAAGAAAGTGAACTTCCATTTTCGAATGACAAAAGAACTGTATGAAGTACTTCAGACAGAAGCTACATCTGCAGAAATGACATTATCTGATTATGTCCGCAAGCTTCTCACCAGCAGAAAACCCACCATCAAAAAGCGTATCGAAGTGGTCTTCAACGATCCGGAGATTCTGCAGATTTTCCGTAACCTGGGAGCCTGTGGTAATAACCTTAATCAGATTGCAGCTTACTTAAATGATGGCGGAACAATGACGAATCAGATGTGGAAAGACATCAAAGAATGTATTTCAGAACTGTATGAGATGCGTGATAATTTGAAAGAAATAGTAGGTGAATATCATGGCTGTAATTAAACATATCTCAATCAAAAATTCCAACTATGATGCAGCTTACGATTACCTGACCACTAAGCACGATGAGTTTACCAGCAAGCCTATTCTGGATGAAAACGGAAAGAAAATTCCAAGAGAAAGCTTCATAATCGAGGGCATCAATTGCGATCCGACTTCATTTGGACGTGAGTGTGAAGATCTGAATGAAGCTGCCAGAAGAGAACTACAGGAGCTTACAGGACAGAAGAAATTCCCATCCCTGAAAGATATCAAATCAGAGCGAACAGCCCTCTATCAGCAAAAGCATGCTCAGTATGAAGCCTATTCTGAGGCCCGTGCTCACGACAAAGAACTGGCCAATATTGAAGCCAATATGAATGTCCTTCTTGATCGTGACAAACCGGAAATCACCAAAGACAAATCATCCCTTTAAACACTTTGAGGCCCTGACTTGATAAGCCAGAGCCTCTTCAATCCCTCATATTTTCAAATTTGGGATTTCATGAATATTCTTTTTCCTATCATAACAGTATATTCTATTCGGAAGATTATCTCGAGTCAGCAGACGCTTCCACTCATCCCTTATAGGAGTTTCAAGCATCTCATAAGTTTTCATCGAAAAATCTTCAACTTCATAAAATATCAATGCCTCATAATGCTCAATACCATCTTCCGTATACTCCATAGTGTTATTCAAATAATCGTAAATCATTTTCTTTTTACTTCCATCAGCATACTCAAAGATAAAATCACTACTAAAATGACGAATCCTTCTGATTTCTTTACATATCGCATCAAATTTGTCTTCTGTGTAAATACTAAGCTTATCCTTACATACCTTAGCTTTTTCAACACAACCTAGTAAAAGTGCATACAAAAGAATAGCATTTTCCCTTGTCTTCTCAACTATAGTAAGGTCATGTAAATTATGTGTATGGAAATATCCATTGCGACATTCCGTCCTAAAGCAACTCACCATATTGCATATAACATTTGATAGCTTCGGTTCAGACAATATATGCGGATTATTTCTAAAGAAGTATTCAAATGTTCCTATCGAACTATCCATATATTCCTTTTGGGTATCTATAAAATCAATATATGGAAAGCTCGTTTTCCATATATCCTTTGCGTTTCTTTTTTCCCCCTCTTTTGTAATCTCGTATACAATTATTCCTTGTTTCAAAACAGCTGACTTAGTTTTCCTCTCTTTTCGCATAGAAATAACACAGTTATTATCTATATTCAGCAATACCAATTTATGTAACAACTGTTCAATCGACTTTAAATATCCACTTACTATAGCTGTGTAATCAAAATTGTCTTTTCCTTTTAAGGAATGATACAACCACTCTGACGTGATAAAGCTATCTGCAAAGGACTCTTTTCCAATCATTGCTTTATACACACCTTCTGAAAGATAAACAGCTTTTATTTTTTCCCATTCAGAACCAAAATCATAGTCCTTTACATCTAGAAAATCCCTTATTTTTTCATTGCTTTCATCAATCACATGATATCTGGATTCTTCATAATTCCAATCAAGCAACACTTTTTCTGCAAGCATTTTCTGTGTCGACAGATGCATTGCCGATAATACTTTTATGGATTTAAATCCAAGAATATCTTTTGTTAGATTCACATAATCCTGTATCTGTTTTTCAAACTCGATGTACTCTTCATGATTAAATAATGTTTCAAAAAAATACTGAATCGTAATCTCTTCTACAGCAACTTTTTTTTCAACATACTGCTCATTTCTTTGTTTCATGTGATTTGTATTGCATCCAGAAGTGGTTCTTATGATAAAGGCCTTCTCCACATCATATTCTCGCAATAAATCACTAACATCTTCATCTTCAAAAAAGTCCTCATATTTGTAGCCAACTTTTTTTCCTGAAGCAATTAAGATAAATTCAAACGGAACATTCTTTTGGGTATCAGGAACCAAGAATTCATACTCATACGTTTCCATGACTCTATAAATAATACTATTTAATAGCCGTGTTCTGCTTAGTTCCATTCGAGAAATCGCAAATCTATAGAAATAAAAATCATCATCTGCATAGAGAAATAATTCTTTGTTATTCCGAAAATCCACCCCCAACCATGATTCTCTGAAGCGTTTCAAAGTTTTAACTTCTTTTTCAATTTCTTCTTTATAGATGTCCTTACAAACAGACCCTTTTATTCTTTCATTCATAAGAAATCCCCCACAAAAAAAGACACATAATCGCGTAGATCATGTGCCCTGATGATAATAATGTGAGCTAGCGATTGCTATCAGTAGCAATCGCAAACTCTTTAACCGCATCTACAACTTTTGTAGATACTGCTTCAGCAGAATTCGGATCCAACTTAACAACTAAGATGGTACCGATAACTGAAGCACCCAGGGCAGCAACAGTTTTCCAGTCAATATTGACCGTAACGCTCATAACCGTACCTCCTTTCCGGAGTTTCCTCCAAATGATATAAATGGTCGGCTATGTCGCCCTGGCGAATATTGTATAATACATCTTTAATCTCAATCTGTCAACTACAAATTATTATAAAATACACGAGTCACTAAGAGCAACAACAATATTTGTCTTAAAATAAAAAAATGGCCCGAGACACCAGCACCACCATCGATACTGGCATCCCGAGCCGGGTTGTCTTAACTCAATTCAGCTTCCTGTTTCTTCGCTGCTTCTTTTGGCTTTGGAGCATTGTTCTCTATCACCGCAGCATCTTTCTTTTTCTCCTGAATCTTATCCATCACCGAGTGTTTCTTCTCGTCATCATCCTTGCGGCGATCACCATTGTTGATGATGCCGTCAATCATTCCATAATCGTCTTCCAGCATTTCCTCTACCTTCTTTAAGGGATTGTCTGCAAAGAATTCAGGCACCTGTCTGAACCCAAACGAGTCCACATAGTAGGCCTGATCACGATTATCCTTATGAAGTACAATCACATCACTGACACTGAGGGAATGCCCTCTGAAGTCGTCAGGATGGTACAGATTAAAACGTTCATAGATGCTGTCCAGGTCTTCACCACTCTTCAATGTACCGGAGTAAACCTTGTTGTAATGGCTTCCTCTCACAGGCACACCAAGCCTGGATAAGCGGTCAAAGGACAGGAACATCAGATCCCTGCATTCCGGTGCATCCTTCAACTGAAAAAGCTCATAAGTTTCATTTTCTTTATTCTTCATAGACAAATCCCTCATCTACTTCCAAATCAAGTGCTGCATATTCCTCGTCACTGATCTTCATCAGCTTATTCAGAGTATGGCGGCACACTTCCTCAAGTTCCAAATCATCTATATTGTCCAGCACCATCCTGATATCAGCGATGGTGGCTTCCCTGGTTTCTGCATGTAATACAGCAAGAATATTCTGCTCTTCCACATTAAACATCATCATTCCATCTCCTTTGATTTGCTCTTGCTCTGTCCCTTGGGATTACTCCCGTTTACCTTTGCCTGCTTCTCATGAAGGTCTGCCAGAAGAGATTTCTTTTTGCCGGTCTGCTTACCAGCAGTCTCTTCTGCTTTCTCCTTTACTTCAGGCTTCTTTGCCCGCTCTCCTGTCTCAGGATCTCGTCTGAGCTGAAGTACTTCCTTTCGAATCTCATCTACAGACTTCTTTGGATCAGCTACAGATAAGACATCCTCACGATTCAGATAGCCGTCGTATTCCACGCCTAACACACCTCGAAGAATCCTCATCTGTTCCGGTGAGAATTCCGGCCTGGCATAGACTGCCACATCCAGCTTGTCTGCAATTCCAGCCTCAATCTCATGCCACTGTTCTGCTGTAAAAATCATCCTTGGAATGCTGTCAATCTGCACCTGGTATTTGATATCGGCAATATCTTCAGCAAACAATCTTTTCTCTGTCAGATCCATTGCCTTACCGCCGACCCAGTACTCCTTTGGATCAAAGCCCTGATCTATGATTTCTGCCATAAAATGAATCTGCTCATCGGTAAATGCAGGGTTATAAAGCTCTGTCAGGTCTGCAAGCTTATCCCGATCCATAGGCTCAAGCTTCTGATTGTAGAGCTGATAAAAGTCGGCAACTTCCTTTGCTGCCACCTCAATGGTCATGGTGTCGGAGTCACTGATCTGGCCTCCATCAACCTCTCTGAAGTTATGGCCATACAGGGTATAATCCCAGTTTCCATCCGAGGCCTCATGGATTTCCAGATAATGATTTCCAATCTGATAGGCAGCTTCTACTTGCTTACTATCCTGCGTATTTTCCTGTTCCTTTTCCTGAAGCAGGAGCTTCATATAACCATCGATATCATTAATCATTTCTGATGTTGCCTTACGAATAGTATCCAGGGATGCCTTCAGCTCCGGCGTTTCCTTCCCCTTGGACCAGCCTGCAATATAGGCAAAGCTGTAATCAGAAGTATCGATGCCATAGTGTTGGCAGACAGTATAGGCTACAGATTCGGCCTCTACCTCTTTTCCACCACGGCTGATATTCTCCAGGTTCTGCTCTGACTTCTTCAGATTCGGATCAATGGCATGGAGCTTCTGATGAGCCATCTCATGGATAGCAGTCTTTACGGTCTGGATCTGACTCATGCCTTCCTGGATAGCAATACGCTGTTCAATCTGGTGATAATAGCCCTTGGCACCACTGCTGATCTGCTCGAATTCCATTGGAACCGGACAGGTACGCTTCAGTGCTTCAAAGAACATTTCGTACTGCTCTACATCACCGGTCAGCTCATTTACACCAAGTGATGGAAGCTCCCTGCCATCGGTCTGGCTTACATCAAAGACGGAGACCACCTTGAATCCGTAGTAACGGTTAGCCTCTCTCTGCAGAGTGGTCAGGTCATAAAGCTTTGGTGGACTGATGGTTTTCTCTGTGCTCTTTGCATAGGTGACAGTTGCCGTCTGATTTCGACATTTTTCGATCAGCTCTGCCATCTCGTTCTGATCAAAGAGCCTCTCCTTCACCACATCCAGGTCATCCAGATGTAAATGCACATTCCAGTATTTCTGCTTCTGAAAGCCATTGATCTGATTCTGCCTGTCAACCAGCATTGCCAGGGTTGGTGTCTGTACACGTCCTACTGTCAGCTTCCTGTCATAAAGCTTGGTAAAGAGCCTTGTTCCATTCATTCCAACCAGCCAGTCGGCCCAGGATCTGGCCTGTGCTGCAGCATAGAGAGAATCAAATTCATGACCATCCCTTAAATGCTCAAAGCCTTCACGAATAGCACTGTCCTCCATGGAAGAAATCCATAATCGCTTAAAGGGCTTTCTGCAACCTGCCTGCTCATAGACCAGTCGAAAGATCAGCTCACCTTCTCTTCCGGCGTCGGTTGCAGCTATAATTTCTGTAACATCACTTCGGTGCATAAGCTTCTTCAAAATAAAAAACTGCTTCTTCGTACCTTCTGAAACCTGGTATAACCAGTTCTCCGGCAGAATCGGCAAATCCTCCATACGCCATTCTTTCAAGCGTTCATCATATGCTTGTGGCTAAACCAATTCAATCAGATGTCCCACGCACCAGGAAACGATATATCCGGAACCTTCCAGATAAACAACCTCCCGCTTATAGGCACCGATGACATTGGCAATTGACCGTGCCACACTCGGTTTCTCCGCAATTACTAATTGCATGTCTTACCTCCATCTTATGCTTTCTGAATCACTCGTTTAAACTTCAGCGGACTCTCTTCAATGTATTTGTTGATCAGACGACTCTCAGCCTTTGTCTCTGCATAAGCAGTGATGGTGATTGTCTTTTGATCCCAGTCAAGGGTGTAGCTGTCTGAAGCAACATTTGTGATATGATTCTTTGCCAGGAAATCACGGAAGTCCATCATGGCTTCCAAGTCATCTGACATGATCACATTCACATAGGTTCTGTCCTTGCTCATCTTGTCACTAAGCAGACAGGCAAGGGCACAGCCAACACCACCGGCAAGTGATACCACCAGAATGGCTGCCATGCTGTCTGAAGAGACCACTCGCTTGGTGATCCAGAAATAAATAAAGTCGCTGATTCCCACTGCTATTCCTGCAAGTAACCAACGACTTCGTTGAATCAATATTGTTTTTGTTGTGTTCAGGGCGTTATCAATGACCTTCGCAAAGAAAATCGACCCGAAATATATCATGCTGCTCATGCAACTCCTCCTTTATTCACTATAATTACACTATTTTTTCACTATTCTTCCGTGCACCACATACCTTGCCTCATCAAAATTGTAAGCACAGGTGGACAGTGTGACGATCCGATCTGAAGTCTTAATCTTCATCGGATTGGCTGTAAAATCAGACCTCCCACAGATTTCCCTCAGCCACTTTGCAAACTCCTGCTTACTTCCAAGATTGATCATATAGGCTGATGAATCTGCCGTAGTCACATAGCCTGCGAAGATTTCCAGCTGATACTGCTTTTCCCCAATAGTCAGATACATGACCGGATGAGCATCATAATAGCTTTGGTCTGCATACTTGATCAGGCTGGCAAACATCTTTCCACTGGCCATGTGGTGACCATAGATGATGGTATTGTCATCCGTAAAATCCTTCCTATTCTCACAGTCGATAAACAGGCAGCCATTCCGGTTATAGGTTCCGTCGACCAGATGAAATAGATAGTAGGAATTGTCTTCTCCCTGGCAAACCGGATAATCAATGACCGTATCCGGACTGTTGAGCCAGGCAACGATATCGCTGTTTACTTCCTGGGCGGCTTCCAGATCTACAGTCGGTGCTGTTCCTTCTGTTTCTTCAGCTTCAGAAGAAGCCGGACCTTCCTCCGGCTCCTCCTCTGCTTTTACCAAATCGGCAAGCTTATCGTAAGCTTCATCTCCGATTTCATATTCCTGTTGCATGCTATAAGTTTTCCAGCCAAATACGGCTGCAGTTCCAAGTCCTGAAAGTATCAGGCAGACTGCAGCCACTCGGCCTATCAGACGCTTAGTCTTCCTTTTCATCCTTCTTCTTACCTCTGTAGAAAGCATAGCCACCTGCCGCAGCTGCAGCTAAGGCTCCAAGTGAGATTGCTGCCCAGAGTCTGACATTTGCATCATCACCTGTCTTAGGTCCATCAGCAGGCTTAGAAGGTGTGGATGGTGTCTGAGAATTTGAAGGTGTCTCAGGCTTCTTAGGTTCGTCCGGCTTCTCAGGAGTCTCCTCAAGCTGATTGGTCATGACAACAGATATCAGCTGGCCGTCCTCAGTGATAGAGAACTCATACATAGTATCGTCGATCTTATAGCCTTCCGGTGCATCAAACTCCTGGTAGAAGTATTGGCCGAACTCAAGCTCGAACTCTGCCACACCCTTCTTATCAGTGTAACCCTCTTTGATGACTGTCTTTCCATCTGCAGCATAGATTCTGAAGCCGGCGTCAGGAAGGAGTTTCTCTGTATCAGCATCTACCTTGGAGATCACAAGTTTACCTTTGATCTTGATATTTGCCATATCCACAGAGATTTCCTGGCCGTCCTCAGTGATGCTGAAGGCGTAAGGAGTATCATCAAGCACATAGCCTTCCGGCGCTTCATACTCAGCTACTGTGTAGTCTCCGTAACGAAGCTCGAAGGTTACGATGCCATCTTCACCAGTCTTACCTTCTGCAACAATATTTCCCTCAAGGTCGCATACACGGAAGCCTGCACCAACAAGCTTCTCGCCGGTTGCTTTGTCAGTTTTGAAGATGCTGATCTTGCCCTTCATCACCTGATCCATGAAACCGACACCTGCTTCGTTTTCGATGATCTGACACTGACCATCCTCTGTGATTGCAAATGGATATACATTCTCATCTAAGAGGAAGCCTTCAGGAGCTGTTTTCTCCTTCACAAGGTATTTGCCATAGCGGAGACCATCCATGCGATAAATACCGCCCTCACACTCTGTAAGCTCGCCAAGGAGGGTATCCTCTTCGTTCAGCTCACCGTTTCCATCTACATCCACGTAGATTTCAAATACTGCGCCTGAAAGATGATTGTCCGGATAATCCTTATCCACCTTGGTAAGCTCTACACTACCAATGATCGGATAGTTGATCACCTTCAGACCGATCACCTGCTCATCGAAGGATACAGATACAAAGTGACGTGCATCTGAGAGCACATATCCTTCCGGAGCCTTAAGCTCTACTACAAGGTAGTCGCCGTAAGGAACCTTCTCGAATACAAACTCACCCTTCTCATCGGATATTGCAGTTGCAATGGCATCCACCATTTCCAAAAGCTCTGGAATCAGTTCATTTAATCGAATGAACCTTTGAATCTGTGTGGAGCTGTCCGGACTGTTTTCTGCAATCAGGTCTCTGGATGTCTTTCCCCGCAACTTCTGTTCATCGTGGTCAGAAGATAAATCTCTCCTGGCTCCCTGACGTTTCACTGCATCCAGCTTCATCTTGTAGGCCCTGGCCTTTTCACTTGGTAATAAGGACTGTCGCTGAAAATTGCTGTCTACCATCATGACAATAGCATCATCCATCTCGATTTCCTTCACAATGGCGGGTATCGTCTCCATGTCCAGAATCTCACAGGCATGTACTCGTCTGTGTCCGGATATGATCTGCCAGACATCTCCCTCAGGTCGAACTACGATGGGCGTTAATACGCCAAGTGATCTGATACTGTCCGTCAGCTGGTCCATGAACTCGTCATCTCTTACCTTAAAGGGATGTTCCGGGAACTCTGTTAAGCGATTCAATGGAAGCTGAATCACCTGTTCATTCTTCATTTCTATTTCGCCTCCTTCTGAACGCACATCTTCTGAAGTGCCTCTGGCACATTCTGAGATTGTACTGCGGTCGCCAAGGTCCCGAGCAAGCTCGGACTTTGGCTCGTCGCAAATACAAAAAAGCGCTCAACTTCATTGAAAAAAGTTGAACGCTCTTGTATAACTGATGATTAAAAGCATCGTTTTTGTTCAAATTGAGACAAACGAGTCATTTTGTCGACGGACATGAAAACTGCTGTATTTCGGAAAAAATTTAAGGGAACTAAAACAGTGCTGAAGATGATTATTTAGCTTCCTTTATAAGCCCGATTTGTAACCCATTTACGCTTTTCCACCCATGCTTCACCGTTAAAAAAATGAAAAAACACTGTCAAATTTGTACAGGTGGGTTTAGCCGTTTTCGATACGTTGAAAAAAATAAAGCCCCGAAAACATTGAGTTTGCGGGGCTTTGTAATAATTTTCTCCGAAAAATACGAGAGATTATCGTTTGGGTAACCGAAAACAGCGGAAAAATCAGGGTTTACACGGAAATTTGTTGCAGACACGTTGCAAACCAATGACGACTCAACACGATTGAGGATACCTCTCTTATTCCTCAGTACCATCGTTTTGTTGAACGATGTTGGTATGAATATTCCCGGAATGATCATCGCCATCTATATGTGTTACAACTAATTTTTAATAGCCGAGAAAGTTTTTTCGAGCATATTTCAGACACAGCTGCTGTGCCTTTTCTGCGGTGAGATTATTTTCTTCCACATCCTCCGTATCAAAACTGATGAATTGCATTTCTACCAACATCAATTAGATCTACAATTTCTCTCCGTTCAGGCATAGAACAGATTGCACCTTTTTTTGTTGTAACTAGAGCCGCACCTGCATTCGCAAAGATAAGCATTTTTCTCAAATGATCCTCTGTCAAGTTGTTAATATCGTGTTCCAAAATATATGCCAAGGAACACCCGCAAAAAGTATCTCCCGCTCCTGTTGTTTCTATCGCTGATACCTGAAATCCTTTTTCTTCTATCCTAAAGTCTTTATAGTAAGCTCTACTCCCCTTTTTTCCCATAGTAAGAAGAATCAATGGTATCTCATATTTATTCTGTAAATATAAGACTCCTTGGTCATAATCCTCTATTCCTGTAATAAACTGAATCTCATTATCGGATATCTTTAGAATGTCACATTGCTCAAATCCATATTCCATCTGCTTTTTTGCCTCTTCCAAGGATTCCCAAAGGGGCTCCCTCAAGTTCGGATCAAAAGAAATCAGAGATCCATTCTTCTTTGCAGTTTTAACAGCTTTTTTTGTTGCATTCCGAACATTTTCATGTGTCATGGACAAAGTACCAAAATGGAAAATCTTTGTAGACCGAACAAACGTGTCATCTACCTCGTCTTCTGTAAGCATCATATCTGCACCTGGATTCCGATAAAAGGAAAATGCTCTGTCTCCGTCTGGAAATGTATGTACAAATGCAAGCGTTGTGTTCACATTTTTATCTACTTTTAGTTCCTTTGATGAAATTCCCACTCGTTCGATCGTTCCCTTTAGCATCGCACCAAACATATCGTTTCCAACCTTTCCTATAAAGGCTGTTTTCTTTCCCAGCTTTGCCAACATAGCAAGCACATTGCATGGCGCGCCTCCGGGATTGGCTTCAAAAAGCATATTTCCCTGATCACTTGTTCCATTATTCGTAAAATCGACCAGTAATTCTCCTAAAGCAATTACATCATACATTTTTACACCTCCGATACATCTGTTCCTTCCAAAGTGTACATTTCATATTTCACATTCCCCTGTTGATGAATATCAGTGCCTAGGTTGTAAACACAATTGGATATTATATATTCTCCGTCATTTACAAAAACTTCAATTAGATTCGGATCCACATATACATCTATCTGGAATCCGTCTTTTAAATCAGGAGTGGAAAATTCTGTTTGTATTTCCCATGAAGTATCTACCAGCCTACCTCTGTCCGTATGGATCTTGTTTCCTTTTCTTGTAATTTGATATCCTCCAATATCAACAGTCTCCCCATCCTCTAATGAAAATGATACTCTGTATCCATTTTCATCCGCTTTATCCGGACTGTTAATCTTTTTGGAAAAAGCATTTCTTATATTAGGATGTACACGAAAATAAATATGATCATTTTTCACCTCAATAACCCTTGGAATGCATTGCATCCCGCTCCATTGTCCGTCAACCGGCTTTGGCATACGTAACCATGCTAGCAGGACCCTTCTGCCCGCTTCATCCACAGTAGTCTGAGGCGCATAAAGATCCAGTCCATAATCCAAATATTGATATGTATCTGGCATCTCCATATGGCATGTTTCTTTCTGAAACATGACTTTCATACAGATTGACTGGTCAGAATAAGATTTCCCTCCTTTATTAAAATCCATCGGGGAAAAAATTAAAATCTGTTCTCCATCTGTTTGAAAATAATCAGGGCACTCCCACATCCAACCGAAACCGTTATCTTTTGTGACAAAATTCATGTATGTCCAATTTTTCTTGTCCGTACTTTTAAAAAACAATAGCTTTCCCTGCTTATTATTAATCGTACTTCCAAGAACCATATACCATCCGTCATCTTCTTTCCAGACTTTGGGATCTCTTGTATGCCGTGCATCTCCGATCTCACTGTTATTAAAAACCGGAATAATAGTTTTTTTATCTTTTATGTTATCAAAATGATATCCATCTTCTGATGTGATCAGCATTTGTGCCGAAACAAACTGTTCGTCTAGAAACAAATTAATATCTTCAGGATTTTCCACTAAATACCTTACACCAGTATAATATAAATATAATTTACCCTCATCTTCAACGGCACTCCCTGAAAAGCAGCCATCTCTATCATCCGTTTTACTGGGAAATACTGCAATTCCCTGATACTCCCAGTTTACCAGATCATCGCTCACCACATGAGCCCAATGCATCCTTCCCCATCTAGCTTCATATGGAAAACACTGATAAAATAAATGATATTTACCCTTATAGTAGATGAAACCATTTGGATCATTCATCCAGTGCCTGTTCGCTTTTACATGTATTTTCTGCATACTCTTTCTTCCTCCGGAAATTATATACTTTATTGTTTCAATAACAGCATTTAATAAAAAGACTGGCATCGAACTCTCTGTCAGTCTTTTTACAATTATCTTTTACCATTGTTTAAGTATTATGTTGTCCCATATCTTAATCTCCCAAAGCAGGTGTCGGTCTGAAAACATTTACGGTTCTATCTAAAATCACTTGTTTTTCATTTCCCGAATCAAGAATCGTATTATTAGTCGCTTCTTGCTCAACCAATACATGAACTACCGACATCTCCCGGATATTATTTAATGATGTCAAAGCGTCTACCTGTGCCGAATAGCAAGAGTCAGATGCATCTTGCAACTCGTTTTCAATATCACAAGTAGCTACGATATGATTATTTGAAATATAGTTCCCTCTTCCTGAAGCAATACGTATAATCACAGGCATTGCATCTAGAGGCTTGATATATCTCCTTTGAATCGTTTCTGAAATATGATTTGCAACTATAGAATTATTATTTCCGTTTATATACAAAAGACCGTAACTGTCATCCAAACCATTGTCATTATCTAACATCGGTTTCCACGGCTCATTGTCTCTTAAGAAATGATTAGAGGAGATCATATTTTCAGAACAATTACCTTCTAACGAAAGCATTCCAGGGTAAAACGAATGAAACCTATTGTTTGAAATAATCGATTTTGCTACATTTTGAAAACACACACTACTTTTTCCTCTTGGGAAAACATTGTTGTTACTGATCAAAAGACCACCAAAACTTTGCGCCAAGATCGAATACCCATTATACCCTGCACCGATCAGGTTATCTGTAATTTTAGAAGCCTGTCCCCAACCACGTAGTTCAATACAGTTGCCGCATTCTGCAATAAAATTGTCATGGATCGACAATGCATCTGCATGATAAATAACAACTCCATGTTCTAAATATACAAATCCCATTCCTGTGATACGAAATGAATCTTGGGCACTTGCTATGTAAATTCCTGTCTTCCCATTAATATATGTATTCTCCGGATCATTTTTTTTGGTGCCATCATCTTCAAAATGTAATCCATCAATACAGAAATTTTCAAATTCAACAGAGCTAATCCTAGGATTTCCATCTCTTTCCACGTAAAATGCAGCTCCGTCTTTCTCCGATGCATTATTACCAGACAGTTCCACCAGAATACGGCTTCCTCCCGGCCATACCTCATGCAGGTCTTTCCATTCATCTTGCGGCAGATTATATCGGATACTAGAAGAGACAAAACCATGTCCCGATCCCATGATTTTTAGGTAACTGATGTCAATTACCACTTGTGTATGCAGATGATAATCGCCCGGTGGAATATATATTACTGCTCCCGGCTTTCCTCCTTCTTTAACATCAGAGTCTGTTTGCCTGCTTTTGATGTCTGCGATCATGCTGTTGATCACTTCTCCAATATCTTCATACGGATTTCCCGTCTCCCATTTTGTAACATCGTAATAATTGTTACATTTCATTCATAAATCCTCCTGTCTGTTTCTATCATCCCTATCCCTTCACAGCTCCGGCTGTCATTCCCTGTACGATATATTTCTGAGCAGCCAGAGAAATGATCATAACAGGAAAACTAAACAAAAATGCTCCTGCACACATCGGACCTAAATCCAGATTATACGCTGATAAAAAGCCCGCTAAGCCAACAGTAAACGTCTTTGCATTTGTGCTGGTGAGCAATAACGCAACAAGAAAATCGTTCCATGCCAAAAACAATGTGAATATAAATGCAGTCGCTAAACCTGGTTTACAGATTGGAAGGATTACTTTCCTGAATGTCTGCAGACTGCTGGCCCCATCAACATAAGCCGCTTCGTCCAGCGTTGAAGGTATTCCTTCAAAGAAACTCAACATTGTCCACATAACAAATGGCATGTTAATTGCTGCATATACCAGTATTAAAGCAATTTTTGTATCATATAATCCCAAATTGCATATCAGTTCATAAATAGGCACCACGATACTTGAAGTAGGTATCATTTTTAAACACAAGACCAGAACCACTAACAAAATTGACAATTTTGCACCTGAACGCTGAATCGCATATGCCGCAAGAGATCCTAAGATCAGTGCAATAATCGTACTGAGTAACGCAGTACTCAGACTATTGAAAAGAAATGTAAAAACATCCATTCTTTCCAGCAAACCCGAAAAATTTTCAACTGAAAAGTTTTTAGGGAAAAAACTTGGCGGAACTGCGATTACTTCTGAACCCGGTTTAAAAGAGCAACAGATCACATATATATACGGAAAAAGCCAACCTATTGTCAGAACCACTGATAATATGATCCCTATCTTTTTTCCTATTTCACTCTTTTTCTTCACTTTTATGCCTCCTATCCCAATCAACTAACCATTCTTTTTCTTCGGATTCCACAAGCTTTGCATAAATACCAGCGTGAATACTACTAAAACTGCAATAAATATGACTGCCATCGCACTTGCATAACCAATGTCGTTATATCTTGTCAATGTCTTATATATAATAATACTGATCGTTTCTGAAGAACTGTTCGGTCCACCTTCTGTCATTGCCCAGATAATGTCAAATGTTCTGGCCGCATCAATGATCCTTACAGACAACGCCGTCAATAAAACTGGTTTGATGACTGGTAATTTGATAGCAAATATCTGCTGTAATTTGTTTGCACCGTCTATTTTTGCTGCCTCCAGCATGCTACTGTCCAACCCCTGTAGTCCCGCTAAGATCATCAACATCATAAATGGTGTTGTCAACCAGATATCTGCAATACAACAAGCTAATAATGACCATTTTTCATCCGCAAGCCAGAGAATATCACTACTACTTGATAAGATTCCTACTCGTGCCAGCAGTTCATTGACAATTCCAAAGCTTGAACTCATCATCAATTTCCATGTAAGACCAGCTACCAGTGGCGCTATCATAAGAGGAGCCATAAGAAATGAGCGGATCACTTTACTACCTTTATAATCCAATTCGAAAAACAGTGCAAATAATAGTCCCATCACTGTTTCGATCCCTACGGCAACAATGATATAGATGAGAGTATTTTTTAATTGTTTCAAAAAGCCGCCGGCTGTAAATGCATGAATATAGTTTTCTAAACCGATAAATGTTTTATCTCCCGTAATGCCAATCTCAAAAAAACTGTCTATGACCATCTTGATAATAGGATATATCAGGAATGCACCCATAAATACCGCACCCGGAAGGAAGAATAATAATAAGGTTTTTTTTGAAATCAATCTCATTTTTACCACCTTTTAACCAGAAAGGTACTCTTGACAATATTGATTCCTCAAGAATACCTTGCTACAATTACGTAATCTATGTTTACTACTTTCCAATTGCCTCTATTTCAGCCTTTGCTGACTCCAGTGTTTCATTGATATCAGCTCCTCCCAAAGTAGATTCTACAACACCTACCAGCACTTCTTCGATCTGTGACCATGTCTCTACCATAGGTCTTGCCTGAGACTGCTCTGAATTCAACGTTTCTAGAACCGCGGTTGTATGTTCATTTCCTGCTTCCTTTCCTTTTTCTTCGTATACAGAAGTCCTTCCCGCAATTTTTAATGTAAGATCCATGTAGTCTTCATTATGTTCATACATGAATTCTACATATTTTTGTGCCATTTCCTTATTTTTAGAATCCTTCATAACGCATTCATACCAAGGACCTGTTGTTGCACCAATTCCCGCACTTCCTGCAATCATCGGTGCACATCCAACTTTATCTGCGCCTAATGCCTCAACAGCCGCCGGATATTGATGACTCCAGTTTAACTGCATGGCGATTTTTCCATTAGTAAAAAGTTCCTGAGACTCTGTCGCTGCTGTAGATAAGGAGTCTGACGGTGTATAATCTGCATTTGCATTTTCAACCATAAAGTTTAGTGCATCCACATAAGCCTGATCTGTTATATTTACATTACCTTCTTTGTCAAACACAAGCCCGTCTGCGCCTGCCTGACATGCAAAGTCAAGGAAGGAGCATACCGCATCGGTTCCGCTTCCAAAAACTGTAGTCCCGTACATCTCATCTGTTGAAAGTTCCTGGGAAAGCTTCTGATA
>JAHLFA010000071.1 GCA_018883985.1 Candidatus Ruminococcus intestinipullorum | reverse complement strand
CCTTTACTGTTTGTCACATCTCTGTGACGGGTACATCTTTCGATGCGTTCTTAAAAAATCTTCTCTTAAGAAATTTTCAAGGTGTTGTCTATTGTTTAATTATCAAGGTTCTTTTTCGTTTCTTCTTTTTCTCAGAAACAACTCTGATATTTTATCATGTCGTTTTCTGTTTGTCAAGAAGTTTTTTCATTTTTATTTTCTGTCTTTTTAACGGCTGTTACCTCGCTTCGTTGACAGCTTTGTTATATTATCATATCACCTTGTCAGTGTCAAGAACTTTTTTCGACTTTTTTCGATTTTCTCTTCTTTCAAAACCTCACTGCCTCAGCGACAAGACATATCTTATCATCACTTTTTTAAATTGTCAATACTTTTTTTATTTTTTATTTTATTCCAACAATTGATACAATTTATACACTTTTTTACTACATAATCAACTTTCTATATTTTCATATAAGATAAAATGATTTTTCTTATATGTAAGAATCTTTTCTTGCTTCATTTTTGATAGTTCTCTTGATAATGCACTTCTATCTACAGATAAATAGTCTGCCAGCTGCTGCCTATCAAAAGGAATTGTAAATTCTGCATTTTCATTTTTCATCGCTTGAAATGAAAGATAAGAAAGTACTTTTTCTCGGATGCTCCTCTGTGCCAAATGGTCCATCTTTCCCGATAATAAGATATTCTTCTGTGCCATTATTGCTAAGAGATTCCTTAATAAATGACTTTGATAGCCACAAAAATTATGTTCCAGATGTAAAACCCTCCCAACATTAAGAAAAAGAACTGTGATATCCTCAGCTGCTGTTACATCTACCATAAGTGGTTCTTTTTCTACACATGCATAACTTTCACCAAAGACCTCGCCTTTCTCAACTCTAGCTAAAATATTCTGTCCACCCCAAATATCATAGCGAATTATAAATGCACTTCCTTCCAATACAATTCCCAGTTCATCTACAATATCTCCCGTGTGATAAATTATTTCATTTTTCTGATATTTCTTTTTACTCATCTCCAAGCGTACAACAACCTGCTCCAGATTACTTTTAGGAATCCCCTTAAAGAGGGGATTCTCTGCTAATATCTCTATATCTTGACTTTGCATACTTTTCCCTTACTTTTTTCGTATTACTGCTCCAGCTCTTTCATATACTCTGCTGCTTCACGATCTAATTGTTCCATTACTTCAGAGGATAACGCTCTTTGAGCAAACGGATATACCACTTCATCCTCTTTCATTGCATGACGCTTCAATAAATAACAATATCCCATAGCGTTTGCCAGAATATCCAACTTATTTTCCGCATTTGGATTCTCCTCATATGCTTGAATGGCTTTTTCTAACTCTGAAACATGAAGTCTAGCCAAATCATGTTCCACCAACATACCACCTTTCACCAATTTTTCTGCTGTAGGTCCTAGGTGTTCCATCATTGCACGAAAAAGAACCTTTTCCTCTTTTTGATGATGAGCTTTATCTGCAAACTCTCGTATAAATTGAATTCCATCACGAAACTCTTGAATACTAATTTTATCTTCTTCCATGAAAATTAAACATTTTTTATGCAAAGATTCTACAAACTTCAAAATCTCTTTATGTTCATCCATCAAAATCTCTATAATACCCTTCATAGCAACCCTCCTAACGTTCCATAAAACTTTTTATCGTTATTATAACACAATATATTTTAATTTACGTTGTATTTGCAACCTATCTAATCCCATTCATCACCTTTTCCACAATCTTATACTTCCAAGGTGTATATGGTGGAAAAAACGGAATTCCACTTACCTTTGCAGGTCTATAAAAAACACCTCTTTCATGGGTAAAAGTATCGAAGCTATATTTTCCATGATATTTGCCTACTCCTGAATTTCCGATTCCACCAAATGGCAAATTGGGATTAATACAATGCATCACTGTATCATTTATTGTAACACCACCAGATGGAATCTGCTTCATAATCCATCTTCCAATTTTTCTGTTCTTTGTAAAAATATACAGAGCCAATGGTTTCTCTCTCTGTCTTAACCAAGGAATTACATCTTTTAAATTTTTATACGCGATAACAGGAAGTATTGGTCCAAATATTTCCTCTTGCATCGCTGCTGCATCAAAACGCTTTTCCCAAGGAATATCTAGTATTGTAGGTTGTATATAATTCTGCTCTATACTATACTTCCCACCATAACAAATATATTGTACATCATTTTCTAAAATCTGTCGAAGTCTGAGCATATGCCGTTTATTTACAACTCGTCCAAAATCAGAATTCGTTTCTATTTGTTCTCCATAAAACCTTTTCACAGCATATTGCATTTCATCCAACAATTCTTTTTTATATTCTTCTTTCACTAACACATAATCTGGTGCAATACATGTTTGTCCTGCATTTAGCAGTTTTCCCCATATAATTTTTTTGGCAGCCTTTTTTAAATCTGCTGTCTTTTCTATAATAACAGGGCTTTTTCCACCCAACTCTAATGTGACTGGTATTAATTGCTTTGCTGCCTTTTTCATAACAATTCGTCCTACTTTAGGACTACCAGTAAAAAATATATAATCAAAAGGTTGTTTTAATAACTGTGTTGTTACTTCTACCTCTCCTTGTACACATAGAACATGATTACTAGTAAAAACTTTGTTTATAATCTCTTCAATAATTTTTGACGTGCAAGGTGTTAATTCGGATGGCTTAACAACTACACAATTTCCTGCTGCAATTGCTCCTATTAAAGGTAGCATAGTTAACTGAAATGGATAATTGTATGGGCCTAATACTAATACAACACCATATGGCTCTTTTTGAATCGTGCTTTGGGCTGGATGTAAGTACCATGGTGTTTTTACTTTTTTCGCTGCTGACCATTTACGAATATTCCCAAGAACTTCCTTAATTTCCTTTAAAACCAAACCTATCTCTGTTGCATAAGATTCAAATTTTGATTTACCTAAATCCTTATAGAGTGCATCTTTTATTTGTATTTCCTTTTTTTGAATCATATATTCCAAACGTTGTAAACTTTGTATTCGAAATTTCAAATTTAAAGTTTTACCTGTGTAGAAAAATTGTTTTTGTTTCTCAATCATTCTTACGCCTCCCATTCATATTTTTTATTATATCGTTTCTTTTAACAAAAGAATAGGCAGAATCAAAATAGAATTATATTGAATAGAAATTATATGATATAATATTATAAAACCTAAAAAGGAGCTTATAAAATGGATAACTTAGAAATGAAATGGATAAGAAAGTACTTTAATACTATAAATGGGATGTTATTTCTATATAAAATTTGCTTTGATTTGGTTGCTACATTTGTAATGCTTCTAATGTACCCATTCTTCTCACAATCAGAAACTTTTTTTGAAGGAGGAATCTGGTATCTTGTTGCATCTACATGCTGTTTTATTATATTTCTTTTATGGAAACGACCCTATTTTTTTAGAACCTGTATTTTTCCAGTACGCCGTTCCATGAGCATCGGGAAATTTTTCTGTTTTTTTGGAGTATTTATGCTCATGCAAACACTTTCCTCCTACTTGTATATATTAATGGAAATCTTCGCAAATTTATTTGGAGTTTCTCTTTTTCAATCATTAGAAATAGCCACAGGAAACTCCATTACTTTTTCTATGTTTTTATACTCTGCACTATTTGCACCTGTTGTAGAGGAATTCATTTTTCGTGGAGCAATTTTAAAATCATTAGAACCTTTTGGAAAATGGTTTGCTCTACTTACCTCTTCTCTACTCTTTGGTTTGATGCATTCTAACTTTGCTCAAATTCCATTTGCAATAGGAGCAGGTTTGATTCTTGGATATATTGCTATGGAGTATTCCATTTGGCATAGTATTGGACTACACATTATGAACAACTTTGTTTTAGGCGATTTACTTCCTAAATTTTTAAGACTTCTACCTGATACATTAGCCAACCTGCTAAATTTAATAATTACGAATGGACTCATAGCAATTGGATTCATTTTTTTAATAACACATTTGCAATCCATTCGTAACTTTTGTTCTACTGAACACTCAACATTGAAACTACTACGCATTTATTTTACAACGGTTCTTGGTATACTATTTATACTCTATAGTATCTGTCTCTTATACACATCTCCGAGCCCACGAGACCCGCGGT
>JAHLFA010000070.1 GCA_018883985.1 Candidatus Ruminococcus intestinipullorum | reverse complement strand
AGATGTGTATAAGAGACAGATATTCTCCAGTAGAACAAGTTATTCCAGCATTCCGAGCATCTGATAGTCCACCATTTTTTTTATGAATCACTTTTATTCTTTTATCTTTAACTTGATATGAATCACAAATTTTTCCACTACTATCTGTAGAACCATCATCTACTAATATAATTTCTATATTTTTATATGTCTGATCTATAATAGATTCTATACAACTTTGAATATATTTTTCAACATTATATACCGGTATTATAACACTAATTAATTTCATCTTCATTTATTTTACTTTCTCTATTATTATTTGAAAAGCTTTTGCCACATTTTTATAACTCTTTTTAAGCCCATAGGCTCTTGCATTTTCAGAAAATTCCTTGTAAATCATACTATTCCCTAAAATTATCTTTATTTTTTCAGAAATTATTTCAGAATTCCTCTCTGGTACTACAAATCCGTTAACACCATCTTGAATCATCTCTGGTATTCCACCTGTATTTGTTCCAATTACAGGTAAACCTGATGCTAATGCTTCAGTTATTACTGTGGGAGAGCCTTCCGTAACCCCACCTTGTATAGTAACTGAAGGAATAACAAATATATCACTTGAAGCATAAATAGTTGGAAGTTTTGTATGATCTTGAGATCCTAAAAATATTACTTTTTCTCCTAAATTCTCCACTTGTTTTCGTATTAAACTTTCATCTGGACCTTTTCCAACAATTACTAATTTGGCATCTATATCTTCCATAGCTTTTAATAAATAAGTAATTCCTTTTATTTCTACAAAGCGTCCTACAAATAAAATTACTTTTTTTCCATCTTGACCAAAATAATTTTCGACTCTTTTATCTGGTGAAAATTTATTTGTATCACACCCCATGGTTTGAACTACTACATTATCAATTTTATATAAATCATAAAGTTTCTGTTTTGCTCTATTAGATACTACAGAAACACACGATGCCTTTTCTAAAACTCTCTTTTTTAAGATTTTAAATATCCCCCTATTTAATTCCATGATATCCCCACCATGCCCTGTAACAATGTAAGGCTTCTTAAAAAATGACTGTACAATGCCCTGCGGTATAATCCAATGTGCATGTACTAAATCATACTTAGGTAAGATTCTTAACAACTTCCACCATAATCCTAAAAACAAAAATGGAACCAATAATCCACGTATTTTCTTTTCTTTTATTCGAGGTACTATAGCCCCTGGATAGCATAACGTTTCCCATTTATGTATTGGAAAATAATGGTATCTAATAACCTTTACACCCTCCAAAATCTCCTCTTCCTTAGCTCCTGGACATGCAGGAGCTAATACTGTTACATCATAATATTCCAACAATGATTTTGAAAGATCTAAAACAAATCTTGGCTCCGTATCACCTTCCCATCTAGGGAATGTAGAAGCAGTTACCAATAATTTTTGTTTCATGTATTCTACTCCTCTTCCTTTTCACTACTCTTCATCTCTTCATGTCCTTTTCCATATTTCAGCTCTCTAACTGTAAACTGAATATCTTCCAAAAGTTTCCGATTTGCAGAAATTACATCTCCCAACAATCCAATAGATCCGGTCACTACTGCAATAATAATCAACATTGTTGAAAGTAACAGTGATTGAACATGTCCATCGCCATTTCCCTGAAAATAATACACTAAAAAGCGAATTCCAAGTGCAATGCCCGATACACCAAAAATTCCAGCAATCCATGTAAAGAAATACAATGGACGATACATCATAAACGCCCTACCTATTGTTAACATAGATTTTTTCACATATCCGAACATACTATTAAATAAACGAGATGGACGTAACTCCCCATTTGTACGAATTGGCACAGATGTAATCGCCATTTTCTGTCGTCCAGCTTGTACGATTGTTTCCAATGTATATGTATAATCATTAATTACATTCATTCTCATTGCAGTATGACGGCTATAAGCACGAAATCCACTAGGTGCATCTGGTATATTTGTTCTTGAGGCTTTTCTTACTACCCAACTTCCCAAGTGCTGCAATTTCTTCTTTAATGGAGAAAAATGTGCCGTGTCATCAATTGGTCTTTCTCCTACTACCATTCCAGCCTCACCTCTTAGAATTGGCTGAATTAATTTTTCAATATCCTCACCACAATACTGGTTGTCTGCATCTGTATTGACAATAATATCTGCACCATTTCTTAAACATGCATCAAGACCTGCCATAAAACCTCTGGCAAGTCCTTTATTATTTCGGAAGTTCACAACGTAATTGACCCCCCAATTTTTCGCCACTTCCACCGTATTATCTTTGCTACCATCATTGATGATTAAGTACTCTATTTCATCTATACCGTCAATGTGCTTAGGCAAGTCATTTAATGCCACCTCTAGTGTTTCTGCCTCATTATAACATGGTATCTGTATGATCAATTTCATCGTTATGTATCTCCCATTCCTACTCTATATCATTTACAGTTCTTCTACCAATTGAACCATATGTAATTCCTGTATTCTCAAACTTGTCTAGTGAATAGCAGTTTCTTCCATCCAAAACAATTGGACACTTCATCAATGTTTTATATAAATTAACATCCATATTTTTTACTTCGTCCCACTCTGTAAAGATAAAACAAAGGTCTGCATCCTTTAATGCTTCTTCTATACTTGTACAGTATTGAATATTTTTTTCTCCAACCTTCTTCTTAAAATTCTCCATACCTACTGGATCCCATATACGTAATTTAGCTCCATCTTCCAATAGTAATGGAACATTTACCAAGGAAGGAGCTTCTCTTAAATCATCCGTCCCTGGTTTAAACGTGCATCCTAAAATTGCAATATTTAAAAACAAGAAATCTTCATAATACTTCTTTGCTTTTTTGATAAGTCTAAATTTCTGACCTTCATTTACCTCTATTGCTGCACGAATTGTCCGAATTTCCTTATCATTGAATTGTGCCAACCAGCTCAATGCTTTCGTATCCTTTGGAAAACAAGAGCCACCATAGCCAATACCTGCATTTAAAAATTTATTTCCAATTCTGGAATCATATCCCATTCCATCTGTTACTTCTTCTATATCCGCACCAACACCTTCACACAAATTCGCAATTTCATTGACATAGCTAATTTTTAGTGCTAAGAAATCATTGGATGCGTACTTAATCATTTCTGCACTTCTTCTACCTACTGTTAATTTTGGAGCATCAAACTTTTCATATACTTTCAAAAGTACTTCCTTTGGATATTCATCTTCTGTACCAATTACAATACGAGATGCATGAAGTGTATCTCGTACCGCACTTCCCTGTGCTAAAAATTCAGGATTTGATGCCACATATATTTTTACATTATGCTTTTGTTTATCATGAATATACGCTTCAATTTTGTCATTTGTTCCTATTGGAACAGTAGATTTTACAACTACTACACAATCCCTCTTTGCACTTATTGCTATTTCTTTTGCTACTTCATATACATAAGAGAGGTTTGCAGAACCATCTTGCTTTTCAGGGGTTCCTACACCAATAAAAATCACTTCTGCATCTTCATATGCAGATGCAGCATTTGTTGTAAATGTCAGATTTCCCATGCTCTCCTGCATCAATTCTGATAACCCTGGTTCATAGATTGGTGAAATCCCCTGCTTCATCAAACCTACCTTTGCTTCATCAATATCTACACAGGTAACATCATGACCTTTGCTTGCAAGACATACTCCTGTAACCAATCCAACATATCCCGTCCCTGCAACTGCTATTTTCATAACTCTCTTCTCCTTTATCTATGTACTTTCTAATCCTTTTTAACACCCAATATCTCATGGTATTTTATCACATATATCTTCATATTTCTACATTTTCAATAAATTTTTGTATATTTATACTTGTTTTCTATTTTTTCTAAATAAAAATCCATCTACAATAATCTTAAAATAAGGTCTAGTGTTTGAAAAAATTCCTGTTACAATGAAAGAAGATATTACTTCTGTCACAAGTGTTGCAACTGCCGCTCCAACAGCACCCCACTGTGGGATTAGCAATGTATTCAGTACTACATTAATTACAGC
The DNA here is from genome assembly GCA_018883985.1 of Candidatus Ruminococcus intestinipullorum. Lineage (GTDB taxonomy): Bacteria > Bacillota > Clostridia > Lachnospirales > Lachnospiraceae > Mediterraneibacter > Mediterraneibacter intestinipullorum_A. The sequence continues at coordinate 10,536 of JAHLFA010000070.1, read as the reverse complement.
ACCCAAGGCAATGAAATATTTGATATATTTTTCCAGACCTTCGCATAGCATCCAAATACTTCTAATCGCTCCAATCAACGAAAAAAGCCTAGACCAAATCAATATTAAAAGCACTGGCAATGCTGCCAAAAATTCTTTTCCATTGATGATATAAATAATAAATCTCCCAAAGATAGTAAAAAAGATTCCTGCTAAAATACTAATCCAAATTACCCCTATACTTAGCTGACGTAATCTTTGTACATATTGTTCTTCTTTTTCTTCAGCCTTCATTGTCATCACCACTGGTCTTCCTGAGTCGATTAAAGCATTTGGAATAAATATCCAAAGATTTGCAATTAACATGGCTGCAGAATACAATCCAACTTGTATAGAATCACTCATCCCTTTCACCATAAGTTTATCCATTTGTGTATAGATTGTCACTAAAAGGTTCACAGGTATAAAATGGTAACTATGACGAAGCAAATATTTCATCATAGAGATAGATACCTTAAATTGGGGAAGATGATCTTTTTTATAAAAATAAAACATGACCATTGCTATCAAACCTGCATCTAAAACCGTTGCCCATGCAAACCATGTTACATCTTTTTTCATATAAACCAATAGAACTCTAAGTAAACAAACTATTGGATAAGAAGTACTTCTTGCAATCGCCGTATACTTGGACTCTAATTTAGACTGCCAATAATAATCTAATGTATCTAACGAAACAAATACTAAGGAAATCGATTGAATCATTGTAATAGCCAGGATAATGGTTTCATTTGGATTCAACAACTTCACAAAAAAATACGTCATGGCTAAGGATAATAAGGATGATACTAATCTCAGCAGTGTTGTACTACCTAATATCTCGCCATTCTTTTCTCTATTTTGAATCAATTCATTTACGATAATTCCATCGATTCCAAGCTTACAAATAATTGTAAAAATTTCGATAAATGCAAGACCATAACTTAAGAGACCATAGCGTTCTACTCCCAAATATCTGGACAGCATAGCAGTAATCACAAGTGATAAACCCATATGAAAAATTTTATCAAAGACAAGCCATCCTGTATTTACAAAGAATTTTGTAGCAGATTTTTCTATTTTTACTTTATCCAGTAACTTCTGTATCATATCCTTCTCTTTCCTTTAATTTTGTATATTGACTAGCAATCCCCATAAAGGTCCAGAACAATACATTAAATACTTCTGTTCTATATATAATCCTTCCTTCCAAACATTCTGTAATCATCATCATTGCAATCACTATCAATAATGTGATATATAATGTAAACTGTGGATTTTGTCCTTTTTGAAATGCCAGCCTTATATAATCTTTTATATTCAAAATTAAAAACATCATAAACAAGATAAAACCAACTATTCCAGATGCTACCAATACTGTAATATAGCTATTGTGCAAACTAGATTCTAAAGAAAGCAACCAAAAATCATCTTCAATATACGGCTTTGCCTTATCATATGTTCCAGCTTTAGAAATTCCAAATAAAGGATGTTCTTCCAATGCCTTTATTCCAGCTTTCCACAAATATTGTCTACCAGTCAAAAATCCCCCTGAACGGTCTTCTTCCTTTTCCTTTCGAGTCAAGTTTAACCGTTTTCCAGTCTTCTTTCCAGCATTTGATTCGTCTTTTAAACCTAATATCTCTGAAACATCAACAACCTGCTTTACTGTTCCTGGTATGTATGATAAACCTACTTTTACTGGCTGATATATCCCAAATAAAAAGATACCTATTAAAGCACTAATTAAAATACGATTCCAAAGTTTCTTCTTTTCTTTCCATATAAAAAAGAAAAAAAGCATAACACCAAGTAATAAAGTAACCAAAGAAGTTCTAGAACCAGTCAGTAATAATTGGCAATATTGTAAAATAAAGTTCACACACAAAAATATCTTTTTCGATTTAGTACATCCTTTTTTTTCAAAAAAAAGTCCTAATGTAAAAATAGCAGAAATCACATTAAGAGTTGCTCCAACATTTGGATTGTATACTCCCCATAATCGATGATCGTACATTCCTATATGTGTATATCCATCTGGCTCATGGAGTTGAATATTGATACCTAAAGTATACGTCAACAAACATACAACTGCAAAAACAAATGTTAATCCAACAATATATTTTGATAATCTATACAAGGATTCTTTCCATTCTTCTACACTCTGAACATGCTGTATTCCATAAAAACAAAAGAAAAAAGCAATCATATAACACCATATTTTTACATTATCAATAACATAAGACTCTCTATTAATTACAATCGTAATTGCATAAGACAATATAAAACATATTATTAAGAAAAAATATTTGTTGTAAAACTTACTTCTTTTCTCCTTCCAATCATTATAAAAATTCACAATTATAATTGCAAATCCCCATACTATAAACAATTTTAGTAATCCACCTATATAGGTATGGATAAAAAGAATTTCATCTAACATAAACATTAAAATTGCAGTATATATATATGGATTGGTATCTACAAGTAGCTTATCTATACATTTCTTTGTCCAATTCATCAATTCAACCCTTTCTTCAGATTATAGAATACCTTTTTACACTTTGTTTTTAAAAACCTTTTTATTGCTGTTAAGAAAAATACACCCCTAAATTTTTGTTCACAAAATACTCTCCAAACAATTTTGGTATAATTACCTGATAAACAGGGTCTTTCACTCATATAACAAACCAAAGATTTTTGTCTTAGTTCTTTCATATACTCTAAACGTTCTTTTTTTGTTTTTTTCCAAATAGGCTGACTTATATTTTCTAAACAACAGACAAAATCATTTTGAAAATAATCCACCATACTTTTTTCATAAACTTCTTTTTCATATCCCCAAGATTCTAGTGTTTTGTAAAACTGCTCTACAAACACTTCCATAATATCATAAAAGTCATATGGCAATTTTCGTAATTCTACCTGTTCACTATTTTTATAGTAATATCTCGTATCTTCAACAATTCTGCAATTTTCACATTCCCCAAAATATTCAACGTTAAAAATACCATCCTCTAGTCTTCTCATTTTTGGAAAAACAAGCTGATTCCTACGTATAATTTCAGTTTTATATAATTTATTCCATGGAAAACCAAGTAATCCCTCTGGATAATGTTCTACAAAAAAATCTCTCACTTGAGTTCTATTATTTAGTTTCAAGCTTGGATAATGCACATACTGATGAAATTTTTCATCCTCTCCCTCTACATACTCAATATATCCAGAAACTACTACGTCATAATCCTCTTCTCTTTGTGCTTCCAAAAGTTTCTCTAGATGATGTTCCTCCAAATAATCATCTGAATCCAAAAATACAAGAAATGGGGAAGATGCAATTAAAACACCCTGATTCCGTGCTTCCCCTGCTCCCCCTCCATTCTCTTTATGCAGCGTACGAATCCTATTATCCTTTTTAGAATATACATCACATATTGACTCACTTCCATCTGTAGATCCATCATCTACTAAAATTAATTCAAAATCCTGATAGCTTTGGTTTAATACAGAATCAATACATTTTTCTAAATAATCTTTGCAATTATAGATAGGAATAATTACCGAAACATTTGCCATATACAACTCCTTATTTCCTTTTCATAATCCGATCCAGCTTTTTATCATCCACACCCATAAGATGAAGAATTTTTGCCTGATAATATCTTTTTCTTGTATTTTTTTCATACATTGGATAATAAGTTTTTAAGTACATTCTAAAATCGTTTGCTTGCTGTTTTCCCTCTTTACGATTCATATTAAAAATTAATGCAATTTTATATTGAGTATGAATGATTAAATTCACTTTTCTATCCAAATATTCTTTTCGAGCTCCTTCATATTCACTCTCTGATGCAAAACGAAGCAATTCCTTCACCACTTGATCGTGATGTGAATAACGCTTTACATAATTTTGACAACTAACGCTTTGATTTATATTTCCTACTAAATACTGGTAAATTTCTAAATCTAAAAAAATAATACTTTTCCCTATACAAGTAGCTTTGACTATGTACTCATAATCTACATAAAATATCTTCTCTAATAGATGAATATCCGCTGTTTTTAACAATTCTGTTTTCAATGTCAATGTATGAATCATAATAAAAGAGCCAATATCTTCCCTTGTACAAATTGAATCAAATGGCAATATTTCATTTTTCTTTACATACTCTGGAATTGGAAAATGCTCTGTTTCGCCACTTACCATATTTACTTCTCGTTTTTCATCTATAATCATATCTACATCCAAAGATTTTAATTTATCTATCAATTGTACAAGATTGTCTGTATTTACCCAATCATCACCATCTACAATACGAAAATATTTTCCTGTGGCATGATCAATTCCTGCATTCACGGCTGAACCATGCCCACCATTTTCTTTATTAATTAATCGAAATATTTCAGGGTATTTTTCTACATACTTTTTTGCAATCTCAGGTGTATTATCCGTAGACCCATCGTTAACAATAAGTACCTCTAAATCTTCCTTTAACCGTTCATCAGAATAAGAATTCAAACCTTTTTCTAGGTACATTGAAACATTATAACTTGGTACTGCAATTGACAATATCTTACCTGCCATCTTCTTACCTCTCCGACTTTATTTTTGAATATAACATTGGCATCTTTTCTCTAGCAATATAAATTCCCCTTCCCATTACTAAGCAAGGAATTGCTTTTTTCCAACGTAAAAAGAATAATGCGACTGAAAGACTTTTACTATCTACAGCCTTCGCACTAGGAATTAAATCATTAAATAATCCCTCTTGAAATAATCCTCTACACCACATATATCGCTCTGCATGTGTCATATTTGCTCTTGGATCACAATTTCTTTGCAATGCCGATAAAATATATCTCCCATACAATGCACCTAGAATCTTTCTTACTTCCTCTGTACATAATTCCCAATAAATATACTGATGGAAAATCATATCAATTCTTTCTTTATGTAATGAAAAATAATTTGGAACAAATTTATTCGTTAAATTTCCTTCCATTCTTTTTGCATAATGATATGGTGCAATAGCCAAAATATTCATTCTCTGTATATCCATACAAAATTCCACATTAAATTTAATGTCTTCTATTAACTTCACATCTGTATACTTTAATCTAATATCTCTTAAATATTCTAGTTGGTAAATCTTATTCCACGCATATCCATACAACGTTTGTTGTTCTAAATAGATGATTTCCTTTCTAAGTTCTTCCTGTTTCGTAAAAAGTCTTTCATTTGGACAAATTGTATGTGTATACTTTAACGCCCCATTTTTATCATAATACTCTTCGTGAAGACCAAACACTATGATTTCGGCTGGATTTTTTTGAATTGATGCATATACTTTCTCTAAAACATCAATATCTACAAAATCATCTGGATCCATAAACCAAATGTACTCCCCTTTTGCATGTTCTATTCCTGTATTTCTAGCTGCACTTAATCCACGATTTTTTTCATGATGTACTACTTCTATTCTAGAATCTTGCTTCGCATATCCAGTTGCAATTTCTGCACTTTTATCAGGCGTACAGTCATTTACAATAATCAATTCCCAATTGCTATATGTTTGATTTTGAATACTTTCAATTGCCTTTCCTATATACTTATCTACCCCATAAGTCGGCATGACAACACTAAAATATGGTTTCATCTTTCTTACCGCCTTTGTTTTCTTCAATCAATTTCCTTATCAATTGTTCTATTTTTTGATAGGCTTTTGGTCGATCAAATTGCTCCTCTGCAATTTTTCGTGCCTGTTTTCCCATTTCTAATCTCTGTTCTTCATTTCTATAAAGTTCTAGAATTGCATTTGCTAATATTCCTACGTCTTCAGGTTCTATATTAATACCAAACCCATCTTTCTCTACCTTGTTGCGAAATTCAGGACTCATACAAGTATTAATCATCACTTTTCCTGCTGCTAAATAATCTCCAATCTTTGTTACAATACTTTGAGGAGCTTTTTTTACAAAAGAATTTACCAATATATCAGATTTTTTTAAATATGCAGCCATTCTCTCATAAGGAACATATCCAAGGAATTCCACATTCGATATATTTCTTTCAGCTGCCAAATTCTCTAGTTCTTCTTGAAGTGGTCCTCCCCCTAAAATCTTTATCTTGATATGATTCTCTCCTCTTTTTTCCAATTCTTCTCCTGCTAGAACCATAGTTCGGATATCATAACTCGTTCCTATTGTTCCTGCATAAGATACCCAAAATTCCTGCGAAGGTTTTTCCACAAATTCTGATTGCTCCTCTGCTCCCTTATCAAATAGCTTGATTTCATTCCCTACGTATACAGTTTCTTTCAGTACGTCCCTCTTCTGATTTTTAAATGGTCTATCCCTGTACTCATCTGATGTTCCAATCACACCTGATACAAGAGAATATACCTTTTCAGCATCTCTTTGAAGTGGGAAAAACAAAATATCACTCAATATTGGAACATCTAGTACCATACGCATGGCCTCTGGCCATAAATCATTCACATCTGCTACAAATGGAATTCCTTTCTTCTTAGCATATTCTGCTGCTGCCAATGCTACATCATTTGGTGGAATTTCTGCATATAGAAGGTCATAATCTCCCTCTCGCTCTAATAGTTCTCGTAAATTCTTTGCAGCAACTTTATGACTATGTATTCTTCGTAAGTCTACATTCTTTTTATACCCTGGCTCATAAATAAATTTAAGCCCAAACTTATAATCTTCTTTTTGTATACTCTCAAGTTTACGCTGCTCTTTTTCCCAATGTTGAAAGGTTGTTGTAATTAAATCCACCTCATATCCCGCATCTACCAAAAAATCACAAAGGTATCGAAATCGAGTATATCCTTTCTCGCCCTCTAACCGTACCCCCATAGTAATTACTGCTATTTTGCTCATAATCTTTCACACCCTTATTTAAAATTATACTATACAATCTATCTTTTCTGGTTTTGTTATTTCATAACTGAAAAAAAAGTATCTATCATAACTCTAAAATCTCCCCATAAACTAAATGTTTCTAGAGATTTCAAGTTATACTTCATCTTTTCTGGTAAAATATATTCTACATAAATTTCATCTGCCGTTTTATCTGTTGTATTGCTATATTTTTCCAATATAGCATCTTCATCCTTATAGGCAATACTTGCCCTAGACGTCACACCAGCAGGTAATAACAAAGTTGCCAACATCTCAGGAGAATAACATTCTACATATTTTTTCACTTCTGGTCTTGTTCCAACAAAACTCATATCCCCTTTTAATACATTAAACAACTGAGGCAGCTCGTCTAATCTGCACTTTCTTAATTTTTCTCCCATTCTTGTAATTCTTGGATCCCTTCCAGTTGTAACAAGCGGTCCTTTTTTATCGGCATCTGTAACCATAGTTCTAAACTTAAAAATCCGATATACTCTGCCATATTGCGTAACACGTTCCTGCCGATAAAAAATTGGACCTGTACTGTCTAGCTTAATACATACTGCAATTACCAACATGATTGGTAATAAAGGTATCATCAATAGTATTGATAAAATAATATCACAAAAACGCTTAGCACAAAGTGCTATGCGTTTTTGTGATATTATAAGGTAATATTTTCTAACCTCCTCTTGCTGCATATCAGCAGGTAGGTCTTCCCATTTTTTCCACATACAAAACCCTCATTCTCTCCATTTCTTCATTCTACATCTGAAGAAATTTTTTAAAGCAGTCTGCCACATAAACAATTTGTTCATCCGTCAAACATGTGTGTAATGGCAATGTAACCTCATTACAAAACTGTGCATATGCATTTGGGTATTGTTCAATATCAAATCCCATAGTTTTATATGCTGTTAATAAGGGTAGTGGTTTGTAATGCACATTAGTTGAAATACCAGCTTCTGCCATTTTTGTAATCATCTCATTGCACTCTTCTCTCGTCTTCCCTAGCAAGCGTACCATAAATAAATGTCCACTAGACTGGTGAAATTCACTATAATGTTCTAACAACTGAATTGGCAATCCCTCAAGAAGATTTTGATACTGTTCTATAATTTCTTTTCTTCTTTCCAATATTTTAGGATACCGTTTTAACTGTACAAGTCCTATAGAAGCCATAATATCCGTCATATTACATTTATAATAAGGAGCTATAATATCATACTCCCATGCTCCTGCCTGAGATTTTGCCAAAGCATCCTTCGATTGTCCGTGCAAAGAAAGAAGCATAAATTCTCGATAAAGCTCCTCACTATCAAACCCTAATTGAATCAATGTATCTGACCAAGTAAGTGCACCACCTTCTGCTGTAGTTAAATTTTTTACAGCATGAAAAGAGTAGCAAGTAAAATCGGCTATTTGCCCACATTTTTTACCATGCCATTTGGCTCCAAAAGCATGTGCTGCATCTGCCATAACTAAAATTCTTCCTAATTTCGCCTGCTTCTCATTTGATGGAACAAATAAATGTTTACTTTCCTCTACTATCTTGAAAATCTCTTCGTATTTGCTGTATATAATTCCAGCTAAATCTACACAAATAATCGCTTTTGTTCTCTCATTAATTGCCTCTTTTACTTTTTGAGGATCCATTTCATAAGAATCAAGAAGTGTATCTACTAAAACTACTTTCGCCCCTGTATGACAAATACAGCTTGCTGTTGCAGTGTACGTATATGCCGTTGTAATCACCTCATCACCTGCACCAATACCCATTGCACGAAGAACCATCTCCATACATGCAGTTGCCGAATTTAGACATACAGCCTTTTGTGTATTACAATATTGTGCTATTTGTCGCTCAAATTCCTTTGTTCTAGGCCCAGTTGTAATCCAACCACTTCTTAGTGTTTTGGCAACTTCTACAATCTCCTCTTCTGTAATATCTGGTGGTGAAAATGCTACCTTCATAACTCCCTCCTCATTTCTTACTCAATATTTATACATCAGTAATTCTTTCATTTAAAAAAGCACTTGGCAAATTAGAACTTGTATCAGCAAACTCTTTTTTCCAACTTGCCTGTATTTGTTGATCCCGAAGAATATCCGTTTCTCTCAAATGATAAGTAGGTACTATTTTATGAACGATTTCTTTCATATTTCCCGTTTCTGCATATGCTTCCTTGTAGAGAATTTCTAAATCCTTCAAAAATTCATCTTCATCAAATTGAATTGGTTTTCCTATATGAATCAATGAATTTTCTGTATCTTGTAAGCCTTCTTCTTCCATTAAAAGCTCCTCATATAGTTTTTCCCCTGGGCGTAAACCAGTATATTGAATCTCAATATCTCTTCCTACACTATATCCAGATAAACGAATCAAATTTTTTGCCAAATCCGCTATTTTCACAGGTTGTCCCATATCAAGCACAAAAATCTCTCCTCCTTTGGCACTTGCTCCTGCTTGCAAAACCAAAGAAACTGCTTCTGGTATTGTCATAAAATACCGAATAATATCTGGATGTGTTACAGTAACTGGACCCCCAGCTTCAATTTGCTTCTTAAACAATGGTATTACACTTCCATTGCTTCCTAAAACATTCCCAAAACGCACTGCCACATACTCCGTATTTGAACGATTATTAAAAAGTTGAATAATCATCTCACACATACGTTTAGATGCTCCCATAATATTGGTTGGATTTACTGCTTTATCTGTTGAAATTAATACAAATTTTTGCGTTTTATATCGATCTGCTGCTAGTGCCACCTTATATGTTCCAAATACATTATTTTTAATTGCTTCATTTGGGCTGTCTTCCATCAAAGGAACGTGTTTATGTGCTGCTGCATGATAAACGATATCTGGCCTATATTTTTCAAAAACACTGTTTATCTTTCTACCATTTCTAACAGAACCAATTAGTACAACTAAGTCCAAGTTAGGGTGCTTCTGTTTCAATTCCTGCTGAATGTCATATGCATTGTTTTCATAAATATCAAAAATAATGAGCTTACGAACACCATTCGCAGCAATTTGACGACAAAGCTCGCTTCCTATACTACCACCACCACCAGTTACCAACACTACCTTGTCAGAAACATAACGTCCAATTTTTTCCGTTGTAATTTGAATAGGCTCTCTCCCCAGCAAGTCCTCTATCTGAACGTTTCTTAATTTTGAAACACTGACCTCTCCATTCACCAGCTGATACACACCTGGCAAAATTTTCAATTCACAATTTGGCACCTTTTGACAAATACTTAATATCTTTTGTTGTTCCTTTTTCTCTGCACTTGGAATTGCAATAATAATTTCTGTAATCTGATATTTTTCTGCTGCACTCAAAATATCATCTCGATTCCCAATCACCTTTACTCCATGAATGTAGGAACCTTTTTTTCTTGGATTATCATCGATAATACAGCAAATCTTTGCATCTAACTCTGTACTAAGTTCTAATTCCTTCATTACCATATTACAGGCTTCGCCTGCACCTATAATCATCGTATTTCGCACATGTCTTCCATGAATATTAGCCCGATATAATAGTCGCAGTAAACGCGACTATTATATCGGGCTAATATTCATGGAAGACA
>JAHLFA010000069.1 GCA_018883985.1 Candidatus Ruminococcus intestinipullorum | reverse complement strand
GACAGACAGACAGACAAGCAATAATTAGGCTTATTCAGTATGTCTTTGGTTATGCTCCTGTTAAGCTTGAAGAGATTGCAACAATTATCCGTGGTGGCAATTTCCAGAAAAAGGATTTTGTAGAAAGCGGAAGACCTTGCATTCATTATGGTCAGATGTACACACACTTTGGTGTTTATGCAGATAAAACATTAACATTTGTAAATGATGAAGTATTTACAAAGTCAAAGACTGCAAAACCGGGTGATATTGTTATGGCAGTAACAAGTGAAAATGTTGAAGATGTTTGCTCTTGCACCGCTTGGCTGGGAAATGAAGAAATTGCTATCAGTGGTCATACTGCAATCATCAGTCATAATCAAAATGCAAAATATATGTCTTATTTCTTCCATTCTGCTTCGTTTTTTGAACAAAAGAAACGATTAGCACATGGTACAAAGATAATAGAAGTAACACCAAGCAAATTAGGTGACATTATAATTATGTTACCAACAATAGAAGAACAAGAAAGAATTGTGTCTATACTCGATAGATTCGATTCATTATGTAATGATATTGTATCAGGCTTACCTGCAGAGATTGAGGCAAGACAAAAGCAATATGAATATTACAGAGATAAATTACTCAGTTTTGAGTAAATAAGTAAAGGAGGCGGATACTGTGCCATATTTCAATATTGTTGCACAGACAACAGAAAATACAGTTGTTACAGAATATGAGCCGGTAAAAACACGCTCCGGCAATTATCAGTCTGAAGCAGCCTTAGAAAAAGAATTTATTCGTATGCTCACGCAACAGGGTTACGAATATCTTACAATACATCATGAAAAGGATTTGATTGCTAATCTACGCACTCAGCTTGAAAAACTGAATAGATATCATTTCTCTGAAACTGAATGGGACAGATTTTTCAAGGATTCTATCGCAAATCAGAATGAGGGAATCGTGGAAAAGACCCGTAAGATTCAGGAAGATAATGTTCAGGTATTAAAGCGTGATGACGGAAGCACAAAGAATATCACTCTTATTGATAAGAAGAATATTCACAACAACTTCCTTCAGGTCATCAATCAGTATGTCATTGGTACTGCTGAAGGTGCAAAGTATGATAATCGTTATGACGTTACTATCCTTGTGAATGGTTTCCCTCTTGTTCATATAGAATTAAAACGCAGAGGTGTGGCTATTCGTGAGGCTTTCAATCAGATTAACCGTTACCAGCGTGATTCATTCTGGGCAGGAAGTGGTCTGTTTGAATATACACAGATTTTCGTTATCTCAAACGGAACAAATACAAAGTACTATTCCAACAGTACACGTTTTAACGCAATCAAGGATGTTAATGCTGCTGCAACTGCCAAGAAAGGTAAAACAAGCAATAGCTTTGAATTTACTTCATTCTGGGCAGATGCAAACAATCGTGTCATTCCTGACCTGATTGACTTTACAAGAACATTCTTTGCAAAGCATACGCTTTTAAATATCATTACCAAGTACTGCATTTTCACATCAGAAAATATGCTGATGGTAATGCGTCCATATCAGATTACTGCTACGGAGCGTATTTTGAATCGTATTGAGATTGCGAATAACTATAAAAAATATGGTGATGTTGCAGGTGGTGGTTATATCTGGCATACAACAGGTTCAGGTAAGACCCTTACATCATTTAAGACTGCAAGACAAGCTTCATTGCTTCCTTATATCGATAAGGTTCTCTTTGTAGTTGACCGTAAGGATTTGGACTACCAGACAATAAAGGAATATGATCGTTTTGAAAAAGGTGCAGCTAATAGCAATACTTCTACTGCAATACTAAAAAAGCAGTTAGAGGATAGCAATGCTCACATTATCATTACGACTATTCAGAAGCTTGCAACCTTCATCAAGAAAAATAAAGAACACGAAGTATATAATAAGCACGTGGTTATCATCTTTGACGAATGCCATAGAAGTCAGTTTGGTGATATGCACGCTGCCATTGTAAAAAGCTTCAAGAAATATCATCTGTTCGGTTTTACAGGAACACCAATCTTCCCGGCTAATACAGGAAGTGTTCGTAAACCACAGTTCTTTACAACAGAGCAGACCTTTGGTGACCAACTCCATACATACACTATTGTCGATGCTATCAATGATAAGAACGTACTTCCATTCCGAGTTGATTATGTAAAGACAATGGATATGGGTGAAGATATTGATGATGAGCAGGTGTGGGATATTGCCCGTGAAAAGGCTATGATGGCACCTGAAAGAATCAAACTTGTTACGGAATATATCCTTAATAATTTCGATAGAAAAACCTATCGTGGTGATAAGACTTATATCTACAATACGCTTACAAACATTTCAGAAGTCGCTTCCGGCAAGAATGGTGCAGTAGAAGAAGTTAAACAGAAACAACGAATAAGTGGGTTTAATTCTATCTTTGCCGTTGCATCTGTTCCTATGGCAAAATTATACTATCAGGAATTTAAGAAACAGATGGAGGCTGACCCAACCAAGAAACTCCGTATTGCTACTATCTATAGCTATGGTGCAAACGAAGCTGAATACGATGAAGGCACAAGCGGTATTCTTGATGAGGAAAATTCGGAAGATACATCTGCACTTGACCAGTCTTCAAGAGATTTCCTTGAGGCTGCTATTAAAGATTATAACGAGATGTTCCATACGAACTACTCAACAGATAGCGACAAATTCCAAAATTATTATAAAGACGTTTCCCTTCGTATGAAGAACAAGGAACTTGATTTGCTTATCGTGGTAAATATGTTCCTTACAGGCTTTGATGCCACAACCTTGAATACATTATGGGTTGATAAGAATTTGAAAATGCACGGACTCATTCAGGCATTTTCAAGAACAAACCGAATTCTTAACTCAATCAAGACATTTGGTAACATTGTCTGCTTTAGAAATCTTCAGAAACGTGTTGATACTGCTATTTCACTTTTCGGTGATAAGAATGCAGGCGGTATTGTTCTGATGAAGGGATTCAAAGATTACTACTATGGCTATGAAGGTATTGATGGCAAGATGCATCCGGGATATATGGATATGATGGATGACCTTACATCAAAGTTCCCACTTTCAGAGCCACAGATTATAGGTGAGCAGAATCAGAAGGATTTTATATCTCTCTTCGGAGCAATCCTTCGTATGAGAAACCTTTTATCTGCATTTGATGAATTTGCAGGTAAAGAGATGATTACCGAACGTGATTTACAGGATTACCTTGGCAGATATCAGGACTTGCGTGATGAGTGGAACGAAAAACGCAAAAAAGGTGAAAGCACAGATATTATTGATGATATCGTCTTTGAGGTTGAACTTATCAAGCAGATAGAAATCAATATCGATTATATCCTTATGCTTGTAAAGAAATATCACGATAGCCATTGTGAAGATAAGGAAGTCTTAGTCACAATCAAGAAGGCTATTGATGCCAGTCCTGAACTTCGTAGCAAAAAGGCACTCATTGAAACCTTTATTGCCGGAATCAATGATGTTGAAGATGTTATGACCGAATGGCACGACTATGTAGCAGAAAAGCGTGAAGAGGAACTTGTTCAGATTATTAAAGAAGAAAAATTAAAAGAACTTGAAACAAGAAAATTCCTTGAGAATGCATTCCGTGACGGAGAAATCAAAACCACAGGTACAGACATTGATAAGCTTATGCCTCCGGTATCTCGTTTTGGTGGGGGAAACAGAGCCGTTAAAAAGCAGGGTGTAATCGACAAACTGAAATCATTCTTTGAGAAGTTCTTCGGTGTTGGTGGTTCGTTCACTGCAGAGAAACCTAAGGTTTTTAGCTATGCAGATACGATGACTCAGCAACCTGTTCTTATGGTTGCAGAGGATACTGTTCCTTATGGTGCAAAGAAAGATGGTGAGTAAATGAAAGCAAAAAAATGGCTAACGATTATCACTCTGCTTGTTTCATTGTTGTCTTTGGTGGCTGCATTTGTAATTGGAAAAGACAGCAACTGCATATATTATGATGTTTCTATGGCTCTTCTTGGTAGTGCGGTTCTTGGATTCATAATGTCCATTACAGAATATTATGTTGAAAGACGTAAAGCTATGGAAGAGTTTTGGATTCAGGCAACTAATATATTAAAAGAATTGAGAAAAATAAAGCATCTTGATATGGATGCCCCAACTAATTTAATCATAGAAGCATTTAGTGAAGAAAGTTCAAATGAGTGGAATCTTATGTTCTCTCTATTGTCTGAAGACAAAGAAATTCAACACAAAGCAAAAGACAACCTGATTTCTTGGTATGAAGAAAATATTTCTCTTCCATTTGATGAAAATACAGATGTTGAAAAAGAATTAGAAAAACTGTATCAGTCAAAAATGGAAGGTTACAAAAAAACATTTATGCATTGTATGAACGGTTACCAACTTGCTTCATCAGTTGATTTGGGAACATTGGATAACGCTTACGGCAATCTAGATTTTATCTTTGCAAACAAGTGTATTCGCAAGAAGGCATATGATTTAATTTATGATAAAATCAGAAAGATAGTTATCCAGTTTAAAACAGAAGCATATCATTTCAATATGTTAAAAGACGGGAGAGGGAACTTTCCGGTGTGTGCAACAAAGGTATCAGATTTAGATAAAAATTATTTTCTATCAAAAGAAGTAACTGAACATGGCTATACTCACACTTTAGTATATCAAAATATCTTTGACGATATTGATGCATCACTAGAGGAGTTTAGATGCAAAATATATAAAACAAAATATGTAGAACCTAAAAGAGAGCCTATTTCTGGCAAGATGATTTATTTTGGTGAAGGTGAAGATAAAGAATAATAATCTCACCTACCATTTCGGTACTTGAGCATAAGAAAACGACCACACAGGAGCATTCTCACTCTTGTATGGTCGTTATTTCTTTTGCCACCGCTTGAAGACGTCACTCAAAAACTGTTTTTTCTTACAATCCCTAGGTGAAGGCTCCTTTAAGGCTCTCTTTTTAAATTGCTATCCATTTTTTATAAATTTCATTTATTTAGGGAAATTACTGTTGACGAAATAGAAAGCATGTTCGATAATAGGGGTATCAGTTGCGTATAACAGAAAATAAGTAAGTTTAAAATGGGAGATACAGATGAGTATATATGATTCATTAAATGAGCAGCAAAGAGAGGCTGTATATTGTACAGAAGGACCGCTTTTGATTCTGGCAGGTGCAGGTTCAGGAAAAACAAGGGTTTTAACGCATAGAATCGCATATTTAATAGAAGAGATGGGAATTAATCCTTGGAATATTATGGCAATCACTTTTACCAATAAAGCAGCAGAAGAGATGAGGGAACGTGTTGATAAGCTGGTAGGATTTGGCTCAGAAAGTGTTTGGGTTAGTACTTTCCATTCTAGCTGTGTTAGGATTTTGCGAAGATATATTGACCGATTGGGATATGATACGAATTTTACAATTTATGATACAGACGATCAAAAGACAATGATAAAAGATGTTTGTAAATTGCTTCAAATTGATACGAAAGTATATAAAGAAAGAAATCTTATGGGAGCTATTTCTGCAGCAAAAAATGAGATGATTACTTCAGAAGAATTTGAATTACGTGCAGCAGGAGATTATGGAAAACAGAAAATTGCAAAAGTATATACAGAATATGAAAAACAGATGAGAGCTAATAATGCATTGGATTTTGATGATTTACTCGTAAAAACAGTACAACTATTTCAGACACAGCCAGATGTATTGGAAAATTATCAGGAGAGATTTCGTTATATTATGATTGATGAATATCAAGATACCAATACAGTGCAGTTTTTATTAGTTAGCCTTTTAGCTGGAAAATATAGAAATTTATGCGTAGTAGGAGATGATGACCAATCTATCTATAAGTTTCGAGGGGCAAATATTAAAAATATTTTGAATTTTGAAGAACAATTTCAAGATGCCAGAGTAATTAAATTGGAGCAGAATTATCGTTCAACAGGAAGTATTTTGGACGCTGCCAATGCAGTTATTAGTAACAATACTGGACGAAAAGAGAAGAAGCTTTGGACCGAAAATGGTGAAGGTGAAAAATTAAAAGTATGCCAATTTGAAACTGCATATGATGAAGCTGAGTATGTTGCAAATGATATTTTACAAGAGGTGAAAAAAGGAGAATCTTATAAGGCACATGCTATTTTGTATCGAACGAACGCACAATCTCGATTGTTTGAAGAGAGATTTGTATCACAAAATATACCATATAAGGTGATTGGTGGGGTTAACTTTTATGCACGAAGAGAAATTAAAGATTTATTGGCATAT
The DNA here is from genome assembly GCA_018883985.1 of Candidatus Ruminococcus intestinipullorum. GTDB lineage: Bacteria > Bacillota > Clostridia > Lachnospirales > Lachnospiraceae > Mediterraneibacter > Mediterraneibacter intestinipullorum_A. Next base: position 4,140 of record JAHLFA010000069.1, on the reverse strand, counting down.
TTGAAAACCATTGATAATGGAAAAGATGACTTGGCAGTACGAAGAATTATCAATGTTCCAAAAAGGGGGATTGGGTTGACTACAATCAATCGCATCCAAGAATCAGCAGCACAAAGAGAGATTGGATTTTATGAGGCGTTACAAGGTGCTGATATGATAGCAGGAGTTGGCAGAAGCGCAGCGAAGTTAGAATCCTTTGTAGCATTGATCGAATATTTTAAAGGGGTGTTAGAGCAGTCTACACTTCTTGATTTGATGGAAGACATCATAGAAAAGACAGGCTATGTGGAAAGTTTAGAAAGTGAAGGGAAAGAAGAAGCTCAAGATAGAGTAGAGAACATTAATGAATTACTAAGTAAAATTGCAGCTTACGAAGAAAGTTGTAAAGAACGAGGAGAAAAAGCATCATTAAATGGATTTTTAGAAGAAGTGGCATTGGTTGCAGATATTGATCAACTAGAAGGGGAACAAGATTATGTAGTGTTGATGACCTTACATAGTGCAAAAGGATTGGAGTTTCCACACGTCTATCTTTCAGGGATGGAGGATGGATTATTTCCAAGTTATATGTCAGTAACATCCGATGACATCGAGGATATAGAAGAAGAAAGGAGATTATGTTACGTAGGGATTACAAGGGCAGAGCGAAAACTAACATTAACTTGTGCGAATCGCCGTATGATTCGAGGAGAAACACATTATAGCAGGCAATCTCGATTTTTAAAGGAAATTCCAATGTATTTGACGCAATCAGATAACAAGAATGGAAAGCTTTTTGAAGAAAAGGAAGATAAATTTCCACAAAATCCATATTTCCAAGCAAAACAGGCGTTCAAGAGCAAGGCATTTACGACAGCTTCAAAACATTTTCCAGTAACAAAAGGAAAAGGACTTGAATATGAAGTGGGAGATAGAGTTCTTCATTCAAAATTTGGAAAAGGAAGCGTAACAGCCATTGTAGAAGGTGGGCGTGATTACGAAGTAACGGTTCAGTTTGACGATGTAGGTGTGAAAAAAATGTTTGCTGCTTTTGCACGATTGGAAAAATTATAGGATTTTATAAAAAAATGATAAATAAGTAGTAATCTTAAGGCGATAGTGTTATAATAGTGAAAAGTAAACTTGTATAGCATGGTAAAGAAAGGACGTGAATATATGAGCAAAGTAGAAGAACTTCTTGCAGAAACAAGATTGAATGAACTTCTAAGAAAAAAAGAGGATGAAAACACAAAGAACACAATTATGTGGGTACTTGCTATTTTGGGAGCAGTAGCAGCGATTGCCTCTATTGCATATGCAGTATATTGCTTTTTTACTCCAGATTATTTAGAAGATTTCGAAGAAGATTTTGACGATGATTTTGATGATTATTTCAGTGAAGAAGATCAGGTTTAATTGAAATAATATATGAATAGAAAACAGGATGTGGTGCAAGACACTGCACCCTGTTTCTTTTTGTGTAGGAGAAAGGTTATACATAGGTAGTCTATAAAAAATTAGTAAGAAAAGGAACAGAGAAATATGAAAAAAGGACAGGTGTTAGAAGGTATCGTTGAGAAGGTGGAATTTCCAAATAAAGGGATTGTACGAGTTTTAGATGAGGATGGAACAGTAACTGTAAAGAATGCTATTCCAGGACAACGAATTAAATTCTGCATAAATAAATTTAAAAGAGGGAATGCACAAGGACGGTTGCTAGAAGTGTTAGAGCAATCTCCTTTGGAGACGAGAGATCCAGTTTGTAGTATTTTTCCATCCTGTGGGGGCTGTATGTATCAAACAATGTCCTACGAAGATCAGATGAGTATGAAACAACAGCAAGTAAAAGAAATTTTAGATGCAGCGATTCAAGGGGATTATGTATTTGAAGGTGTCAAAGCAAGTCCACAGGAGTTTCGTTATCGCAATAAAATGGAGTTTTCCTTTGGGGACGAGTTTAAGGATGGACCACTTTCATTGGGGCTTCATAAGAAAGGCAGCACATATGATGTATTAACTGCCTCAGATTGTATGTTAGTACATGAAGATATGACAAAGATTTTAATGTGTGTCTTGCAATATTTTCAAGAACGAAATGTGAGTTATTATAAAAAAATGCAACATGTAGGATATCTTCGTCATCTTTTACTTCGCCGAGGTGTGAAGACAGGAGAAATTTTAGTAAATCTTGTAACAACTACACAGGAAGAGCATGATTTGGAACCTTTAAAGGAACAGCTATTAGGACTTCAGTTAGAGGGGAAAATTGTGGGATTTTTGCACATCCTAAATGATTCCCTTTCCGATGTTGTTCAGAGCGATGAAATTCGAATTCTATATGGACAAGATTATTTTTACGAGAAATTATTGGATTTGGAGTTTAAGATTACACCATTTTCCTTCTTTCAGCCTAATTCTAAAGGAGCTGAGGTGCTTTATAAGGTTGTGCGAGAGTATATTGGGGATATTGACAATAGAATTGTATTTGATTTATTTAGTGGAACAGGAACAATTGCACAGATTCTAGCACCTGTAGCGAAGAAAGTAATAGGGGTAGAGATTATTGGGGAGGCAGTAGAGGCTGCTAAGGAAAATGCTGCTCACAATGGATTGTCTAATTGTGAATTTATTGCTGGGGATGTGTTTCAGGTATTGGATGAGATAGAGGAGAAGCCAGATGTTATTGTTTTAGATCCACCAAGAGATGGGATTCATCCAAAGGCTCTTCCAAAAATTTTGGATTATGGGGTGGAGAAGATTGTGTATGTTTCTTGTAAGGTGACGAGTTTGGCAAGGGATTTGGCGATGATGCAGGCAAGAGGATATGAGGTTGTGAAGTGCGTGGCTGTGGATCAGTTTTGTCAGACGGTGCATGTGGAGACGGTGGTGTTGATGTCAAGAGTGAACCCTAAGAAGTAAAAAAAGTGTAGCAAATAAAAGGCTTATTTAGTCCATATCGTTAAACGGTTGATATGGCACCGAGTAAGCCTTTATTTTTGTACTCAGAAATGGCTTTGTGGAAATTGGTCCACGAATTAAGGTTGACACTAGGGGATAGATAACATTGGAAAGTGAACCATCTGGGTTCACTCTATAACGATTGTAGGCATAGAAAAACAGCGACCGAATAACTGATATCCAGCCGCTGCACGTGCATTAACGGTAATTCTTGTTATAAAGTTCTTTTGCGAATGTCTGCATATTTTTCACGTAATCGTACGCCTGGGATTTTCCTTTTTTCAAATCAACCTGCTTAAGCGCGTTGCTAATCTGTGGATCTTCCATAAGAAGCGAGAAGATGGCTTTTGCTTCTGGATATTTGACGGACACCTCGCTAATGAGCTCATCGATCATCATTAAGTTGAGGATGGAGCTTTCTGAAGAAGTATTGTCGGTTGGTTCCCAGCCACTGTGATTTGTATCGTCATCGCTATTATCATCCATAAACTTATCTAATGAAATATAGCGAGAAAGGTACTGGTCTTTTTCTGGACGATTGCATCCTTCACATTTATTACACTTAGGGCAGCGGATGTATTCATACTTGCTGTTAAGAATCAAACATCTCTTTTTACGAGTTGATTCAAGATACTTGTCCTTTTCCTTCCAGAATCCTTCCATGTAGGAAGCAACCTGACCTTTGGGAATTGCGACAAAACCGACGAGAATTTTTCTACCACGAATATTCCAGGTTTCAAAGTTGTCCTCGATGATTCCATCATTACGCTTGCGGAAACCGTCTCTTACATCCTGATGATAATTCTTCAAAACTTCATGTGCTAAGAATGGGACTAATGCCTCATTCTCTTTTGGTGCTACGCCATTGTAGCTCTTCTTGTTACTGTAATCGTAATTTGTCTCTGCCATGTGGCTTTCCTCCTTTGATTGACGCGGAGGAAATTCCACATGTGCGACACCTGAATATAGTTGGCCATTGCCATAGCGAGTTTCCTCCTATTGGTTTGGCCAGCTTGTCCTATTCAGCTGGTTTGGTTATATAGTTGTTCATCAGAGTCAGATAGGACCGTTCTTGATCAGGGAACGCCGATTCTGATGAGCGGGTTTTATAACCCTTGATTACATCATACAGTAAACGCAAAAAATGCCCGTTGAAGAAGGTTCAACAGGCTATGTGACTGAAATTAGAGGATTTTGTAAGGA
>JAHLFA010000068.1 GCA_018883985.1 Candidatus Ruminococcus intestinipullorum | reverse complement strand
GTCTTTTCCTCCTATATATATTATAGTTCTCCGAAGACTCGCTCCGGAGAACACACCTAACACTCAAGCAATAAATCTGCAGCGAATGCAGGTTTTAGAAACGGTAGTGAGCAAACGCTTTGTTTGCTTCTGCCATCTTGTGCATATCTTCTTTTTTCTTTACAGATGCTCCTGTATTGTTTGCAGCATCCATAATTTCGTTAGCTAATCTTTCTTCCATTGTCTTTTCGCCTCTTTGACGAGAATACAATGTGATCCAGCGAAGTGCAAGAGCCTGTCTTCTGTCTGCTCTTACTTCAATTGGAACCTGATAAGTCGCTCCACCGATACGTCTTGCCTTTACTTCTAATACTGGCATGATATTGTTCATAGCCTCTTCGAATACTTCGATTGCTGGCTTCTCAGCTTTGGCTTCTACTCTCTCAAATGCTCCGTATACAATCTTTTGTGCTACACCTTTCTTACCATCCAACATGATGTTGTTGATAAGTTTAGTAACAACTTTATTGTTGTATATTGGATCCGCTAATACATCTCTTTTTTGAGTATGTCCTTTACGTGGCACGGTCCTTCCCTCCTTAATCATTATTTCCAGTTTTTACTGGGATTAATTCATCGGTACTCACATGTGTCTTTCTATGGAATCACAATTCATGTGTCGTAGCCGCGAAACTTGTATCCTTAATCCGCAACCTACGATAATCATAGTTCTGTTTGTGATACGATTTAACTGTTTAGTTACTTTTATCTGCTAAGATTTATTTAGCGTCTTTTGGACGCTTAGCGCCGTATTTAGAACGAGCCTGTCTTCTCTTAGCAACACCTGCTGTATCAAGTGTACCTCTGACAATGTGGTATCTTGTACCTGGCAGGTCCTTAACTCTTCCTCCACGGATTAAAACAACGCTATGTTCCTGAAGGTTGTGTCCTTCTCCTGGAATGTAGCTTGTTACTTCGATTCCGTTAGATAGACGAACTCTGGCAATCTTTCTCAGAGCTGAGTTAGGTTTCTTAGGTGTAGCTGTCTTAACTGCTGTACATACACCTCTTTTCTGTGGTGCAGATACGTTTGTAGCACGCTTCTGTAGAGAGTTGTATCCTTTCTGAAGAGCTGGTGCTGTAGATTTCTTTTCAGAAGTCTGACGTCCTTTTCTAACTAACTGGTTAAATGTTGGCATTCTTTTCACCTCCTATGATTTTTCTCGTGTTCCTGACAATGTAAATCGTCAGGGGTTGCAGATAGTTATTTCTATCTTTCTCACATGCTGAAAACCCTTATTTTCATACATGCTAGATTAGTGTATTACGTTTTTCCTAGAAAGTCAAGGGTTTTTCACAAAATTAGGATACCATCCAACACCAAAAAGGCAAGGTAAATAAGGATAATATTGTAGATACAAAAATCATCCCTGTTCCATATTTTTCATTTGCACCATATTTTGCTGATAGTAATGCTGTCGTTATAGGTGCAGGCATTCCTGATATAATGACTGCAACTCCTTGGAGCAATTTTGGAATCGTTAAAAAACTGGTTCCTACAAATAGGATAGCCGGGATTAGCATTAATCTAACCCCGGCATATATCATCATAGACTTATCTAGTATTCCTTTTGGCTTCATTTCAGAAAGCATCATACCTACAAGCATCATACTAATCGGTGTATTGCACATGCTGATACCTGTTACTACTTTTTGTACTGGCGAAGGCAGAGAAACACCTGTTAATAAAACAATCATACCAAAGTAGACAGCAAGCAAACAAGGATGCGTCGCTACTTTACGAAGAACATTTCCTTCTTTTTCTTTCATAAAACAAGATGTTCCTACACTCCACATTACAATTCGAACTGGTATCATAAACACGGAAGCATAAAACACACCAACACTGCCATAAATACCCTCTATAACAGGATTTCCTAAGAATCCTCCATTCGATACGATTGTTCCATATCTTAATGGTTTCCTTTTCCCATCCTCTACTCTACGATAGAAAAGTATACTTGAAAGTACTGAAATCAAACAATAACTCGATGACAATAAAATGACGAAGATAAAGCTCTTTATCATCCCCCATTCCCACTCTATAAAGAATGAGGCAAAAATATTAAAGGGGAGCGTTACATATAGACAAAAATTCACTAAATCTTTTCGTCCTTGTTCGCTAAATAAAGATTTTTTCCGTATTATATATCCTATCATCATAAACAGAAACATTACGATCTGCATTTGAATCATATTTTTTAAAACCATTTTAGTATGCTTTACCCCAGTAAACCATATGTTTTGCTGGTTTTTGGCAACATACACATACATCCGAAATATGCTCCTGTTCTTCCGGAATACATCTAGAGGTTACGCCTCCTGTCTGTGTCTTAATTTCTTCCTCGCATGCATCATCGCCACACCACATTGCTTTAATAAATCCAGTCTTTTCCTGAGCTGTTTTTATCATTTCTTCCATATTAGATGCTGTATGAATATGTGAATCCAAGAACTCTTTTGCTCTTTCATACATATCTTTTTGGATTGTTTCTAAGATTTCTGCTAATTTTGTTGTAATTTCATCTAAAGATACTACAATTTTCTCTCTTGTATCACGACGTACAATGACAGCTTGGCCATTTTCAATATCTTTTGGTCCTAATTCTATACGTGTTGGAATTCCCAACATCTCTTGTTCACTAAACTTCCATCCAGGACTTTTTTCTGAATCATCTATTGCCACTCTATATCCAGCTTCCTTCAATTGTCCAAGCAATTCATTTGCTTTTTCCAACACACCCTCTTTGTGTTGTGCTATTGGAATGACTCTTGTTTGAATTGGTGCAATGTGTGGAGGAAGTACTAGCCCACTATCATCTCCATGTACCATAATAATGGCTCCAATAATTCGAGTAGATAATCCCCATGATGTTTCATAAACACTATGAAGTTTATTCTCTTTATCTGAATAACTTATGCCATAAGCATCCGCAAAACCATTTCCAAAGAAGTGACTTGTTCCAGACTGTAACGCCTTTCCATCATGCATCAAAGCTTCTATTGTATATGTGTCCTGTGCACCAGCAAATTTTTCACTTGGAGTTTTCTTTCCTGTTACAAGTGGAATCGCTAAATCATCCTCTACGAAACTCTTATAAATATCTCTCATCATAAGGGTTCTTTCTTCAGCCTCCTCATATGTGGCATGAATTGTATGTCCTTCTTGCCATAAAAACTCTCTAGAACGTAAGAATGGTCTTGTTGTTTTTTCCCATCTCAATACAGAACACCACTGATTCCAAACTTTTGGAAGATCTCGATAAGATTGTACCGTTTTGCTCCATACATCACAAAATAGTGTTTCTGATGTTGGACGAATACAAAATCTTTCTTGCAGTTCTTCTGAGCCTCCCTGTGTAACCCATGCTACCTCAGGAGCAAATCCTTCGATATGATCTTTTTCCTTTTGAAGCAATGCTTCTGGAATTAAAACTGGAAGATATACATTTTCTACTCCTGTTTCTTTGAATCTCTTATCTAAATTTGCCTGAATATTTTCCCAAATCGCATATCCGTTTGGTAAATAATTCAAACATCCCTTTACCCCAGAATAATCACATAATTTTGCTTCTCTTACCACATCAGTATACCACTGTGCAAAATCCTCATCTCTAGCTGTAATAGCTTGTACTAATTTCTTTTCTTTTGCCATCTTTCTTCTCCGTTCATTTCCTAAATGTCATAGTGATTTTACTTGAATTTTAAGAACTCGTCAAGCATAGCTTCATCACGAAATGTGATAATTGCACTACCTGATTTGTAATAATTTATTCTTCAATTCTAACTCTAATCTCTGCATTTGAGCTTCTGCTTCTTGACGTTTTTGACGTCCCTCTTGCTGGATTTTCATCACTTCATCTAGTGTAGAAATCAATGATTCATTTGTTTGTTTTAAAGTTTCCATATCTACAATTCCACGCTCCGCCTCTCTTGCAGTTTCTATTGTAGACATTTTTAACATATCTGCATTTTTTCTAAGCAGTGCATTTGTCATATCTGTAACCTCTCTTTGTGCAGCTGCTGCCTGTGTAGAGTGTGCAACACCTAGTTGCAAAACCATTTGACTTTTCCACAAAGGAATTGTATTTACGATTGTAGACTGAATTTTTTCCACCATAATGGTATCATTATTTTGAACCATACGAATTTGAGGAGCTGTCTGAATAGAAATCATTCTTGTAAGCTCTAAGTCATGCAGCTTTTTCTCAAATCGAGTACACATTCCCTCTAAATCTTTTGCTGCTTGAGCATCTTCCGAAAGACCACTTATTTGAGCTTTATTTAATAACTCTTGTAACTGTACCTCTCGTACTTCTTTTAATTTCTTTTTCCCCGCAAGAATATACATCGTTAACTCTTTGAAATATGTAAGGTTTAATTCATACATTTTATCAAGCAATGCAACATCCTTTAAAAGTTGTACCTGATGCCCCTCCAAAACCTTACAAATCTGTGCCATGTTTTTTTCAGCACTTGCATATTTCAATTTAAGTGATTGAATCTTATCCACAGGCTTTTTGAAAAAATCAAAAAATCCTTTCTCTTCTTCCTCGTCAAAGCTCTTTAACTCTTTTACAACATTCGTTAAAAGATCCCCCACTTCTCCCAAATCTTTTGTACGAACATTCTCAAGTGCAGATTCCGAAAACTCTGCCATCTTTTGCTGCGTTCCTGCACCATATTGAAGAATCATCGCTGAATTAGTTAAATCAATCTGTGCCGCAAATTGTTCTGCCATTTGGCGTTCTTCTTCTGTTAATACGCTCTCATCCATTACTGGCTCTTCCTGTTTCACTGGTGCTTGTACTTCTTGCACTGGCTCTTGAAATGGATCTAATGTCAATGTAGGTGTTGCCTGAAATTCTTTAAATTCTTGACTCATGATTTCCCTCCTGTTCGAAATACGTCCTCTGTAAGCCCCTCTTGTGCCAGCATTGTTCGAAGCACAGAAATATCAGACGAAACATCCCATGCTGTATCTTGAAACATATCATCAAGCAACTTCTCAAAGGCTATATTTAATGTATCTAACGTATCTTCTATTTCTTTTTTCGCCGAAATAATATTAGGTCCTTGAATTGGCTGTGTATCCAAATCTTCATACGCTTCCAATAATTTAACAACGGTTGGCAAGTAATACTCCATTAATCTTCTGATATCTGATACTGCCTCTGGTGACTGTTCTACCCGTTCAAATATTCTCTGTACTAAAATCTCCATACGTGATATTTTTTCAGATACGACCTCCCCTGGGATGGCATCGTTACTTCTTCTAATTTTTCTTACGTACTCCATACCTTCTTCAATAATCTCTTGAACCTGTGGTTCTAGATTTTTTCTTGTATCTTCTCGCTTTTCTTCCCAAGCCTTTTCCTGTTCCTTTGCTGCACGCTGTTCTTCCATTCGTCTAATCAAAGCTTGATACTCACGATATGCTTCTTCGCTGGTCATTAAACATTTTTCTTGATTGTCTAGATATCCTTGAATAAACCAGCCTTTTTCTATCATCTTTTTTACATCTTTTAAAACATATTTTTCGGTTTTCTGGATTCTATGAGCCAACTGCTTAATATCGCAATAATCTCTTCCTCTCATTTCTTGTATATACTTATGAAAACGTTTTATACTTCCTAACTTCTTTATTCCAGAGCTTGCCATGATTATACCATCTAATAGCAGAAAAGCTAGTATTGCGAATGCAACCCAAACCTCACCTGACGTCCCATCTATAATGCCCACTGCAATAACACAAACTAACGCTATAAAAATTGCTCCACTAAAGATACACCCCAAAATAGTAAGTACAAGCCCCATTATCATTGCTTGTGTTGTTTTTGCATACAAAGTTGCCTCTGGTCTAACTATTGGTCTATCCATCCTGCGATATGTAAATTGATTCACTGTATCACTAATTGTTTGATTCAACATTCGAAAATCTCTTGAGTCTATTGCGTCTTGTACTGTTCTGCGAATATCCTCTCCAACTCCCTGCCAATCGAAATTATTGAACATCTCTCCCCCACCTTTCCGTATCGTTTATGAAAACTTTTCTTTAATAAATCAGTTTAAAGAGATTTAGTTTAAAAGTCAAGATTTCCTTGACCTATTCTACTTTTTATAGGATAATCTACACAACAAAATTTAGGAATAGGAGCTTATCTATGATTCCCAATATTTTATATGAAGATGAAAGCATTCTAGTATGTATAAAACCTGCTGGAATTCCAACACAAACAAAGCAAATCAGAACTCCTGATATGGTGAGTATTTTAAAAAATCACCTTATGAAATCCACACCTTCAAAATCTTCCCCTTATTTGGCTGTAATCCATCGCTTAGATCAGCCAGTGGAGGGACTTCTTGTTTTTGCTAAAACTCCCAATTCTGCCAAAGAATTAAACAAACAATTACAAAATGAGGGCTTTGGTAAATATTACCAAGCAGCTGTCCATGGTTGTCCAAATCCAACAGAAGGAGAACTGCATCATTTTCTAGTAAAAAATGGTCATTCTAATACTTCTTCTGTATGTACAAAAGATACTCCAAACGCAAAACATGCTGCCCTTCGGTATAAAGTACTTTCCACCCTTTCTTCTACACCTGCCAAATCACTTGTGGAAATACATTTAGAAACAGGACGCCATCATCAAATTCGTGTACAGCTTTCCCATATAGGTCATCCTATCATTGGTGATAAAAAATATGGTTCTTCTGACGATAATAGTCCCCAATTACAACTTTTTGCTTGTCGATTGGAATTTAAACACCCTCGTACTAAAAAGCATATGGAGTTTATCCACACACCTTCTATTACTTAGTTTAAAGGTAAAAAAGAGGAAATCGGCATCAGCCGATTTCCCGTTTAATTATCTTCTTCCAAAGATTTTTGATAACTATCTAAAATACTCTTCTGAATTATCTCTCTTGTTTGTGAATTGATTGGATGTGCGATATCTCGATACTCACCATCCGCTGTTTTCTTGCTAGGCATAGCAATAAACAATCCCTTTTCCCCTTCAATCACCTTAATATCATGAACAACAAATACATCATCTATAGTCATTGATACTACTGCCTTTAGTTTCCCTTCTTTAGCCACTCTTCTTACACGTACATCTGTAACCTGCATACTATTCAAGCCTCCTTGTTTTTGTCTAGATTATACTCTGATTTTATAGAGCAAATCTTTCATTTTTCTCAACAACTACTTTCACACCGTCTTCGCCAACATATCGTGTATTTGCTCGAATCGTATCTCGACTCTCCACGATACAATTTTCAATGTAAGTATTATCTCCCAAATATACATCATTTAGTATAATTGAATTTTTTATGACGCAGTTATTTCCAACATATACCTTTTTAAATATAATTGAATTTTCCACTGTACCATTGATAATACTTCCACTTCCAATCAAACTATTTTTTATGATTGCACCAGGATTATACTTGGCTGATGGTAAATCACTTACTTTTGAATATACCTGTGGCAGCTCCTTAAAGAAATATTTTCTTACTTCTGGTTTTAAGAAATCCATATTCGTTTGATAATAGGAGTCTACTGTTGAAATATTATTCCAATAACCTGTGATTTTATACCCATACATTCTTTTTAAATTCTTATATCTTATGAGGATATCATTTACAAAATCATATCTCTCTTCTTCTGCACACTGCTCAATCAAATCAATAAGGAGTCTTCTTCTAATAATATAAATTCCTGTAGATATCGTATGAGAGCTAGCTACCATTGGCTTCTCTTCAAATTTGATAATTCTAGATTCTTCATTCATCTTTAGAGTTCCAAACCTACTTACATCTACCTCAGGCCCCATATCCTTACATACCACAGTGATATCAGCCTTCTTTGAAATATGATATTCTAAAACCTTATTATAATCTAATTTATAAACTGCATCTGCAGATGTAATAATTACATATGGTTCATGACATTTTTTCAAAAAGTCTAAATTTTGATAAATGGCATCTGCTGTTCCTCTATACCAATACCCATTCTCTTCTGTAATTGTAGGAGTAAATACATAGAGTCCACCTTGTTTTCTTCCAAAATCCCACCATTTTGAAGAATTTAAGTGCTCATTCAAAGATCGTGAATTATATTGAGTCAAAACTGCAACCTTTTGTACATGAGAATTTGTCATATTACTCAACGCAAAATCAATTGCACGATAACTCCCTGCGACTGGTACAGCCCCTGCTGCACGTTTTGCTGTTAATTCATGAAGTTTTCTACTATTCCCACCTGCTAAAATAATCCCTACTGCTCTCATGAACACTCACCTGCCTTTATCAAAGTTTCTCCACTTGCAAGCAATCCATCTGGATAATCCTCTCTCGTTGTTTCCCCACTGACTGCTGTATTTTTCCCAATTTGAACATTAGATGGAATGACAGAATTTTCTCCTATCGTAGCCAATCCTCCACTGTAAATATTTGGTTTCATTCGGTTTGGTACCTCTGCTCCAATTCCAATAGATACATTATCTCCAATCACTGTACCCTCTGCTATAATCGCTTTTTCTATAATACAGTTCTCACCAATCTCTACATCTCTCATAATAATAGAATCACGGATGATACTTCCTTTTCCTACTGTAACACCTGCCCCTAATACTGAACTGTGAATCTCTCCATATATTTCGGAGCCATTACTTATAATGCAGCGATCGATTACCGATTGATCTGAGATATAATGAGGAGGAATATTTGGACTATTTGTATAAATCTTCCAAAACTCTTCATACAAATTAAACTCTGGAATGATATCAATCAATTCCATATTCGCTTCCCAATATGAACTTAATGTTCCTACATCTTTCCAGTATCCATTGTATTCATATGCAAACATACGCTTGCCATTCTCGTGGCAATATGGAATAATGTGCTTTCCAAAGTCACAATTTGGTTGTTCAGATAATTTTAAAAGTGCATCTTTTAATACTGGCCAACTAAATATGTAAATTCCCATAGAAGCTAAATTACTGCTTGGATTCTCTGGCTTCTCTTCAAACTCTTTAATGCTGCTTTCCTGATCTGTCACTACGATACCAAAACGGCTAGCCTCCTCTAATGGTACTGGCATCGCTGCAATCGTAACGTCTGCATTCTTTGCCTTATGGAAATCCAACATCACCTCATAATCCATTTTATAAATATGATCTCCTGACAAAATCAAAACGTAATCAGGATTATAAGTATCTATATAATCCATATTTTGATAAATTGCATTTGCTGTTCCAGTGTACCACTCGCTATTTGCACTCTTCTCATAAGGAGGAAGAATTGTCACCCCACCGACATTCCTATCTAAATCCCATGGAATTCCAATTCCTATGTGAGTATTCAAACGTAATGGCTGATATTGTGTCAACACCCCTACAGTATCTACCCCAGAATTAATACAGTTACTCAAAGGGAAATCAATAATACGATACTTCCCCCCAAATGCTACTGCTGGTTTAGCAACTTTGGATGTTAAAACTCCCAAACGACTTCCTTGACCACCAGCTAATAGCATAGCTATCATTTCCTTTTTAATCATGTCGTCACCCCACTTCCAGTTAATTGTTCTTATTATAACACAATCTTTTCTAAAATACACGTTTTTTACAATATTTTAATTGTTTTTTTACTCTTTTTGTTTATTTATAACAAAAAGAACTTCTTTTAATTTTTTCCATATATAGTATAATATAAATTGTAATTTTTTTACGACTTATACAAAGCAACTTAGTTATATTATTATTGAGAAAGGTATTCATATATGTATAAAATCAACTTTAGTAATCCGATTCATATCCACTTCATAGGTATTGGTGGCATCAGTATGAGCGGTCTTGCTGAAATTCTTCTAAAGGAAGGATTTTGTGTTTCAGGCTCTGATGCAAAGGAATCTCCATTAACGCAACACCTAGAGCAAATGGGTGCTAAGATTTTTTATGGGCAGAAATCAGAAAATATCATAGATGGTATTCAATGTGTTGTGTACACAGCTGCCATCCAAAAAGAAAACCCAGAACTTTTAGAGGCTTTACGCAAAAATTTACCAACACTTTCTCGTGCTGAACTCCTTGGACAACTCATGAATAATTATGACGTTCCAATTGCTGTTTCTGGTACTCATGGAAAGACTACTACTACCTCTATGCTATCTCATATTTTTTTAGAGGGAGAGCTAGACCCTACCATATCCGTTGGCGGAATTCTACCAGCTATTCAAGGAAATATTCGTGTTGGAAATTCAGGTATTTTTCTAACAGAAGCTTGTGAGTATACAAATAGCTTCCTTCATCTACTTCCAAAAATAAATATTATTCTTAATGTTGAGGAAGACCACTTGGATTTCTTCAAAGACTTGGAAGATATTAGAAATTCATTTCGAAAATTTGCAGCCTTACTGCCACCAGATGGAACAGTAGTTATCAACGGTGAGATTGAGAATTACCAGGATATTTGCAAAGATTTAGATTGTAATGTTATTACTTTTGGTTGGAATGGAGATTTTAACTATTCTGCTACAAATCCTTCCTACGATGACAAAGGATGCATCTCTTTCGATTTATTACACAATGGGAATTTTGTACGTCGCATTCATATGGCAGTTCCTGGAGAACACAATGTATCCAATGCACTTGCTTCTATTGCTACTGCCGATTTACTCAATATTTCTCTAGATACAATTCAAAATGGACTTGCCTCTTTTCATGGTACAAATCGCCGTTTTCAATATAAGGGTATGCTAAATGAGGTAACCATTATTGATGATTATGCACATCACCCAACGGAAATTATTGCAACACTGGATGCAGCGATGCACTACCCACATCAAAGTTTATGGTGTGTTTTTCAACCGCATACTTACACTAGGACAAAAGCATTTTATCATGAATTTGCAGAAGCTCTTTCCAAGGCTGACCATGTGATACTCGCAGATATTTATGCTGCTCGTGAGACAGACACACTTGGGGTTTCATCTGAGGGTCTGACGGAGGAAATCCGCAAACTGGGAACAGATGCTCATTATTTTTCGACATTTAATGAAATCGAAGACTTTTTAAAACAAAACTGTAAACCTAAGGATTTAGTTCTTACTATGGGAGCTGGAGATGTTGTAAAAATTGGGGAAGAGCTATTAAAATAAAAATTATCCACAGTTTTCACAGTACTTATCCACAAAAAAACCATTTATTTCTATTAAAAAATGCTTTGTCCTATCATAATAAAGTGCTATAATACCCTTGCACATGAGAGCATAAGTACAAATTCCAAAAGGATGGGACAGCTATATGAAAGCAATAACCTTAAGAAATAAATTTCAGACCAATGCTACACTTGTAGCAAATGATTTTATTGATCATTATATGGTTCAAGCAAATGGGGAATTTGTAAAGGTCTATTTATTCCTCTTAAGGCATATCAACGACCCTTACTCTTCACTGACAATCTCTACGATTGCAGATTGCTTGAACAATACAGAAAATGATATATTACGAGCTTTTAAATATTGGGAAAAGAAAGGATTATTAAGAACAGAATGTGATTCTGAAAATAAAGTATGTGCTTTAGAGCTTTTAGAAGTAACAAAGAAAAATGAAGCTGTTTCTTCTATTGTAAGTACACCAGTTTCAAATTTAAAATCAAACTCTATTCCACAGACTGTTAAAGCACCCTCTCTTTCCCATTCCACTGATTTATTAAGGGCACAAAAAGAGCTGAAATCTCTGCTATTTATTGCAGAACAATATCTTGCAAAGACACTTACAAAAACAGATATCGATGCAATTACATATTTTTATGATTCTCTGAACATGTCTGCAGATTTGATTGAATATTTAATTGAATCTTGTGTTGAACATGGACATAAAAGCATTCACTATATTCAAAAAGTTGCATTATCTTGGGCCGACCGTGGAATTACTACAAAAGAGCAAGCAAAAAAAGAAGCACATATTTATAATAAAAACTGCTATGCTGTTTTGAATGCATTTGGTATTAAAAACAGAGGCCCTGCTGCTTCAGAGATTAAGTTTATTCAAAAGTGGACAGACGAATACGGATTTACATTAGATATCATCGAGGAAGCCTGTAGTCGTACTATTTCTGCAACCCACCAACCAAGCTTTGAGTATGCAGATAAGATTTTAACGAAATGGTTTGAAAGTCAAGTACGACATCTAAAGGATGTTACATCCCTAGATACTGCTTTTCAAAAAGAAAAAGGAAATCATTCTTCTGCTCCACCTAAGGCGAAACCCGTTTCTAGAAATCTAAATAACTTTGAACGCCGTTCATATGACATGGATTCTCTAGAAGAACAACTACTAAATAGCAATTAGAAGGAGCTTTTACGTGGGACTTAAAAATTCACAATACCAGGCAATTATGCGTGAGTATGAACAAAAACAACTAAAAAGCCATGATATTTTAACGCAACACTATCAAGAAGTTTATGAAAAATTGCCCGAATTCAAAACTTTAGACGAATCCATTTCTCACTTATCCTTACAATGTGGTAAGCGACTTTTAAATGGGGATGAGGAGGCATTAAGTTCTTTAAAAGAAGAAATAGCTATATTAAGAGAGAAAAAACAAAAACTTCTAATAGATGGAGGATTTCCAGACGATTTTCTAGAACCTACGCATGTATGTAACGATTGCAAAGATACAGGATATATTGGAAATCAAAAATGTCATTGCTTCAAACAAGCAATTATCAATCTTTTATATGAACAATCCAATCTCAAAGATATTCTTCAGAGAGAAAACTTTTCTACTTTTCGTTTGGATTATTATTCAAGTAATTTTATAGATGCAAAAACAGGAAAAAGTTCACGTCAAGTCATTCAAGATGCTTATGCGATATGTCAAAATTTTGTAAATACCTTCGGAAAAGAGTTCAAAAATCTTTTTCTATACGGTGATGTTGGTGTAGGTAAAACATTCCTCTCCAATTGCATTGCGAAAGCATTGATGGATCGTGAATATTCTGTCCTTTATTTTTCAGCTTCCAAATTTTTTTCTATTTTAGCAAAAAATGCTTTTGATAAGAATGATTTGGATGCAAAAAATATATTTGAGTTAATTTACAACTGTGATTTGCTTATTATTGATGATCTTGGTACAGAATATACAAATAGCTTTATTGCTTCACAATTTTTCACTTGTATCAACGAAAGATTGTTAAATAAACGTTCTACAATTATATCAACAAACTTGTCTCTAGATTCCCTAGCTGACCTCTATACGGAACGCTCTTTTTCTAGAATCACAAGTAATTATATTATGTTGAAACTTATAGGCGACGACATTCGAATCAAAAAGAAATTAAAGAACAGGGAGGAAAATTAATGTTACGTCGAGAAGAAAGAAATTTAGAAAACATTCCAGTAGGAGCACTTGGATTGATTCCAGTCAAAGGAATCGAGGACTTAGGAAAACAGGTTAATGACTATCTTGTTAAATGGCGCCATGAAAGTGGACCTGCACATAAGGATGATGTAGCTTTTACAGGCTATGAGAATGATACATTTATCATTAATGCTGATGTTCCAAGATTTGGTTCTGGAGAAGCAAAAGGTCTTATTAAAGAATCCGTTCGTGGAAAAGATCTTTACCTAATGGTCGACGTATGTAATTACAGTCTCACATATTCTGTGTCAGGAAACACCAACCATATGTCACCTGATGACCACTACCAAAACTTAAAACGTGTAATTGCTGCTATTGGTGGAAAAGCACGCCGTATTAATGTAATTATGCCTTTCCTTTATGAGAGCAGACAGCATAAGAGAACGAGTCGTGAATCTCTTGACTGTTCACTTGCACTTCAAGAATTGGTAAGCATGGGTGTGGATAATATTATTACTTTTGATGCACATGATCCTCGTGTATCGAATGCTATTCCTCTAAGTGGATTTGAAACAGTACCTCCAACCTACCAATTTGTTAAAGGACTTTTACGTAGTGTAAAGGATCTTAAAATTGACAGTGAGCATATGATGGCTATCAGCCCTGACGAAGGTGGTACAAACCGTGCAATTTATCTTGCTAATGTATTAGGATTGGATATGGGTATGTTCTACAAGCGTCGTGACTATACACAAATTATCGATGGACGTAATCCTATTGTAGCTCATGAATTCCTTGGAAGTTCTGTAGAAGGAAAAGATGTAATTATTATTGATGATATGATTTCCTCTGGTGATTCTATTATTGAAGTAGCAACTGAATTGAAAAATAGAAAAGCTAATCGTATTTTTGCAGCTGCTACATTTGGATTGTTTACAAATGGTTTGGAAAAATTTGATAAAGCATATGAAGATGGAATCATTTCTGGTATCTTAACAACAAACTTAATTTATCAGACACCAGAATTACTTTCTAAACCTTATTATATTAACTGTGATATGAGTAAATATATTGCACTTATTATAGATACACTAAATCATGACGGATCTATCAGCAGTATTTTAAATCCAAGTGAACGAATTCAACATGTATTGCAAAAATATCGCAATGGAGAAGAAATTTAATTTCAAGAATCTAATAAAAATAGCCTAGACGCTCATTTGTCTAGGCTATTTCTTATCTTATAACAATCCTCCAATAGAAAGGAATAATGGTGCAAATACCAATGATACTACTGTCATTAACTTAATCAAAATATTGATAGATGGACCTGAAGTATCTTTAAATGGATCTCCTACTGTATCTCCAACTACTGCTGCTTTGTGAGCTTCGCTTCCTTTTCCACCATGATGTCCTTCTTCGATGTACTTCTTAGCATTATCCCATGCTCCACCTGAGTTTGCCATGAAAATAGCCATCAATACACCAGTTACAAGAGCTCCTGCCTGAAGTCCACCAAGAGCTTCTACACCAAGAACTATACCAATGAAAAGTGGAACAACTACTGCCAATGCTCCTGGAAGAAGCATTTCACGAAGTGCTGCTGTTGTAGAAATAGATACACAAGACTTATAGTCTGGCTTTTCTGTTCCTTTCATAATGCCTGGTTTCTCACGGAACTGTCTTCTAACTTCTTCAATCATCTTATATGCTGCTTTTGATACTGACTCCATTGTAAAAGCAGAGAATAAGAATGTTAACATACCACCAATAAATAAACCAATGATTACTTTATAGTCTAAAATATTAATAGATTCTAGATTAACAGCTTGTGAATAAGATGCAAACAACGCAAGTGCTGTCAATGCTGCAGAACCAATAGCAAATCCTTTTCCCATAGCTGCTGTTGTGTTTCCTACAGAGTCTAATTTATCTGTAATTTCACGAACAGATTTATCTAATCCTGACATTTCTGCAATACCACCAGCATTATCAGCGATTGGACCATACGCATCTACAGCTACTGTAATACCTGTTGTAGAAAGCATACCTACTGCTGCAAGTGCAATTCCATACAACCCATTTGCCTGGAATGCTATAAAGATACCAACACAAATCAAAACCAATGGAACTACTGTAGAATGCATACCTACTGCTAAACCACTAATAATTGTTGTAGCTGCTCCTGTTTCAGACTGCTCACCAATTTTCTTAACATGGCTGTAATCTGCAGAAGTATAAACCTCTGTAATTAATCCAATCAATACACCAACAATAAGACCAGCTACTACTGCTATACCACTGTTGAATGTACCAAAAAGTACCTTACTTAAAACAACAGATACAATCACAACTAAAATAGCTGCAACATTACTTCCTAGTTTTAAAGCTTTTTGAGGACTTGCATTTTCATCCCCTTTAACAAAAAATGTTCCTACAATAGAAGCAATCAAACCACAAGCTGCAATTACAAGTGGATAAAGTACTCCTGAAACTGCTGATACTGCAACACCTAAAGTCAATGCTGATACAAGTGATCCTACATAAGACTCAAATAAGTCAGCTCCCATACCTGCAACATCACCTACATTATCCCCAACATTGTCGGCAATTACTGCTGGGTTTCTTGGGTCATCTTCTGGAATACCAGCTTCTACCTTTCCTACAAGGTCTGCACCAACATCGGCTGCCTTTGTATAGATACCACCACCTACACGGGCAAACAACGCGATAGAAGAAGCACCTAAACTAAATCCAGATAGTACATCTACATCTCTTGTAAGGATGTATACTATACTTACTCCAAGTGCTCCAAGACCTGCTACACACATTCCCATAACAGCTCCACCTGAGAATGCAATAGAAAGTGCCTTGTTCATTCCACTCTCTCTTGCGGCATTGGCAGTTCTAACATTGGCTTTTGTTGCAACGTTCATTCCAACATATCCTGCTAGTGTTGAGAACAATGCTCCAACAACAAAACTTGCTGCTGTAACCCAACTTCCAATACCTAATCCAATCAATACAAACAAGATAACAACAAAGATAACTAATATCTTATACTCTGCTGTCAAAAATGCTTTCGCACCCTCGCTGATTGCATCAGCGATTTCCCTCATTCTTTCAGTACCTGCATCTTGCTTTGACACTTTCGCAGACAAAAAACCAGCGAATAATAATGCCAAAATTCCAACAACAGGAACTAAGTACATCATGTTTTCCATTTTCATCCTCCTTAGAATATTTTTGGCTAATATGCTCATTGGAATATAAAAAAACCAATAACATAATCTTACACATTTTACCAAAAAATTATCCTATTTGCAATATTTTCTTCCTATTCTGTGTCATTTATCGTACATATTTAAAAGTAGCTTTTTCTTCAGCAATATGTTACTCTTGTAAGAGTGAATATTTAAATTACTTTAGGTGTTTATTATGAAAAAAAAAGTTATTTTTAAAAATTTAATCTTTACCACTCTTACTTTTATTATTGCCACAATTTTTGCCTTAATTGATTATATTCTAGGGGATAAACATTCTGCTAATATTACTTTGATTTATATTCTAGCCTTGATTGTGATTGTACATAATACTTCTGGATATCTTTACGGCATTTTAGCTGCATTGTATTTTGTTATAGTCATTAACTATTGCTTTACTTATCCATACTTTGAATTCAATTTTACTATGGTTGGATATCCACTCACATTCTTTATCATGCTATTAATTACCTTATTCATTAGTACAATGGTGATGACTTTGAAAAAACATCAAATACTGAATGCTCAACAAGCACATCAACTAGAAGAAAGGGAAAAGGAACAAATTCATGCCAATCTTCTACGTGCTGTTTCACACGACCTTAGAACTCCCCTAACCAGTATTATTGGCTCTTCCTCTACCTACCTTGAGGATTATTCTAATATGTGTGAAGAAGACCGCCTTGAAATTATTTCAAGCATTAATGAGGATGCTCAGTGGCTGTTAAACATGGTAGAAAACCTATTAACTGTCAGCAAAATACGTAAGGATTCTCAAGAAGTCACGAAAACATTAGAAGTTGTAGAAGAAGTTGTTTCTGAATCAATTATAAGGATTCAAAAACGTCTTCCTGATATTAAAATTCATGTATCAATGCCTGATAACTTTCTAATGGTTCCTATGGATTTTACTTTGATTGAACAAGTTTTAATTAACTTATTGGAGAATGCATATGTACACTCCTCCAGCTCAAATCCTATTCACCTTACGATTACGGAAACTACAGATTTTGTGATGTTTTCTGTTCGTGACTACGGAATTGGAATTTCTTCAGAAAAACTAGAGCATATTTTTGATGGTGATTCTAAATTTGAAGCATCAAACACCCATAAAGGTATTGGCATTGGTCTGTCGATATGTCGTACCATTATATACGCTCACAAAGGTAACCTAAATGCAAAAAATCATGCTGATGGTGCTGAATTTTATTTTTCACTTCCAAAAGAAAAGGAGAGCTTTGATTATGTTTAAGTTTACAATTTTAATTATAGAAGATGAAAAAAATATACAAACATTTATTGAAAAAATTTTAAAGAAACAGAATTATAAAGTACTGTTTGCCAGCACAGGAGAGGAAGGACTTAATTTGATTCGTTCACAATGTCCCGATGTAATTCTTTTAGATTTAGGACTTCCTGATATGAGTGGAAATAAAATAATAAACGAGGTAAGGACGTGGACTAGTACTCCTATTATTGTGATTTCTGCACGTACTTCTGAAAGAGAAAAGGTAAGGGCTTTAGACCAAGGAGCTGATGATTACATTACAAAGCCTTTTGGAACTGGGGAGCTTCTCGCCAGAATTCGCACTTCTATACGACACAGTAATAAATTAACTACTCTAGACTCCCTCTACATTCGTCCTTATCACTTTGCTGGTCTTCATATAGATTTTGATAAACGTGAGGTTCTACTAAATGATAAGGTCATCCATTTAACACCAATCGAGTATAAAATTGTTTCCTATCTTGCTAAAAACTCTGGTAAGGTAATGACATATTCTTCTGTAATTTCCAATGTGTGGGGACCATATGCCGATGATGATAATAAAATTTTACGTGTTAATATGGCAAATATTAGAAGAAAAATTGAAATTAATCCTGCACAACCCAAATATATTTTTACTGAAGTTGGTGTTGGATATCGTATGCAAGATGATTCTATGGATTGTGAAAATGGCATCGGATAACTCCGATGCCATTTTTATTATCTGGATTACTCTTCTGTTAATTCTACCTCTTCTTCAATAGAGATATCTTCCATTTCCAGTTCTTCCTCAGCTTCTACTTCTGTACTCAATCTTACATCACGATACTTTTTCATACCTGTTCCTGCTGGAATATGTTTACCAATGATTACATTTTCTTTTAATCCAATCAAATGGTCTACTTTTCCTTTGATTGCAGCTTCTGTTAAGATTTTCGTTGTTTCCTGGAAGGAAGCTGCTGATAGGAAGGATTCTGTAGCAAGAGATGCTTTTGTAATACCAAGCATAATCTGCTCTCCTGTCGCAGGCTCTTTTCCTTCTGCTTCCATTTGTTCATTTACTTCATTGAAGTCTAGAACATCTACCATAGTTCCTGGAAGGAATTCTGTATCACCTTTCTGCTCAATTCTGATTTTCTTAAGCATCTGGCGTACAATAACCTCAATATGCTTATCGTTGATTTCAACACCTTGTAAACGATATACACGTTGAACTTCCTGAATCATATAATCTTGTACTGCACGTAATCCTTTAATTTTCAGAATATCATGTGGATTTACACTACCTTCTGTTAATTCATCTCCAGCCTCTAATCTAACACCATCTTGGATTTTAATACGTGATCCATATGGAATTAAATATGCTTTTGACTCACCTGTTTGATCATTTGTTACAATGATTTCACGTTTTTTCTTTGTATCACTAATATTGGCAATACCTGCAAATTCAGTAATAATCGCCAATCCTTTTGGTTTTCTCGCTTCAAACAACTCTTCGACACGAGG
Organism: Candidatus Ruminococcus intestinipullorum; assembly: GCA_018883985.1. Taxonomy (GTDB): domain Bacteria; phylum Bacillota; class Clostridia; order Lachnospirales; family Lachnospiraceae; genus Mediterraneibacter; species Mediterraneibacter intestinipullorum_A. The sequence continues at coordinate 735 of JAHLFA010000068.1, read as the reverse complement.
AAGACCCTGTGTAATATCATCACCAGCGACACCACCTGTATGGAATGTACGCATAGTCAACTGTGTTCCTGGCTCACCAATAGACTGTGCTGCGATGATACCAACAGCTTCACCTACTTGTACTGGCTCACCTGTTGCCATGTTTGCACCATAACACTTAGAACATACTCCATTTTTACATTTACATGTAAGAATTGTACGAATCTTAACTTTTTCTAATGGGTTTCCATTTTCATCTACACCAAGCTTCATAACTTTTTCTGCACGCTTTGGTGTAATCATATGGTTGGCTTTTACAATGATGTTTCCATCTTTATCTTTCAAATCTTCACAAGAAAATCTTCCTGTAATACGCTCTTGAAGGCTTTCAATTTCCTCATTTCCATCCATGAATGCTTTTACATACATACCTGGAATTTCTTTTCCTTCTTCTCTACAGTCACTGTCCTGAATAATCAATTCTTGAGATACATCTACTAGACGTCTTGTCAAATATCCTGAATCGGCTGTACGAAGAGCTGTATCAGACAAACCTTTACGAGCTCCATGGGCAGACATAAAGTACTCCAATACGTCTAGACCTTCACGGAAGTTCGACTTGATTGGCAACTCAATTGTACGTCCTGTTGTATCCGCCATCAATCCACGCATACCTGCAAGCTGTTTAATCTGCTTATCAGAACCACGGGCTCCAGAATCAGCCATCATAAAGATATTATTGTATTTATCTAATCC
>JAHLFA010000067.1 GCA_018883985.1 Candidatus Ruminococcus intestinipullorum | reverse complement strand
GGATATAAGTAAGGGATTTTACATGCGAGGTGGAAGGGAAATGGATAACCACTTTGAATGTATGTGGGATATGTTTCGAGATGTACCTTCAATTGAAACACCAGGAATTTCTGTACTTGATGAATATTATTGGTTAAATAAACATGATCCAAATTATTCTCTATGCCGTGCTACAGAAAAGTGTGGGCAAGATGCACATACAGATAAGAAATTTAATCTAGATAAAAAATCAGCCATGGCACTTTCTAAATTATTTTTAACACCTGAAAAGGATTTAGAAGATAAGAAGATTAGTGAAGTTCTTCCAGATTCTTTTTGGGATACAAATTTTTGGCTTTATTGGCAAACAATGTTTGCATTTCAAAAATGGTCATCAGCACTTGAGATGAAGAGATATCTTTGTAGATATTGCCATCATATTGATGGATTGCCAGACTTCACAGCTCTTAGATTTACAAGATATAATCAGTATGAAAGTATGATTTTGCCTCTTGTAAAATATCTTGAAAGTCATGGGGTAAAGGTAGAATATGGAATTGACGTAAAAAATGTAATTATTGAGGATAACAATGGTAAAAAGACAGCAACTCAAATTATATATAAAAAGGATGGAAATACAGAGAGTATTGATTTATCAGAAGATGATCTTGTATTTATCACAAATGGTTGTTGTACGGACACATCCTGTTATGGAGACCAAAATACAGCCCCAGATTTGAGTAATATTAAAAATGGTGAAGGGGAATCTTGGGATCTTTGGAAAAATATTGCCGTTCAAGCTAAACATGGTGAATATGGTAATCCAGATAAGTTTTGTAGTGATGTAGAAGCTACGAACTGGATGAGTGCTACTGTTGAAACTAAGGATGAAGAGATTATCCAAAAAATTATAGGTGTTTGTAAGAGAGATCCAAGAGAAGGCAAGGTAACAACTGGTGGGATTGTTACAGTAAAGGATAGTATGGAAAACTGGTATCTTTCATGGACAATCAACCGTCAGCCTCAGTTTAAGTCTCAGGATAAGGATACGGTTTTGATTTGGGTATATGCTCTTTCTACAAATAAAGAAGGAAATTATGTGAAGAAACCAATGCGTGAGTGTACTGGGGAGGAGGTTTGTCGAGAATGGCTTTACCATATAGGGGTGCCAGTTTCTAAAATTGATGATTGGGCAAGGAATCGCTGTAATACTACAACATGTTTTATGCCTTATATTAATGCATTTTTCCAACCTAGACAGGAGAAGGATCGTCCACTTGTTGTACCAAAAGGAGCTGTGAATTTTGCGTTCCTTGGTCAGTTTGCAGAGACGCCAAGAGATACGATTTTTACAACGGAATATTCCATTCGTACTGGGATGGAGGCGGTCTATACACTTCTTAATGTTGACCGAGGTGTTCCAGAGGTATGGGGGTCACAGTATGACGTAAGAGAGTTACTTCGTGCTATGTACTATGCTGTTGATAAAAAGTCCGTAGATGAGCTTCCGTTATCATTTAAGGAAAAAATTTTGCTTAAGAAATTGCTGGATGTGGTGAAGGGAACTGATGTAGAGCTGCTTTTGAAAGAAAGTGGATTAATTAAATAGATGAAAAAGATGAGGTGTTGCCAGATGGGAGGTGATACCTCATTTTATAATGGAAAAAAGTAGAGGGTGTGATATAATGAGAGGAATGATTACGATGGAAAGATGTAGAGGGATATACAAATGAAGGAAAAGAAGAAATTGATTACTTTAGAGGACGTTACGAAGATGCTCGATACCTGTTATGATAGATCTTTACACGGCATCAATAAGGTTAGCCCACCTATAGATCAATTTGCTAACGATTATTTAAATAAAGAATCTGACAGAAAAAAAGCAGCAAAGGCAATGCTTAAGAATCAAATTACAAAATGTGCTGTTTCGGGTTTTATAACTGGTTTTGGAGGAGTGATTACAATGCCGATTTCCATACCTGCTAATATTGGAAGTGTGTTATACGTGCAGATGAGAATGATAGCTTGTACCGCATATATGGCTGGTTATGATTTGAACAGTGACCAAGTTCAAACATTTGTTTACGCTTGTTTGGCAGGAGTATCTGTAAATAATGTGGTCAAGCAAGCAGGAATTAAAGTTGGGGTAAAGATGGCTGAAAAAACCATCCAAAAAATTCCTGGTAAGGCATTGGTAAAGATTAATCAAAAAATTGGTTTTAGATTTATCACTAAATTTGGTCAGAAAGGTATTGTAAATCTTGGGAAGATGATACCAGGTGTGGGAGCTGCCATTAGTGGAGGATTCGATTTTGCTGAAACAAAAATCATTGCAGATAGAGCGTATAAGATGTTCTTTGAAGGTGATTTCACGGTAGGGGATAATGTACTAGATGACGATGATGATATTGTTGCAAATATTATTACCGATTAAACAATAAAGAGCTGTTAGAAGCTTATTTTTTGTTTTTTAAAACAGGATGGTGATGATAAATGGAATTGCGAGTATTAAGATATTTTTTAACAACAGTTAAAGAAGGAAATATAACACGTGCAGCTAATCTATTGCATATTACACAACCGACTCTCAGTAGACAGTTGATGGAATTGGAAATGGAGTTAGGAACGACTTTGCTGATACGGGGTAAAAGATCTATAACTCTAACGGATGATGGTTTTTTATTTAAACAACAGGCGAAAGAAATAGTCACTTTAGCTGATTGAGCAGAACAGACTTTTTTGAATAAAAAGGAACAGGTAAGAGGGGTGATTACAGTCGGGGCAGCGGAGGCGAAGGGCGGGAGAATTCTAGCAGATTATATTTTTGAATTTTTGCAAAAGTATCCCAATGTACAATTTGATCTGCATAATAAAATGGCAGATAATGTCAAAGAAGATATTGAGAAGGGGTTAATTGATATCGGTATTGTTTTAGAGCCAGTAGATACCACTCGATTCGAATTTATAAGACTCAAAGAAAAAGAAATCTGGGGCATCCTGATGCGTAAAGACCACCCTTTGGCAGAAAAAGAGACTATAAATATAGAAGATATTAAGAGTTACCCATTGATTTTGCCTAGTCGTGAGAGTGCAAAAAATAAAGTGTTACACTGGTTACGGTGTGAAGAAAGTGATCTTAAAGTTCCTGCAAAATATGATATTCTTTCAAATACAGCATTGCTTGTGGAAAAGGGAGTAGGCTGTGCGGTATGTTTGGATGGGGCATTGTCAATAGCTAGCAGCCCAGAGTTATGTTTTAAACCAGTACTGCCAGAATTTACGACAAGAAGTGTGATTCTTTGGAAAAAGAATCATATTAAGCATCAAGCTACTTCGTTATTTATCCAAATGTTACAACTGCAATGTGATAAAATTGAAAATAGTAAATAAGTAAAAAATTCTCATGCTAATTTTAATATGAATGTCGGCATGAGAAATTTTTTTATATTATACGTTTCAAGCATAATAAATAATAAAATATAAGTATTGGAAATAATAATGACACAGAGTCAGAATAGAAGGAGGTATCATATCAAAGGCAATCCCTTTTTATTTAGATGGAAAGTCTACTTGATATTTTAGTGGGTTATATATATGATAAGAATGTAAAGGAAACTTTCCATCTAGTAAGGAGAAAGAAATTGAAAAACCGGATTGAAGAGTTGCGAAAGCAACATGGATTAAAACAGGAAGAGCTGGCAAATATCTTGGAGGTATCAAGGCAGACCATTGGTTCTTTGGAACGTTGCTATTTGTTGGTACATCGGTGGAAGTAATCTTGGAAGAAATCCGAAGTAGAGTAATGGGATTTATTATTTCGTAGAGAAAAAGAACGGAGAGTAAATAATCTTGAATTACATACATGGAATCTTTGAAAAGGCAACTATTCTGGTTGTTGCACCAGATGCAACCGGAAATTGACATATTGAAAAGTGCTGATTGGTAGTGGGCAACCATCCAAAACGCTACAATCAAACCATAATAATTGTACGAGGAGGATTTAAGTATGATATTTGAGGAAAAACTGATTCAACTGCGTAAGAAAGCCGGATGGTCTCAGGAGGAACTGGCGGAACAGATGAATGTATCCAGACAATCGGTATCCAAGTGGGATGGAGCTCAGTCTTTCCCTGATTTAGAAAAGATGATTCGTCTTTCCAGACTATTCGGTGTGACGACAGATTATCTTTTAAAAGATGAGATAGAAGAGGAGGTTGCACCTGCAGTTAGCGAAGAGATTTCATCCAGACGATACGTATCACTTTAGGAGGCGAGAGATTTTCTGAATGTCAAAACAATAACATCAAGGACAATCGCTTATGGTGTGTTCCTGTGTATCTTATCACCGATCTGTCTTTTGATGCTGGGTGTGCTGAGCGAGAGCGGGAAGTACGGCTTGTCCGAAGATGTGGCAGGAGCAATTGGTATGATTATTTTGCTGTGCATTGTCGCTATCGCGGTAGCGATATTTATCTATAGCGGAAGTAAGACATCTTCCTTTGAATATCTGGAAAAAGAAGTGTTTGAAACTGAGTATGGGATGACTGGCATGGTGAAGGAAAGAAGAGAAGCATTTCGCGACACGTACATCCGGAATAATATCATCGGGGCATGCCTTTGTGTTTTGGCCATCATACCTATATTTGCCGGGGTGATTATTAATGAGGAAAATGAGATTTTTCTGGTATTTATGCTCTGCATTACTTTGGTGATTGTCGGAATCGGTGTGATGTGTTTTATCAGAGTGGGCATAATTTGGGAAAGCTTTGACAAATTGCTTCAAAAGGGTGATTATACGAAAGAGAAAAAGACACATCCGGTCAATTCTTTGGTTATTCTTGTATACTGGTTAGTTGTTACGGCTATTTATCTGGCTGTAAGTCTGCCGACTAAGAACTGGGAAGAAGGGTGGATCATCTGGGTGATTGCGGTTGTGCTGTTCCCGGTGGTGATTGCGGTAACAAAAACGATCAGTCATGAGAAATAGCTATATGTCAAAACGTTTTGACATGCCTAAAATTTGTTGATGTCAGATAGTTTTGATAGCGGAAATCCTATTCTCTGAAATAGAATAATCTCAGGAGGAAACGAAAATGGAAATTGGAAGACAGATTAGAAAGTATCGTCAGGAATTAAAAATGTCTCAGGAAGAACTGGCGGAGAAAGTGTTTGTTACAAGACAGACGGTATCTAATTGGGAGAATGATAAAAATTATCCGGATATTAATAGTCTTCTTCTGCTTAGTTCTCTTTTTGGAATTTCTCTGGATATTCTGGTTAAAGGAGATGTTGAAAAAATGCAAGAAATGATTAAAAACGAGGACATTAGAAAGCTGAAGCAATATGGTTGGATTTATACGATATTACTTATCATTGTTTGTGTGTCTGTAGTGCCGCTGTTTTTTCTTTTATGGCCAATTGGAATTGGAATCTGGACCTGTATTTACGGAGTGACCATGTGGATTGCTCATAAGATTGAGAAGGAAAAGAAAGCAAATGATCTTGGAACGTATAAAGAAATTAAGATGTTTATAGAGGGAAAACGTCTGGACGAAATAGAAAAGCTCCGAGAAGAAGGTAAAAGGCCATATCAGACATGGTTACTGGCGGCGTTGTTTGCAGTGATTGGTTTTGCTGTTGCGGCAGGAATTGCAGCTGTACTCTATTATTTTGGAATAATACAATTATAAATCTGTCTCTTATACACATCTGACGCTGCCGACGATATCTCT
>JAHLFA010000066.1 GCA_018883985.1 Candidatus Ruminococcus intestinipullorum | reverse complement strand
AACTCCAAAACTGATATTCACAAAATCTCTTAATGCCGTCGTTTGCAACGCCTTTTTAACCCCTTTGTGGTTTTTATCAATTCTGGCTGTTTCTCGGATTGTGCAATCTACTTCTTCATTGATTACAGCTTTTGCACATGTCAAAAAATCATCATACTTTATTTGTTCTACCTCAGGATAATGTAAGAGTGCATATTGCTCCTGAAAAGGATCCATCCGATTGATTACCACAGTTTTTATATCTTCTATTTTATTCTCACGATAATATAATGTAAGGGTGGTTGTTGTGACTGGATCTGTTACTACTAATTCATATAACTCTGCAGCACCTGGATCTCCATATGCTGGAAAAATCACATCTATTTCATTATTATGTAGTGCTTGTAGCATCTCTGGATAGGAAGAAAATCCTTGTGAATCATACTCCATACCGTACTCTTCTTTGATAGAGTCTAATAAATCCTTTCCAACTCCATCCATCTTACCTGTATTCGTATTTGTATCACTATATGGAATATAGTTACTCAAATAGCCCACTCTAATCTCAGAAGAATGATTTAGCCACTGCTTCTCATCCTCTGTTAACATCCCCATAACACTAGAATTTCGATTAAAATATTTTGTTCTAAGCTCATCATTATAAAATGGATTTGCAGTCTTGATGGCTTGCATCGCTGAATTCAGTTCTACGAGCACATCTTTTCGCTCCCTAGAAACCCCGTAGTAATAAGGCTCTTTTCCAATTTGTACGAGTGGATCCCAGTTTAAACTTAAATATGCATCTGTTCCTACTGTTGCATCTAAAGCTCCCGATGCTAAATCATCTACTCTCTCCTGAAAATCCGTATATTCTATAATTTCACACTGTACAGAATTTTCTTCACACCATTTTTCAAACAGTTCTATTTGATAACTTCCAGCATTCACCCCTACCTTTGCACCTTCAAATGTAGTAGGATCATTACCATTTATCTTAGTCTGTCCTCCCTGCCCATATATATAGAAATACTCATCTCCCTGAGCATAATTAGAAAAATAAATCTGCTTCGCTCTTTCTTCAGTATAAGAAATGTTCGCCATCAAATCTATTTCACCTGAGACTAACTTTTCATAAAGCTCAGCAAAAGAACCATACACATATTCATACTTCCAGCCTGTATAATAGGAAATCTTTTTCAAATAATCATAGCTGTAGCCTGACTTTGGCTCTCCTTCGGCACCTTCTTGAAAGTTCTCCCACAAAACGTATGCTACCCGAATTGTCTTCTTGTTATCTGATTCCGCAGAGACTACCATTACACTTTCAAAACTTAATAGAAAAACTAAAATAAACGATATCAGTGTAAACATGATACCTCTGGAAAAAATTAAGTTCTTTTTTCCGATTCCCATACTCATCTCCTTCTTTATAATTTTCCAAAAAGGAGAGACATTTTCATCGCCTCTCCTTTATTTATATCGAATATTCTCAATTATAGCATATGTGCTCTCAACTCTTCACCACTTTTTGCACTTAAATACGCAGGTGCTATATCAAATACAGTCTTACATCCTGTCTGACCTTCTTTATGTAGTCTATAAGCAGCTCTTGCATAAGCTACAATAACAGAAGCTGTAAATTCTGGATTTGAATCCAATTTTAAACTATACTCAATGAGATGCTTATGCTCTCCATCCCAACCTGTTACTCCACTTCTAAGTACAAATCCTCCGTGAGGAATTCCACTGTGGTTTTTCTTCAATTCTTCTTCACTAATAAAGTGAACAGTTGTGTCATAATCTGCAAAGTAATTTGGCATTGTTTTGATTGCTTCTTCTACTTTTTTTGCATCTGCACCTTCTTCTAAAACAACAAAACACTCTCTTGTATGTTTTTCTCTTGTGCTAAGCTGTGGATTTTCCCCATTTCTTACTGCCTGAAGTGCTGCTTCCACAGGAATTGTATATTGTTTTGCGTCTTTTACGCCTTCAATACGACGTATAGCGTCTGAGTGTCCCTGACTTACGCCTTTTCCCCAAAATGTATAATCTTCTCCTTGTGGAAGAATCGCATTGGCATACATTCTATTTAGAGAAAACATTCCAGGATCCCAGCCCACAGATATAATACCAAGCTTTCCTGCTGCCTTAGCTGCATTTTCTACATTTTCAAAATGTTCTGGAATTCTTGCATGAGTATCAAAACTATCTACAACATTGAACATGCTCGCAAATTCTGGTGTCTGGCTTGGTAAATCTGTCGCACTTCCACCACATAAAATCATAACATCAATCTTATCCTTCCAATCTGCTGCCTCAGAAATGCTACATACAGATGCTTCTTTTGTTAAGATACTTAAACTTTCTGGATTTCTACGTGTAAATACGGCTACCAACTCCATGTCTGGGTTCTGTTTGATTGCACATTCTACTCCACGTCCAAGATTTCCATATCCTAAGATACCAATTTTAATACTCATCTTTTCTTCCTCCTGTTATTACAAGCTTCTATTAAAATATTATAACTTTCTATTCTCTTTTTTCAAGATTTTATGCACAAAAAGTGAATAATTTTCTATATTTTATCATAATCATCAAGAAAATGGTGCTTTACCCCATGTTCTTTATATGCAATAATTGTGCTTAAATTTACATTTTCCACACTTTTAAAAATATTTCCTTCCACATAAGGGTTTGTTTCCTTAAGACTTGCGATTAGATGCTTCACCTCTTGTCTTTTAGAAGCTCCACTTCCATCCACACTGCAAGTATCTGTAAAACGGCATGCACATTGTAAAAATCGTAGTCCATGATAATCTCTCCAATGCTTAATATCATCCTCTCTTATAAGATACATTGGACGAATCAATTCCATTCCTTCAAAATTAGTACTGTGAAGTTTTGGCATCATAGTTTGTACCTGTGCACCATATAACATTCCCATCAAAATAGTTTCAATCACATCATCATAATGATGTCCCAGTGCTATTTTATTGCACCCCAATTCTTTTGCCTTACTATATAAATGCCCTCTTCGCATTCTTGCACATAAGTAGCAAGGCGACTTTTCTACTTCAAATACTGCGTCAAAAATATCCGATTCAAATATCTGAATTGGTATATCTAAAAGCTTCGCATTACTTTCAATCAATTTTCGATTTACTTCACTATATCCTGGATCCATAACTAAGTATACTATTTCAAATGGAAATTTGTTGTGCTTTTTCAATTCCTGAAATAATTTTGCCATTAACATGGAATCCTTGCCACCTGAAATACAAACGGCAATTTTGTCATTTTCCTGAATCAACTCATACTCTCGTACAGCTTTTGCAAAACGGGAAAATAGTCTTTTATGAAATTTCTTTCGAATACTTTCCTCTACTTCTTCCGCCTTAGAAACTTCTTCTTTCTTCATCAATTCCACAAGCCAACTGGTATATCCGCCCTCTAAGCTATATGCATCGTACCCCATCTCTCGAAATGTCTCTGCACATTCTTCACTGAAAATCCCTCTCATACAATAGAAAATAATCTTCTTCTCTTTTGAAACTTCCTGCAACCTAGTTTCCAGTTCTTCTTGAGGAATTAAAATTGCACCTGGAATCATTCCGTATGCTGCAGATGCTTCATTTCTAATATCTATAATCTGATATTGCTCCTCTTTAAGCTCACAAATCTCTTTGTACGTAATATTCCATTTATTCTCTGCCATAGAAACAACACAATTCCTTTCTTATCTGCCGTTTTATGCCTATTTATAACGAATACATTATACGGATAACACGAAAAAAACTCAAGACCTTTCTTTCTCACGAATTAAGGAATAATCGGTACAAATTGGATATCCCCTTTCTTCACTTTTCATTAATACAGCTTCTATTTCATATAGGCGTCTTAAATTTTCCACCTGTATCACATCACTTGGTGCACCTTCAAATAAAATCTGTCCCTGTTTCATTCCTATGATATGGTCTGCAAATTTTGCTGCATGATTCAATTCATGAATAACTAATATAATCGTTGTTTTTTCTTCTTCATTTAATTTCTTAAGCAACTCTAAAATTTCTAGTTGATGTGCCATATCCAAATATGTGGTAGGCTCATCTAAAATTAGTACGTTTGTTTTTTGAGCAAGTGCAAGGGAAATCCACACACGCTGTCTTTGCCCTCCCGAAAGTTCCTCCACTTTTCTATCTTTTATATCAGAAACTCCCGTCCTCTCCATTGCCCACTGAATGATTTCATGGTCTTCCTTTTTCAAGCCAGACAATGGTTTTTGATATGGAAAACGACCATAGGCAACCAAATCCTTTACTAAAATTCCTTCTGGTACAATAGGACTTTGTGGAAGTACAGCCATCTGTTTTGCCAATTCTCTTTGTGGAATCTTTTTCATATCTTTTCCATGCAAAAGAATTTGACCATTTTGAACTGGAATAATTCTGGCAATTGATTTCAACATAGTAGATTTTCCACATCCATTTGGACCGATTAACATTGTAATCTTGTTTGAAGGTATTTTGAGATTGGCATTTGGAATAATCACTCTATCATCATAGGATACTTTTAAATCTTTAATTTCTATCCCCATATCATTCTCCTCCTATTTGCTTTTCATCATTAAATACATAAAATATGGTACACCCAAAATAGATACAACAATTCCAACTGGAATCTCTATCGGTGCAAACAAATTTCTTGCTGCTGTGTCTGCGACTACCAGAATTACGGAACTAATTCCAGCTGCTAATGGCAGCATTCTTCGATGAATCGGTCCAGTGAACCTTTTTGCAATTTGTGGCCCCAATAGTCCTAAAAATGCAATATTTCCTGCTACGGCTGTTGCAAGTGCCGCAAGAAATGCTGCTGCTCCTAAGAAGAATATCATTTCCTTTTGTACATGTACTCCTATCCCCTGTGCCAGTTCATCTCCCAAACCTAATGCATCCAACGTACGACTACGTACTAAAACAACAATAATAAGAAGCAAAACAAAAGGTGCAGTTATAAAAATATAATTCCAGCTACTTCCCCATAAACTACCATTTGTCCATGTCAATACTTGATTATAATCTCCCTTTGACATGTTCAATTGATAAAAGGTAATTACAGCCGAAATTCCAGCATTTACTCCCACCCCTGTTAAAATAAATCGTACAGGACGAATTCCTCCTTTATATGCAAAGAGATAGATAAATACAACGGCTACAATTGCACCAAATATTGCGATTAAAGGCATCAAAAGTACTGTTGAAAGTTTCATTGCCGAATAATACGCACTTGTTCCAAAAGAAATCCAAAGTACAACAAAGAAAGCTGCTCCAGCATTAATTCCTATCATTCCAGATTCTGCCAATGGATTTCTTGTAATGGCCTGCAAAATTCCTCCTGAAAATGCCAATGCGGATGCAACTATAATTGCCAATATGATTCTAGGAAGACGAAGATCATAAATAGTAAACTCTTGAATTTTGCTGCCTCTACCTAGAAATGTCCCCAACACCTCTGTTGGACTCATATGGTAACTCCCTACCATTAAAGATATAATAACGGATAACAAAAGGAGAATTACACAAGAAATTGCTGCGATACTATTTTTATATTGTTTCACTTAATTCTTCTCCTTTCTTACAAGCAATAAAAAGACAGGAACTCCTATCCCTGCTGTAAATAATCCAATAGGAAGTTCATATGGTTCTATCAGCATACGTGCTGCTATATCTGAAAATACTAGAATAACACTGCCATATAAAAAAGAAAGTGGCATCAACTTTCGATAATCATTGCCTATTATCTTGCGTATTATATGTGGAATAAATAATCCCACAAAGCCAATATTTCCTGCTGATGCAACACAAACTCCACAAATAGGAATTAAACAGATTATAGTGTATAACTTGATTTTCTCTGGCGAAATACCAAGTCCAATTGCCACCTCATCTCCCATACTGATTAGGTTGATTTTCCCAGCCATCAGCAAGGCAAGAATACTAAAAATACCTCCTACAAATGACAGCATCCATACCTGCATCCACCCAGCCTGACGCATTCCTCCTGCAAGCCAAAAGGCCAACTCCTGAGAACGATTTCCAAGCAACGCAATGACAGATGCTAAAGAAAGAAAAAATGTACTCATAGCTGTGCCTGCCAATAAAATCCTAGACATACTTTGGTTAGAAGCACTTTGTATTGTAAAAAGAAACAGAAAGACTCCACTTAATAAGGCTCCTATAAGTCCCATAATAAAGTTCCCATAAATTCCACCAATCATTGGAGATACACTAGATATTGCCACTGCAAGTGTAGCTCCTTGGGTTACACCCATAACAGATGGTTCAGCAATTGGATTTCGTAACACCCCTTGCATCATTGTTCCTGTAAGTGCTAACATGCCTCCTATTAAAACTGAACAAAGCATTCTTGGGAGTCTTACATCTCGTACAAGCTGTGCATGCAACGAACCATCATATGAAAATATTGCTTGATAAATATCCTGCATAGGAATTGATTTTGCCCCAACATGAATAGATGCAAACACTCCTACGAATAACAGCAGCATACCTGCTGCTGTTAAACTCCAAACTTTATACTTCATCATTTCCCTCACTTATTTCTCCATCAATGAAACAAATTCATCTAAGAAAATATCTCTTCCAATACAACTATAACCAATATTAAAATATGGACTAGAAGGAAGTTCTACTACATGTCCCTCTTTTACAGCACGCATATTATTGTAAATGCTGTTTTGTTTTAAACTCTCCATATCAGAATCTGTACCTACTACTAACAGATAGTCTGCATCAATTTCAGCCAATCCTTCATACGTAATAACTGGTAGACTAATATTTTCCTGTTCTGGCATATTCTCTGGTTTTTTCAATCCCATATCTTCATACATCACACTACCAATTCCTGCCGCATCAAATACGTAAAGCTGACCTCCACTTGCTAAAAGTGCCAAATAGGTTGTGTCCTCTCCATACAATTCTTTAACTTCAGCCCCTACTTGTTTCGCCTTTTCTTCATACTCCTGCAACCATGTATTTGCTTTTTCCTCTTGATTCATTAGTGATGCAAATGTTTCGATATCCTCTTTCCAATTGATTTGTGCTAATTCCACCATAATTGTTGGTGCAATTTCCTTTAATTGCTCATACATCTTTTCCTGTACACTCGATATAATAATCAAGTCTGGATTTAATTCTAAAATCCCTTCAATATCCATAGTATCTTGCATACTATATCCAAGAATTTTTGCTCCTTCTAATGTTTCCTCTAAATAAGATGGGAATTTGGTATAGTCATATGCGTCCGAATTCGCTGTTCCTACTACAGAATATCCCAGCACACTTAACATGTCACTATTTCCACTTAAATCTACAATACGCTGTGGGTCTGCCGGAATTTCAACCTCTCCCTTTGCGTCTGTAACAGTTATCATTTCTACTGTACTTTTCTCACCTTCCGTTTGGTTGTCTGTATTTTGACATCCAGCTAAAATTCCTACAGTAAGTGCTGCTGTCATAAGAATTGAAAAAATCTTTCTCTTCATAGTTTAAAAACTCCTTTATCTATAATCATATTTTATTAGTTCTAACTAACTTGCGTTCGCATTATAACAAACTTAATGAATATTTGCAATACTCTTATTTTATTTCATTATTTTTATCATTTACCTCTTCCCTTTCTATTTATGTGTGTTATAATATTAACAATTGATTTACTTTTTAGGAGGAATAAAGACATGACATTGAAAGAAAAATATGGAGAATGGGGTATTATTTTAGGTGCTACAGAAGGTGTTGGAAAAGCTTTTTGTGAAAAACTAGCAAAAGAAGGTATGAACGTTGTTATGGTTGGACGCCGTGAAGAAAAGCTTCAACAACTAGGAGAGGAACTAAAAAATACATATGGCATTGACTACAAAGTTGTACGTGCAGACTTTTCTAAACCAGATGCAACTGATGCAATTTTTGCTGCCACAGAAGGTTTAGATATGGGATTTATGTCTTATGTTGCATGTTTACACTCTTTTGGAAAAATTCAAGATACTTCTTGGGAAATGCATGATGCTATGATTCATGTAAATGTAATTACATTTATGAAATGCTTCTACCATTATATGAAGATTTTTGCTGCACAAGATCGTGGTGCCGTTATCAATGTATCTTCTATGACTGGTATTTCTAGTTCTCCATGGAATGGACAATATGGTGCTGGAAAAGCATTTATTTTAAAAATGACAGAAGCTGTTGCATGTGAAGTAGAAAAAACAAACGTAGATGTTGAAGTTATTACTTTAGGAACAACAATCACTCCTAGTCTTTTAAGCAATCTTCCTGGAGGACCACAGGGTGAGGCTGTTATGAAGATTGCACAAACTCCAGAAGAAGTAGTTGAAGAAGCTTTTGAAAAACTTGGAAAAGAACTTTCTGTTATTGCTGGAGAACGAAACAAAGCCAGCGTACAAGATTGGAAAGCAAATCATACTGCTGATGAATACATTCGTTACATGGGTTCTTTCTACCAAAACTAATGCATTCCTCTTACAAAAAAAGCCTAACTGCTAATATAAGCAGTCGGGCTTTTCTTTTTCCTGAAACAAAATATAATACAATGCTTCAAATGCTACTTCTACATCTTCTAGCTCAAGGTTTGAATAATTAAATAAAAATAAATGTTCACTTTCATTTTCTCCAAATAAAAAATATTCCGAAAGTGCCTGAATATGAATGCCTTGTTCCTTTAAAAGTTCTGATACCTGTTGATCTGACATGGTGGTATCTACTCGAAGTAAAAAGTGAAGTCCTGAATCATTTTCAACAATTTGACATACTCTTTTTAATTTACTTTCTTCCAAATATTCTACAATTTTATTTCTCACTCGACTGTAGTGCAAACGCATACGATTAATATGTTTCTCAAAATACCCTTGTTTTATAAAGGCTGCCAATGTATATTGTTCAAAATTAGAAACTGTACATGAGTAAAAAGATAACTTTTCGTAAAAACGATTTGCCAAATGTATTGGAAGCACCATATAGCTGATTCGTATTGTAGGTGTTAATGACTTTGAAAATGTATTCATATAAATCACCTTTTCACACGCATCAATACTAAATAATGTTGGAATTGGTTTTCCATTTATACGGAACTCACTATCATAATCATCTTCGATAATATATCTGTCCTCTTTTTCATTCGCCCATGCCAAAACTTCATATCTTCGGTGGATTGGCATCGTAATTCCAGTAGGAAAATGATGATTTGGGCTAATATGTGCAATATTTGCATTTGCATCATTTAGCCCTTGTATTGAAATTCCTGAATCATCCATATCTGCATATTTACAAAAAATATTGTACTGCTGATAAATCTGAACTAACTTTTTATATCCTGGATTCTCCACACAATATATTTGATTTGCTCCAAATAATTGTATTAATAAGCTGTATAAATACTCAGTTCCTGCTCCAATAATAATTTGATTTGGGTCTACTATCATATTTCTAAAGGAGGATAAATGCTCTGCAATTGCCTCTCTTAATTCCAAAATACCACCTGTAGGAGATACCTCCATAAGTGCTTTACTTTCATTTGAAATAATCTGACGCCCCATTTTTGCCCATACAGAAAACGGAAATTTTTCTGGGTTCATCTGATTGCTGGATAAATCTATCTTGTACTTCTCTTTTTTAGGTGGAACTACAACATTTCTCGTATTTTTTGATATCTGAAATGAATTTGTTCCACCTTTAATCTCTGCGACATAATATCCTTTCTTTGGAATTGTATAAATATACCCCTCACTAATTAACTGGTCGTATGCATTTTGAATCGTTATTGTACTAATACCATGATTTTGTGCAAACATCCTTTTTGAGGGAAGACGTTCTCCAGATTGTATCTTTCCTTGCAAAATATCATTTTTGATACATTCATAGAGATATTCATATAAAGTACCTTCTACATTTTCAAAGCTATATGTTAACAACTTTCTACTTCCCCTATCTGACATTTATTTTATATTATTTTTGCTCATTTTTATATAACCAATTTTATTGTACAATAAATCTCAGAAAATGCAAAGTAATATTTTCATACTATTTGTTTAAGGAGTCAATGTCAAAACAATCTCTTCTTCGTTTCCATTGTTCTTTTCTAACTCCATTCCTACTTCTATTTCAGAAATATCTGAGACATCTGAAATCGAATTTTCTTCCAAATCTGATTCAAATACTTCAATCTCTAAAATTGCACTAGAACCACTTTCTAATGTAATAGATGACATCATCGCATCTGTCATATACCCATTAATTGAAAAGGAATCATAAGAATCATCTAATGTAATGCTACTATCTGTTTCATTCTCTACAAGAAGTAAAATATATAAATCCTCGCTATAATCCTCATCCTCTTTAATAATGTCTTTCATAAGAATTCGCACACCATCCACGTTATATACTTCTACACCTTCAGAATTAAACTTTGATGAAACTTCTGGATTTTCTATTGTAACAGTTGTTTCCTCCATTACTTCATTCCAATTTTCATCTTTAAAATCTAACGTTATTTCTACACTTCCTACCTCTTCAATTCCGTATATATCCCACAAATTTGTTTCTAAAATATCATTCAAATTAATATCTAAAATTCCCGTCTTATCGGCGTTAATTGTACTTGATGTCCATGTACCATCATACACGATAAGGCCGTTTATGGACACTCTTTTGGCGATTACATGAATTGCTTGCTCTGATGTATTTTTCACTTCCAAGGCAACTGCCATTTCTTCATCTTTATTTTCCATAAATATACTAGATAAAATAGAAATTCCGTTTTGCTCATACAAAACTTTATCAGAAAAATACGCAACATTGTACTGATATTCATTTTGTATTGCATCACTTACAATTGCCTCTCTGTAACTTAGCTTTTGGTAATCATATTGATCCACAATATTTGTCTGTATCTGACGTGGACCTGTTTTAATCTCATTATAATCGTCATCTTGAATCATAAATCCTATTTCCATATCTGCAATCTCGGTAATTCCATAGAGTAATAAGGAATCATAAGAAATAGAAATTTTATCGTTTGCTTTTTTCCCTGCCCCTACATCACAATTTATTCTTTTCTTCATGTCTGTTACCTCCTATTTGTAATACACAGAGTATAACTCGACATTTTTATAATCTGATTTTCTCAATGCAATCGAACTTGCATCGCATATTCCTGTAAATTTACCTTTATTCGATTATAAGCATCCATGTCCCTGTATTTTTCACAAAGCTCTATCCCTTGATTCAACAATTCTAAAGATTTTTGATAACAACCCAATTCTAAAAACATATTTGCATAAGGAATAATAAATATCTCTATTCTCTCCAAATCTGTATGTATGATTTGTTTTGAAAGCAGACATACTTTATGCATCAATTGTTCTACCATTTCTTTATTTTCAGAAATTAAAGTAAAATACCAACTAGAAACTAGGCACAATTCCATTCGTACATCTGCAAACGGCGTTGTATTTTCATAAATGAGCTTTTGTGCTGTACTAAGCAACGATTTTATCGTCTTATCAGAACCGAAACCACTTCGCATCAATATGGTAGCCTTTGATAAAATATTTTTTATATATAAATAGTCTTTATCTTCTGCTACATTTTTTCTGGAATATTGCAATGTTTTTTCTACAGAAGCAAAGTACAGTTTACAAGGGACTACACAGGGTAGGTATCTGACGGGAGGGGTGCCGCCAGTCAGATTTTCCATGTGATGTTCAAGCTGTCGCTTGTGGCGGCTATGGTGGTGATCATCAAATCCACCACACGCCGCTTGTCATCAAAAGATACATTCTCCCAGGTATCGAGGTAGCCGGAAATCTGGCTGACCTGTTCCGGGCTGATGGCCTCCACAGTCAACTCCGCTATCCTTGCCAGAAGTTCCTGCTTGCGCCCGTCCAGTTCCGCTATCTTCACATTCACATAGGAGAACAGGACATTGTTTGCCCCCGTCAGACTGTCCACCAGCTTTTCAATCTCGCTGTCTACATGGGCAAGTTCCACTTGCAGGGCGGTGATTTTCGGGTTTGCCTTTGCCGCTTTCTTTTTTCCTGTCAGCGTCTTGTAGCTTGCCAGCTTCTTTACCATCTGCTGATAAACAACCGCTTCCAGTTCCGAAGTGATGATTTTCCCACAGCCAGGACAGCTTTTATTGTCCAGCCGTTTCGTGCAGCGGAGATACTGTTTGCCGGAGGGATTGTAGATACTCATAAGAGCATACCCGCAATTCCCGCACTTGATTTTTCCTGCCAGCCATGTGTGGGTGGCTTTCCGGGCAGACTGGATTTTCATGTTGTTCATCAGCTTCTTGCGGCAGGTCAGCCAGGTGTCGGAGGGGACGATACCCTCATGGGGAGCCAGTACCAGCATTTGGTCTTTTAAGTCGTTTTTCTTGCTGGCCTTTACATCTCGCCCTTGATACAGATAGCAGCCGTTCATGCCCGTAAAATCGGCAACGTCATTGACAATGACTGTACCTTGACTTTTGAAAAATTCGTACACATCAAGGTCTGCCTGCACATAGACAGGATTGCGTAACATCTGCGCCAGCGTGGGGCGTATCAGCTCTTTGCCATGGAACAAAATCCCCTGTTCGGCAAAGTACCGGGTAATGTCCCCGTAGGAAGTTGTGGGCTGGGCGTACATCTCAAACATCAGCCGGATATTGGCCGCTTCCTCCGGGTTTACCACCAGCTTCTTTGTGTTGATACCGTCCATCTTGATAGGCTCCGTATGGAAGCCGTAAGGGGCTTTCCCGCCCATCTTAAAGCCCCGCTGACTGCGGGAGTAGTAAGCGTCCGTTACCCGCTTCTGTATCGTTTCCCGTTCAAGCTGGGCGAACACGATACAGATATTCAGCATGGCCCGTCCCATCGGCGTGGAGGTATCAAACTTTTCCGTAGAGGACACAAACTCCACATTGTACTGCTGGAACAGCTCCATCATGTTGGCAAAGTCCAGAATGGAACGGCTGATACGGTCGAGCTTGTAAACCACGACCTTTGCAATCAAGCCCCGCTTGATGTCCCGCACCAGTTCTTGAAACTTCGGACGGTCTGTGTTCTTGCCGCTGTACCCTTTGTCTGTGTATTCCTTGCAGTTACCGCCTTTCAACTCGTATTTGCAAAATTCAATCTGGCTTTCAATGGAAATGCTGTCCTTTTTGTCTACCGATTGTCTTGCATAGATTGCGTCTATCCGATTGTTCATATTGTCGCTCCTTTTCTTAAAAAAGAAACGGAGCTGCTGACAGTTCTATTATACCGCCAGCAGCCCCGCAAATCAATGATGGGTTTGGAAAACCTTATGTCCCGGCTTCCTCACTCTCCCGCTTGTCGGCGTACTTGCGGAACACCTCATAAAGCTGCTGTTCCAGTTCCCGGCGTTTGGCTGCTTCCTGTTCCGGCGTGAACACCGGGGAGAGATTTTCCAGTGTGATTTCCTTTCCCTGAAAAGTCACGATTTCGATTTCCTTTTTGTATCTGATATTACTTATAAGATCACCTTTCCTTTCCATGCTGCCGCTGTTGCCGTTTCAGTTCCGCTAAAATCTCCGGCGGGATACGGTCAACCAGCCGCCGCATATCGTCCAGTTCGCTTTTTAACTTCGCCCGTTCCATCGTGTCATTCATCTTGCCTTTTTCGCTGGCCTTTGCCCTGACTTCCAGCTTTTCATTTTCCGCTAACAAGTCATTGATTGTGACCTTGTATTTTTTCAGTTGCCCGGAGAAGTTCTCCATCTGCGGAAACCACTTTTTCAGCATGGAGAGGGCTTCCTCTTTCTTCTTTCCGGCGTTCAGCGGGGTAATGCCGGAGAGAACCGCTTCAATGGCCCTCGCCTGTTTGGAGAGGTTGACCGCCTGTTTGAACAGCCGGGTGGGGATATGCTTCCGGCCCGTCTTGCTGGCGCTTTCCCCACGCTCCAGGTCGGGGTACTGCTCCACCATACAGGCGTGAAAATCGTCCTGCCACTTCGTCAGATTGGCCCGGTTGCCGATAATTTCTTTGGCGCACAGGCGGTTGTCCTTTGTCAGCGGCACAAAGACCAAGTGCAGATGGGGCGTTTTTTCATCCATGTGTACCATAGCCGAAACGATGTTCTCCCGGCCCACCCGGTCAATGAGGAAGTCCGCCGCCCTCTGGAAGTAGGCCGCTATCTCCTTTGGGGACTTGCCCTTGAAAAACTCCGGGCTGGCGGTAATCAGCGTGTCCACAAACCGAGTGCTGTCCTTGCGGGTGCGGCATCTGGCCTGCTCGATGCGGCTCTGAATGAAATGGTAGTAGCGGCCATCCGGCTTGACGATGTGGAAATTGTACTTGCTCCGGCTGGTGTCAATGTCCGGGTTGCTGGCGTACTGCTCCTTTTTCCGTTCATGGTGGGCTTCCAGCGGCCCCGCCGGGTGGCCCTTGTGCTTCTCAAATCGCAAAATTGCGTGTTGTGCCATTGAACTCCTTTCCCCATTCCATTCCTTTCCGGCGGGTTTTCCCGCCGAAAATATCTCTGATAGGATTGGAATGGAATGAATGTAAATAGATGGTTTTAATCTCTGTATTTCTATATACCGTCAGATTTCCGTACTTCAAGAGGATTGATTTTCGTACTCGCCAAGTACGGTTTTCAGCCCTCCGGCGTACCATAACCGGATTTCTTGAAGTCGGTGTTTGGAACCGCTTCATAGGATTTCGGGTAAATGCGGTTGGGTTTTCCACAGCCCTGTTTCTGGATTTCCACCAGCCCCGCATACTGCAACTCCCGCAGGGTGTTGACCGCTTTCTGCCGCCCGCAGCGGAGCAAAGCGACCACCTCGCAGATGGGGTAGTACAGGTAGACCCGCCCGTACTCGTCCGCCCAGCCGTTCTTCCGGGACAACTCCGCCCGGCGCAGGACAAAGGCATACAGCACCTTCGCTTCGTTGCTCAAGGGCTGGAATGTGGGTGCTTCAAAAAGGAAATTGGGGAGCCGGGTGAAACTGAACGCCTTTTCCGGCTGGTGAATATAAATCGTGTTTGTCATAGCGTGTTTTGTGGACGGTTAGAGGCCCGTTTTCCGGGGCGAATGATAAATGATACCAGCCGCCCCGGTTGAGGGCTTGCGGAGCCTTGCAAATCAAGGCTTTTCCCGCTCTTAACTGTCCACAGCAGACCTCCTTTTCCGTTCACTTTCTGTTTTCTGCCGCCTGTGAACTCTGGCGGCGCAGTCCGGGCAGTATTTGCCCCGGTTGGACTTCGGGACGAACACACCGCCGCACTCCGCACAGCGTTTCAAGTCCCTGTCCCGGTAAATCTCCGCTTCCAGCGTCCTGTCCAGCGGCAAGACCGCCCAGCGGAACCACTTGCAGCAGACGGAGAACGAAATCATCTGCGGACAGGCGCAGGTGTCGCCATCGTCCAGCGCAAGGCAGTTTCCGTCCTCGCAGTTGCAGCACTCCCGGCGTATCAGGCCGCTGGCTCGTCTCTTCTGGGGCGGGGTTATGCGGTAGGGGGAGCCGTCCGGCCTGTGTTCCAGCGGCGGCAGGTGTTGATAGGGTCTTTTGCTCATGCGTCCCTCCGTTTTCTTTGGCGTGTTCTGTTTCCAAGGTGCTTGTCCATCGATGAACTATCCCAAGTCTACACCTTTTTGACCGCCTGTGCCGTATATCCAAGAGGTAGGAAATCAGCCTGAAAAACTCCCTATTTCCACGCTCTCGGATTTGTGATATAATCAAAAAAAGATAAAAGACAAATTCAGGTTTCTGGTCTTCTTGCACAAAATAAAGGAGGAGCTATTATGCAAATTGTTTATATTCCAAGCGAATCAATGTCTGTTCAAGGTAAAAAAGATGAAATCTATAAAAGATATGGGAAAGACTGGAATATTAGAGAACAGGGAGGAGGTAACGGAAATTGGTTGTTGACCAGAAAAAGTGATGTGCTTGTAGATGGAAAAAGTTATCGTACTTTTGTACTTGAACACTACGGTAAATCCAAGCTGACAGCGAAGCTTGTTGATAAATTTCGTGAAGATGTAGCAAATGGTAAAATAAAACTGTAAATGCCTATGCCGTTATGCTATGAGCATAGTACATAGCATAACGGCTTCTCTTTCGTTGAGCTAGCAAGGAGGGTGAATATGTCTTTATCCATACAAGAGCGATTAAAAGACCTACGTGTGGAGCGTGGCTTGACGCTGGGGCAGCTTGCGGAGCAGACCGGGCTTTCCAAGTCTGCGCTGGGCAGTTACGAAACGGAAGACTTCAAGGACATCAGCCACTATGCCCTTATCCGGCTGGCGAAGTTTTACGGTGTGACCGCTGATTATCTGCTGGGGCTGTCTGAAATGAAAAATCACCCAAACGCCGATCTTGCAGACCTGCGTTTGAGTGATGAAATGATTGACCTGCTGAAAAGCGGGAGGATAGACAATACCCTGCTGTGTGAGCTGGCGGCGCACCCGGATTTCCCCCGGCTGATGGCTGACCTTGAAATCTATGTGAACGGAACGGCACTGAAACAGGCGCAGGGTGCAAACGCCATAGTGGACACGATGAGCGCAACTGTTATAAAAAAGCATAATCCTGGCATGAGTGATACGCAGTTAAGACAGCTTATCACCGCCCATATTGATGAGGACGAGTTTTGCCGCTATGTGATACAACGGGACATAAACGGGATTGCCCTTGCTCTGCGGGAAACACACAAGGACGATTTTT
The DNA here is from genome assembly GCA_018883985.1 of Candidatus Ruminococcus intestinipullorum. Lineage (GTDB taxonomy): Bacteria > Bacillota > Clostridia > Lachnospirales > Lachnospiraceae > Mediterraneibacter > Mediterraneibacter intestinipullorum_A. Next base: position 26,261 of record JAHLFA010000066.1, on the reverse strand, counting down.
TCAGCGTCCCAGAGGATAACCCGCTAAAAGAAATGCTGGAAACTGCTGGTGAAATCGTCAGCCAGGACAGCGACACGGAACAAGCGTACTTGGCGTTTATCTGCAAACGGCTCAAGCTGAATTTTAGGAAGCTGTCAGTAGAAGAACGGAAGTGGCTGAAAAAGATTGCGGAAAAATCCGACTTGCTGAAGAATCCAAAACCGCAGAGAGGACGAAGATAAAAAATGCCTGAACGGCGGTTCTGGTTTTTCAGAACCACCATCCAGGCATTTTGTTTAGTAATAGAAAAAGGTGCAGTTGATTATTGCGTATTGTCAATCTCTCTCAAACCGGGTAGTAAAAATACGGCAAGCGCAACGATGATAATGCCAATTCCGCAAATGACAAACCATTTCTCAACTCCCAGCCGCTCCGCCAGAGGCCCGGAAATGACAAGGCCAAACGGCATGGCGAGGGAAGCGGCGCTTGTCAGTAGAGAAAAAACTCTCCCCAGATATTCTGGTTTGACCGTTTCTTGAAAAATCGCATTTTGCACACCGTAAAATGGAGCGGAAATTCCCATAACAGTACAGCACACAACAAAGACAAGAAATGCGTCTGGCGGCAAAAGCCCGGAGAGCATATTGCTAACGCCCATCAGGAGAACGGAAAGACCGATGGTGTACCGCCGTTTCTTAAAACCGCCCCAAATGCTCAGAATGACTCCGCCAAGCAGCATACCAACCGCAAAAGCAATTTCAGCGGCAGAGGCATGGGCCGGTGTTCCTTTGAAGTATGACATACAGATGAGAGGAAAAAGCGTACTGATTGGCATATAAAAGAACATATAAATTACACCAATCCAGAGCAGAGCAAAGAGGCCCCTGTTTTGCTTTAATACCACATACCCCTCTTTCATATCCTGTAAAAACTGTTGTCTTTTCGTTTCTGGACATAGTTCAGGCGTTGGTATGGACGAAATCGCAACAGTCACACAGGCAAGGATTGCACCCACAATATCTAACAATATAATTGCATTAAGAGGCCAAACAGCATATAAAAACGCTGCGGCAGCTGGACTGATAATCGCACTTACTGCTTGCATGGTCTGCGTGTAACCAGCGCATTTTGTAAGTTCCTCTTTTGGCACAATCATAGGTGTTGCTGCGCTGAATGCTGGAGAATGAAAAGCAGTTCCCGCACTTCGGATTAACAGGACAACCATAATAGACCATACGGGCAATTCCATGTAAAACGCCACCAGCGCCAGAATACCGCCAGCGGCGGCAATTATCAAATCCGCACCAATCATTACGCTTTTACGGCTGTGCCGGTCAACAAAAGCACCTGCAAACGGGCCTAAACAGGCTTGCGGCAAAAATCCAATCAGTGTTGCCGCCGTCAATATGATTGCAGAATTAGTTTTCGCAACCAAATAAAAGATAATGGCCATTTGCAAAATACCGCTGCTAATAAAGGATATTGCTTGTCCGGCAAGAAGTGTAAAATAAGTTTTTCTCCATGAATTGTTGTTTTGGGTCATAATGCGAACCTCCTTTTTTATTGCATTGTTCCTTTGTTTCTGCAATAAAAAGCAGGCGTTGTCCCACAGAGAGGGCAGACGCCTGCATAACAACAAAGCACGAAAAAACACCACGATACAGTTCAAAGACTGCTCGTGTCAAACCTACGTGTTCCTTTGCATACGCACGCAAAAAAAGCCCACCATCATGTGGAAAGGTACTTCTACTTTTTATTGCTTATTAGCGTACACAAATTAACATACGTAAGCCTCCTTCCAATCTCAAACTGTCGCACAGTATAACACACATCCGATAGACTTGTCAACCATTTTTAACCTTGTTTTCCATCTTGTTTTTCCATCTCTTACGGGCAGTAGCAAAGCCAGGCGAGCCAGTCAACGGTCAAGATGAACGGCGCTTTCAGCGCCGCCGTTGACAGTCTCGCCCGTCTTTGCTAATGGGTAATCAAGGCGGGAAAGCCATTTTAGGGCTTTCCCGCCCATTTCAATTTTGGGAGAAGAAAGGCCCCAAAATGAACGAGTGCGGCCAAACACTTTTAGGGATTGGCCACCTTGTCCACCCATCCAGCGGGGCGGCGGGGAACGGTCAAGGCCGGGCGTCAGCCCATTCATTTCAGCCTTGACGGTTTCCTGCCGTCCTGCTACTTTTCCCGGAGTGTGGCCACACATCTGGTCACGGTGTCCAGAGCTTTGGGACTTTTTGTCCCATAGGCCGGGGGCGGAGGACGAGGGACGGGGGCTTTCATAATACGCCCTGTCTGCTGCTGAAATCAGCCCTTTGTTTCCGGCTTACCAGCCCCAAACAAAGCCCTGCTTTCCTGCCGCGTCAAATGCCCTTGCCCTCCCCGGCGGCAACGGTATTTTCAGGGCAACGCCGACAGAGCGTATAACACACTACACTTTGCTCCGCAAAGTCGTGTGCCAAATGGGGCGCTGCCCCCTTTGGAAACCCCCGCAACAAACAGGTGCTATGCACCCAGCCGGGAGCATAGCGCCGTTTGTTGTCAGCAGCCCGTTTCACGGTCTGCGTGTAGTTCCTTGTAAACTGACCTAAGCAACTTTTTCAATAATCTTTTCTCTTCCATCGTTTCTGCATCATACGCACCATTTAAAAGAATATCATAATATTCCGATACCATATTATAATATAGAGCATACATGGAGTGTTGTTTTGCTTGCTTTGCAAGATGCTTTGCTTGCTTTAGCACATGTACTGCCTCTTTTCTTTGTCCATTCTTCATATGAATTTCAACTACGATATGAAACAGTTTCATTATCATCTTAGAATCATACTGTGTATAGTTCTTAAAGATTATCCTAGATTGCTCTAATATATACTCTTCTTTATAAAGTGGTGTATTTAAAACAGTAATAGGATGTAATTTCTTGTAACTGGATAAATTGCAAATTGCTTTCTCTCTCTTACATCGGAGGAGAATTTCCCTTGCTTGTCTTACAAATTGATGCTTTATAGGTTGGAGCTGAATTTCTGTGTAAAAATACAATAAAAACTTATCTGCCTCCACAAGAAAACGAGAGATCCATTCCCAACGATGTATTGCCTCCCAAATAACCTGGTGTAGAAAAATTACTTCACCTGATTGTAAAACCCATCCCTCTTTGATTAATTCATGAATCTCATCCTTTGATATCAGGTCTAAACTTTCTTGAAATTGATTTATTTCTATTCCATGACTTCCCAAAAGAGATAATAGTTTCAATAATATCCTTTTAGACTCTGAAAGTTCATTTTCCTTGAATAGAAAATCAATCAAATTTCCTATGGTATCATTAAAAGATTTCTCATCTTTCTCATAGTCTATCTTTTCCGAACCAATCGCCGTAAATCCATCTTTCTCAGCTAAATATAAAGCCTTATCTACTGTAAGATAACTATTTACAATTTGCTTTGCAATCAATTCTAACACCAGTGTATGTCCACCTACACTATGAACAAGTTTCTCAAAAGCTCTTTCCTCCTCACGAGAAATTTTTCGTCCCAAATGATATTCAAAAAGCTGCCGTAATGCCTCTAACTTGGAAATTCTATGAAGTTGTAATTCAAAACTGTTTTTATATGAATAGTGTTGACGGCTAACTAATATTACCTGAATGCCCGTTTGTAGAACAGCCCACAACTTATCATCAAGTTTTCCTATAAAATTATCAATTACCAAAATAGAAGAGGTTCCATGTAAAAGTTCCTTCATCCTCTGCAATTTCTTTTCAAAATATCTTGTATCTGACTCTCGCTCTTCTTCCTGTCGCAAGGTGTTAATTGTAATTGTATTATCATTAATTATTGTAGCTTCTATACTTCCCATATATGGAACATATAGAATTACATCAAATTTATCACGACGGGTAAATAAATACTCCCTAAGAAATGAACTTTTTCCAATCCCTCCCATTCCTGTGACAAATACCAGGGAATGTTCTGGATTTTCTAAAACTCTATCCATTTGAGCAAGCTCTTCCTCACGCCCAAACAAGATTCTCTCTTTCTCTATATGTGTAGAATAAATTCTTGGAACAAGCGTATCTGCATATCTTTCCAGCTTTTCTAATGCTCGAAATGCCTCCTCCATTGTTTGGTAACGGTCAGCATAATAAACGGCAATCGTACAATGAAAAAACTTCTCCAAGGCTCTAAAGATTTTATTATCACATTGCTTTGTATTATAAGAAATACTAGAGAAATCATAGACTGCCGTTGTTCTACACTGAGGTGCCGTTGGGGTATAACCAAATAAAAGATAAAATAACAAGGCTCCAACGCCAAATACATCTGTATATGGCCCGATTCTTTTTATATTTGCTTTCTGCAGCTCTATTGGTGCAAATCCCCTTGAGTAGGAAACTCTAATATCACTACGTTGTAATTTTATAAAGCTCGTAAGCTCTGAAATGGAAAGAAGTGAATCAAAATCAAATAACTGTACTTGCTTCGTGGCTCCTTCTACCACTAAAATATTCTCTGGTTTTGTATCCAAATACAGATAGCCTGCCTTATGTATATTACATAAAACATAGGCTACATGTTTCACTAATGTTATACACTCTTTGAGACTATCTGGTTTATATACGGCTAATGTTTTCTTTGAGGAGTAGGTAGATACAATATAGGACGTTCCATTTTTCTCAAAAATATCCAATTGATTTACCATAGAAGCGTAGTTGGAATTGGAATAAAACAATTGATTTGTCCGTGAAAAATCCCTTTGGAATTTCTCTTTTCCTATCTGAAACTCTTCTTCCTCCTGCTGCAATGGTTTTAATGTTCCATCACTCTCTCGATGAATATTTTGTTTGTATGGATAATATTCTTTCATCCGATAGAATGTTTTATCCCCTGTTTGTGTCCTTCTTGACACTTCATATACGATACAAGATCCCCCTCGCCCAATTTCACCTTCTATTTTATATTGAATTACCTCTCCTTTTTTACTTGTAAAAGAAAGTAGTGTCTGGGGCTGTAAAGCATTTCTATGATCCATAGTTTCTCACCTCTTTTTCTGATATAGCTATCGTACCATAGACATCTTTTATTTAGGTTTTACCTTTGCTATCTATTCTTCCTTAACAGCAAAAACCTCCCCCATATAAGTTCTAAAAGCCTCCAAAGGATGTTCACTATTTAATGACCATTTAAAAATCCAATCATATGGATTGCCTGCATATAATACTGGATAGCCTGCATCCAATAAGTATTGATCTATTGTTTCCAAACACTCAGCGGCATCTCTACGCTTTGCTTCATAGAAAATATCTCCATTCTCCACTATTTTCTCAACCCAATACTTATAGAAAATAAGAAGAATCAAAATTTTTCTTACAAGCTCATTTTCCCCTTGCTCCCCACGAAGTACCTTATCAATACTGTGTTGACTAGGAAAACAATAGCTGGCATTTAACGGCATCAACGCATTACTGCTTAATACTGTTGCTAGCGAACGATTATATTTCATCCCATATTCATTTTTTTGATAATTTCTTAACCCAACAATCTGGGAAAAAATACTCCATGTGGAGGACTCCTTATTTACAAGAGCGTAATCGTCTGCTTTCATTTCAAATCTATTATAAGCCTCATCTATAAAATGACTTTCTTTCACTGCCCAACCATCAAACTCTGATGTTTCTATAGAAATTTCACCCCATAACTCTTTGATATATTGAATTGCCGTTACATTATTATATTGGAAATTCTCCCTATTTTCTGTAAGATATTCTACAAGTTGTTCCTTCTCTTTTATACTGTCAACATACTCTCGTACGGTTCCTGTATACAGTATTTCTTGTTTTGGAATTGCTTTTATTTTTTTCAGCTTTGGTATTCTATCGATAAGCTCCTTGGCATCATGGTAAGAATATTTATTTTTAATACAAAAGTAATATATCGCTTCATTTAACGTGTGACAGTCTAATCCCCTCTCTAAGCAAACACACCGAAGAAATTCATTTGTTTCCTCCAATCCAAGCTGAAATACAAAACAAATAGGAATCATCGTTTCTCTTTTTAGCTGTTTATTTGGACGAAACCACTCCTTAAAATCTCTAGGAGTCTTAATCCCTGCCATCTTATATCTTTCCCGAAGAAACTCTGCCTTTGCTTCTACATCAGATACATCCCCTTTATAACCATGTTCTACTAAAAACGCTGTAAAAGCCTCTCCAAAATCTCGAAAGAGCGACGCAATTTCTAATAACCTCTCTTCATACCCTTCCTCGTCAGGTGATAATGTTTCAGCTTGGAAGTCTAAAGCCTCTGTATAATAAATCACATGTAATACCCTATACTTTCACTTATGTAGTTCTCTCAATGATTTCAGTATACTACAAGCTGGCTGGAACTGACAATAAAATACATTTTAGGAATAGTGAGAATCTATCTATGTTAATAATTCTAAATCTGGATAAAAGCCCTGCAGTGCATTCATAATGAGTTTAAATGTAAGCTCTGCCATATGCTGAGGACTGACAGAGGAGCCTTTTGACAGCCATGTCTTGACCAAACCGATGCAGCCAGAAAGACAGAATGCATAGTAGTACTTCAAATCATCCATCTTCTCTGGAAATGTTTCCTTCAATGCGTTCAGGCTGTGTTCGGCAAGAAGATACTCTATCCGATGCAGAAAGGATATATCGCCGTTTGGTCCAAGCAAAGCGGTACAGATATCTCGATTCTCTGCCAGTATAGAGAAAATATCCTCGATGAATGGAAAGCTGTCTTCATTGAATGGGCTTACTGGATAGGTATGAACCAATTCCTCAATCTCTCCAATCAATTCATTCTCAATCTTTTCCATCATATCGTAGATATCTGTATAGTGCAGGTAGAAAGTGGAGCGATTGATATCCACCTTTTCAACCAACTCTTTGACCGTAATTTCCTTTATGCTTTTTTCTTTCAAAAGTTCTGCCAGTCCGTGACGGAGTTGACTCCTTGTCTTGCGAACCCGACGATCCATATTTTTTGCCATAGTACATTTCTCCTTTTCTAAAATAAAAATAAATAATAGACACCATGTTGCTTATTTATCCATTAACAGACAAAATAGCATTACATTAATGGTTGTATCTTTTCTCTAATTTCACTATAATTCATCACGTTAAGAAAATCAACACGGTATCTATTAATGGAATAAATGTTGTAAAATGGAAAGGAGATAAAGCAAATGCTGAAACAAGAATGGAAGAAGCTATTCAAAAATAAAATGCTTCTAATTGTTATCGTTGCAGTTATTGTGATTCCAACAATCTACACTACATTATTTCTTGGGTCTATATGGGATCCATATGGAAATATTGATAAGCTTCCCGTGGCAGTCATTAATCATGATATGCCAGTTACCTATGTAGATCAAGAGCTAAATATTGGAGAAAGCCTGATGGACGAACTAAAGGACAACGACTCTCTAGATTTTCAGTTCCCATCGGAAACTGCAGCACAGCAGGGACTTAAAGACGGTACATACTATATGGTCATCACAATACCAGAGGATTTTTCGGCTAATGCCGCATCACTAACAGATGTGAACCCCAAGAAGATGACACTGACCTATGAAACAAACCCTGGTACGAATTACATTGCTTCCAAAATGGGCGAAAGTGCCATGAAAGAACTGGAAAGCTCTGTACGAGAAGAAGTCACAAAAACATATGCAGAAGTACTTTTTGAAAAAATCTCAGAGGTAGGCGATGGAATGCACAAAGCAGCTGACGGTTCGGGCGAACTAAAAAATGGTGCAAATAAGCTTTCCAGCGGAAATCAAACAATCACCGAAAATCTGCAAGTACTTTCAGATAGTGCTCTTGTATTCGCTGATGGGAGCACAGAACTGAAAATGGGACTTAATCAATATACCGATGGTGTCAACACTATGGCCGCAGGAACAAAGGAACTGCAAAATGGTGTAAGTGCATTGGACAACGGTGTAAACGATGCACAGAAAGGTAGTTCTGATTTGGCAAACGGTGCAGCGAGTGTGGACGATAATATGACAGCACTCAATACAGGACTGTCCCAACTAAATGCTGCAGTATCTACTCTTCCAGATGCAGCCAATGCACTCAATGACGGTGCCGTTTCATTAAGTGACGGTGCTAAACAGCTTTCAGGTGGAATTGCCTCCCTATCTGATGGAGCTGCTGGACTAAAAAACGGTGCAGACGCACTTAGCTCTGGTCTTCAGTCTGCTGCTTCTAATTCTCAGTCATTGCGTGACGGCGCTTCTGCACTTAATCAGGCACTATCTGCTCTTGCAAGCACAGAAGGAATACCTGAAGAAATAAAAAATCAACTGGTAGCAATTGGACAACAGGCAGATTTATTTTCTGCTGGAGTAGCTGCCTATACTTACGGCGTCGATGAGGCAGCAGCTGGAAGTACACAACTGGCATCAAAAATCCCAGAGCTTCAGAATGGTATTTTTGCTGTACAAAACGGAGTAGATTCTCTTCAAAACGGTCTTGGACAGCTTCAGGCTGGAACATCTTCACTGGCAGAACAAACACCTGTACTGGTAGAAAGCATTTCTACTGCTGCTTCGGGAGCTGACCAACTGCAAAAACAAGGAACATCCATACTTAGAAAGGGAGCCTCAGATTTAAACAATGGTCTGGGAGAGCTAGCACAAGGAAGTCAACAAATAAAAGCTGGAACAGATGCACTCGTCTCTGGAGCTTTGCAACTTACTTCAAACAACAATGCATTGACAGAGGGTGTAACAAAGCTAACAGATGGAGCTGGACAGATTAGTGATGGTGCTAAACAGCTTTCAAATGGAAGCCGTGAACTAGGTGACGGAATCAATCAAGTTTCAGAAGGTGCCGATACATTATCCAAAGAATTGGGCAACGGTGCCGATCAAATTCAAGAAACGAATACATCTGATTTAGCTGTGGATATGTTTGCCGCACCAGTAGATACAGAAGAAACACAAATTACAGAAGTACCAAACAACGGTCATGCTATGGCTCCATACATGATGTCCGTAGGACTTTGGGTTGGCTGTATTGCATTTTGTTTAATGTACCCTCTAACCAGTTATGCTGGAGAGATGAAATCTGGTTTTCGCTGGTGGCTAAGCAAAGCATCTGTTCTCTACCTGACCTCAATTCTTCAGGCTGTGGTCATGATTACTGCACTACATATATTTGATGGCTTTACGCCAGTAGAAATTGGAAAGACGATTTTGGTAGCATGTGTAGCATCGCTTGCCTTCATGTCAGTAATGTATTTCTTCACCAGTCTACTTGGTCGTGTAGGAAGCTTCCTAATGTTAATCTTTATGGTAATGCAGCTAGCTGGTTCTGTAGGAACATATCCTTATGAACTTTCTGGTTCATTTGTACCTTATCTTCATGACTGGGTACCATTTACCTATACTGTAGAAGCGTTCCGAAGTACTATAAGTGGTGGAGAAAGTATACAAGGCTGCCTCATCTTCCTTCTAGTCCTATTCCTTATATTTACAGGACTTACGATTTTGGAATTCACTGTACGAGCTAGAAAAGTACAAGAAGGAAAGAATACCTGGGTAGTATGGCTAGAAGAACACGGGCTAGCATAACAACAACATTAAAATGTATACATAAGAAAAGCCAAGTAGCATTTACGCCACTTGGCTTTTATAATAGAAGCATTGCAATTATAAAAAAAGACAAGACCGATATATATCAATCTTGCCATCATACAACTACGGATAGAGGACTCGAACCTCTACTAACAGAGTCAGAGTCTGCTGTGCTGCCATTACACCAATCCGCATTATTCATTATTACTTTCTCTCAGACTCAACAAAATATATTATATACGCATAGTTCCATAATGTCAACATAAATTTATATGTTTTTACATTTTTTCGTTTTAAATATGCTATATATGATTGCTTTTTCTGAATAGCTCGGTTAAAATATGAGAATGATACTATATGGATTGTATAGAACGGAGAAAATATATGATACAAATAGCAATTGTGGAAGATGAAAAAGTTTATGTTTCGACTCTACAGAAATATCTTAAGCAATATGAGGAGGAGCATTCTGTCAACTTTCAAATACACACATTTTCTGATGGCTTAGATATTATATCTGATTATTCTTCTGAATATGATATTATTTTTATGGATATTCAAATGACACATTTAGATGGAATGAAAACTGCTGAAAAAATTAGAAGCTTGGATGAGGATGTTGCCATTATATTTATTACTTCTACCGTCTCCTTTGCAGTACAAGGATATTTGGTAGATGCACTAGGATATATTGTAAAACCTGTATCCTACTTTGCATTTTCACAGATTTTAAATAAAGCAATCAAACAAGTGAAACAAAAACAAACACAGTATTACATGCATATTGATGTAGATGGTGGACGAATGCGTTTATCTACCTCTCAAATTTACTACATTGAAAGCCAAAAACACCATGTTCTAATTCATTCAGAGCAGGGAGATTTTCTAACTGCAGGGCCTATGAAAAGAATAGAGGCTGAACTTTCCCCATTAGGCTTTTCAAAATGTCATAATGCTTACTTAGTAAATCTGCAGCATGTAACTGGTGTTTTACAAAACAATGCTCTCCTGTCTGATTCTTCGAACCTCCCCATTAGTCGTGCTAGAAAAAAAGCTTTTATGTCTGATTTAACAAAATTTATGGGAGGCACTCAAAAATGACTTTAGAATCCTTAATGGAAATACCTAGAATTTATACTGCTCTTGCTGAATGGATTGCCTGTATCATTTATATTTTTATTTTACCTAAAAAATACTCTGGTTTTCGATTTTGGTGTGTCTTAATTAGTACTTGCTTCTTTTTTGGAGCTTATCAATACATTGCTGGCATACTCCCTCTATATCTTTGGATACCTGGTATGTTGGGTGCTATTGTGCTAATGTATTTGTTTATTTATCTTTCAACGGATACGAATTGGAAGGATGCATCATTTTGCTGTATTCGTGCTTTCGTTTTAGCCGAATTTGCTGCATCACTCCATTGGCAATTGTACGTTTGGATTATATTAAAAATAGAATCACCTAATATATGGATAAAAATTGCTTCTTTGGCTTTTATTTATGTGAGTGTATTTTTACTTTATTTTCTATTAGAAAGAGAACACATTCCAAAAGAAGAACGAATCAACGTAAATACGAAAGAGCTATCTGGTGCTGTCCTTATCGCATTTAGTGCTTTTACAATTAGTAATTTAAGCTTTATTATGCCTGATACTCCTTTTTCAGGCGTTTCTACTTCTATTTTATATGTACGTACACTTGTTGATTTTGGTGGAATTGTTATGCTATTTGCTCAACAGGACAAACGTGAAGAACTTCGTATGCGCAGCGAAAATCAGTCTATGAACATTGTACTTCAAAGACAATATGACCAGTATCGCCTATCTATTGATAATATTGAGATGCTTCGAAGAGAATTTCATGACCTAAAGCATTATATGATTGCAATACGTTCCGAATCTGACCCAGAAAAAAAAGAACAATATCTATCTGAGATGGAACAAGCGATTCTTACCCAAGAAGCATTTTATCATACTGGAAATAGTGTTCTAGATGTTGTCCTTACGACAAAAAGTACTTACTGTGTCCAAAATAATATTCGCTTCACTTGTATGGCTGATGGAAAGCTTATCTCATTTATGCATGTGAAAGATATTTGTTCTATATTTGGAAATGCATTGGATAATGCTATCGAATGCGTATCTCAATATCCTGATTTGGACAAGAGATTGATTTCTCTCTCCTTAAGCAAAAAAAATCAATTCTTAATGATTCAATGTGAAAATTACATGGAAAAAAATATTTCTTTCAATAAAAATGGACTTCCGTCTACAACGAAAAAGGACAAAGAAAATCATGGATATGGGCTAAAGAGTATTCAATATGCCGTAAGTAAATATGGTGGTTCTATGGCTCTACATTCTGAAAATCATTGGTTTACACTTCAGATACTAATTCCATTGGAACATGTTTAGATAGAAAAAGAAGAAATCGGCACGAACCGATTTCTTCTTTTTTATGTATTCTGATTCAATTTCTTCTCATACGCTTTATTTTCTTTTTTATTCTTAAAGAATCCACGTACTACTTTACGCATTCCTTTTAGGAAATGTCCATTTACCATCTCAACCATACCATCTACCATGTACATACTAACTGCACCATGTGTCATCTTAGCAATACCTCTAAATGGCATGTTGTAAATAAATAAGATGTTCAAATCTGGCTTTCCTTTTGCTTCACTTTTCTTCTTCATATGAGTTAAAATCTTATAAACTCTTCTTGCCAATCTACTCTTTGCATAGTACATTTGACAAATTGCATCATTTCTTCCTAACTCACCTTGCCAATTTCCACTTGGAATTGGGTGACCCAAAAGTAATTCAAACTCTGGATTTGGAACTTCTTGAACTAAACCAGAATAATAAGATGACATTTTTTCCTTATCATATGGACGCTCTTGTGTTGTAGCCTCTTTTGTTATAGACGCAGACAAACGAATATCTAATACGTTTGTACCAATTCCTATAATATATTCTCCACCTTCAACTTCCCATTTTGAAGTTTTTGTATTCCAATATCTGAAAGCTCTTTCATCAAATGGAATCTCTACTTCTTTAGATTCTCCTGCTTTCAAGAATACCTTAGAAAATCCTTTTAAAGCTTTATCTGGAGAAAAGATATAATCCTTTGGAGCTGAAATGTACATCTGTGTAACTTCTGCACCATCCATATCTCCAGTATTTGTTAGTGTAAATTTCACACCCTGCTCTGTTACCTGAAGATTTGAATATTCAAACTCTGTATAGGATAGACCATAACCAAATGGATACTGTACTCTTACTTTACTTGTATCATAATATCTATATCCTACAAAAATACTCTCTCTGTACTCAGAACTTCTTGCTGTACTTGGGAAATTACGGAAAGCAGGAGTATCTTCATAACGGATTGGATATGTTTCACTTAAACGACCTGAAGGATTTACTTTTCCTGTCAATACATCAAGCATTGCTCCTGCAGAAGCCTGCCCACCTAAATAACCATGTAAGATTGCCTTACAGCAATAGTGCCATGGCATTTCAATGGATGCACCTGCACTTAGAACACCCACGATATTAGGGTTTACCTTTGCCAAATCTTCCAATAACTCGATTTGGTTTTGTGGAATTCTCATATGTGTACGGTCTAATCCTTCAGACTCACTTAACTCATCCAAACCAAAGCAATAGATTACAACATCAGCCATTGCAGCTAGATCTAAGGCAGCTTTCTTTTTCACTTCATCTACCTCCCCATTTCTTAAATACCCTGGTTCAAATCCTAAATAATTCAAAGGATACTGAGAAATCATTTCTTCCATTGTTTCCACTTTTGTTGGATTTACCATAGAAGAACCTGCACCTTGATAACGAGGAACTTTTGCAAAATCCCCAATCAATGCAACACGACTATTCTTTTTCAAAGGTAGAATTGGGAAATGCTCTTTATCATTCTTTAACAGAACAATACTTTCCTGTGCAGCTTTCTTTGCCAATTCATGATGTGCATCTTTATCCCAAGAACGTGTATTATTTTCCTTAGCGTATTTTTTACGATTCTCTGAAAATGTTAATACTGCATCCAAAAGGTCATCTACACAAAGGTCTAACTCTTCCATTGTTAGACTACCTTTCTCTAGAGCATCTAAAATTTCTCTTGCAGAATCTAATCCTGGGGAAGGCATTTCTAGATTAGAACGACACGCAACACCCTTTGCATGATCGTTTGACGCACCCCAATCTGTTACAACAATTCCATCAAATCCCCATTCTTCTCTTAGAATATCTAGCAATAGATGACGATTTTCGTTTGCATAAACTCCATTCACCTCATTGTAGCTGGTCATGATTGCTTTGGCATTTCCTTCTTTTACAGCAATTTCAAAGCCCTCTAAATAAATCTCACGTAAAGTTCTTTCATCTACAATAGAATTCATTGCCATACGACGAAGTTCTTGACTATTTACAGCAAAATGCTTTGGACAAGCATATACTCCCTGACTTTGAATTCCTCTAATATAAGATGCTGCCATTTTACCAGATAAATAAGGATCCTCTGAAAAATATTCAAAGTTTCTTCCACATAATGGGCTTCTCTTAATGTTTAATCCAGGTCCTAGTAATACATCTACTCCCAAAGCTCTTGCTTCTTCTCCCAATGCCTTACCAACTTCTTCACCAAGCTTCTCATCCCAACTATTTGCAACAGTTGCTGCTGTTGGAAAACAAGTTGCAGGAACGGAGGCATTTAATCCTAAATGATCTCCAGCTCCTTCTTGCTTTCTAATTCCGTGCGGTCCATCTGAAAAGAATGCAGATTCAATTCCAAGACGCTTGATTTCTCTGGATTCCCATTCTGATACACCGCTCAAAAATGCGGCTTTTTCTTCTGTTGTCATTTTATCAATCAGATTTTTGTGCTTCATTTTATCTAACCTTTCATCCACAATTTTTATTTACTTTTCCTGCGCCTCTCCCTCTGGGAAAATAATCTTAAATACAAAAAAGAAAATAATCATGGATACACCACCTGTAATGAATGTTACCAAAATATTGTAAATTGCTGGTGCAACATATGCTGCTGCAATTGGCATCCATAAATTATTAAATCCATTACAAATTAGTGATATTACAATCCAAGCAATAAAGTACCATGCTGCCTGATACACTGGATTACCATGACTTTTAAATGTAATATTTCTTTGTAGTGGGAAATTGATACATTGTGCAAGAAAAGATCCCACTTCATAACTAATAAAATATCCAAGACCACCACCGATTATAACAGCTCCAGAGGCATCTCTCAATACATTATATCCTAAAAGACTCCATGTAAACTCTACACCAAATAAATTCATTGGTATCTGAGGCCACATAAACTCTGTTCCTGCCAACCCAATTCCAAGAATCCCTGGCAGAAAAGTAAATACTAAATATTGAAAAACTGTCACTCCCATGCTAAATACAAAAAAATAAAAAATCTGGTATATCCATTTGGATAGCTTTGGATATTTTTTTTCAAATTCTGTCCATTTTTCTAACCATAAACTCTTTGCATTTTTCATAGTTTCTCACCTTTTACATATACTGCCGCAGTCCCTACAAAATTGTAAGTTCTGCGGCATAATTATTACTTAATTATTCTGAATCTTTCTGTGCGTTTTCTACTTGAATCAAAGCAACTTCTTTTCTTCTTTGTAAAAATCTCTTTACAGCAATTACTTCTAATGTAATGATAATTGCTCCAAAGATTACATCAATTACGATTGCTGCAATCTGCCAAGTCATCAAACCTGATTGTAGGTTTTCTGCATCGTATGCACGGCTGTTTACTACTGTGTACATAATATTTTTACATGCTTGACGCATTGCTGCAACTCCAGTTGCACTTGTCTGATCTTTTACATGGTTTGTTTCTGTATCATATGCAACTAACATTGCATCTGTACCATTTCTGATGGCTTGATCAGAGTTCATATATCCATATACACCAAAGTAGTCTGTTAATACAAATCCACGGAATCCCCATTCATCACGTAATACTGTGTTGCAAAGTTCCTCAGAACCACCAGCCCATCTTGTTCCAATGTAGTTGAAAGAAGACATGACTGCTTTTGCATTTCCTTCTTTTACGCAAATTTCAAATGGTTTCAAATAAATTTCACGGATTGCCTGTTCATTTGACCATGTACAAAGCATACTTGTACGGTTTGCTTCTTGGTCATTTAATGCAAAGTGTTTCAAATATGCATATACTCCATATTTTTCTGCTCCGATTACTGCTTTTGTAGCAATCTTTCCTGAAAGCAATGGATCTTCTGAGTAATACTCAAAGTTACGTCCTGCAAAAGCGGAACGGTGAATGTTCATCGCTGGAGCATACCATCCAGATACACCCATTTCATCAGCCATTTTTCCGATACTTTCTCCAAATGCTTCTGCAATATCATCATTCCATGTACATGCAATCATTACAGCTGATGGGAATCCAATAGATCCTGTTCCTGTAAAGTTGTTATTGATTGATGCTGGTCCATCACAATCGATTGTCTGGATCTTTCCTACGCTAGAAGCTGCTGCTGTTTGGTACCCACCAAGAGCAATTACTGTGTCCATATCTGCGATTGTCATGTTGTCTAATAAAGTTTCCCATCTTTCATCATCGTAATCTGCACCTCTTAGGTCTGCAAGTTCGATGCTATTCTTTGCACCTGTTGTAGGCATTTCATCTGCTTCGTCATTATAATCTTCTGGATTATAGTTACTATTGTTGATGAACTGTGCTTTTTGTTCTTCTGAAAGCTCAAAGCTTGTTGGTGCTGCTGTTGCTTGTGCATAGTTTGCAAATCCATCTTTACGAGATAGATATGTTACATCACCTTGTGCATAATCAAACTGATTAGTTACAATAATTTCATCTGTTGAACGTGTATTCTCATTTGTATATTCGATTGTTTTATCTACTTCATATACTTCAGAGTCAAGTACTGTATGAGAATCAGCATTGATGCTAATCTCGTAATTTCCTGCTTCTAATACATATCCTTTTACATTTTGATAATCATAAGAAGCCATGTCTTCTTCTGCAAAAGTAATTGTCAATGTTTGAGATTCACCTGGCTCAAGTACATCTGTCTTATCATATGCAATTAAGTTTGCAGTTGCTTTTTCAATTCCACCGTTTGTATAAGGAGGATTATAATATACTTCTACTACATCTTTTCCTGCTACATCACCAGTGTTTGTAACTGTTACATCAAAGCTAATTGTTCCATTTTCCTCGGAAATTTTACCCATTTCCTGTTCAAATGTTGTATAAGATAGACCATATCCAAATGGGTATAGTACTACATCATCATAGTTGATTAAACCTTCTTTTGCTGCTGTTTCATAGAATTTATATCCAACATAGATACCTTCTACATAGTTTACAAAAGATGGAATTGTTACTTCTTCCTGTCCTGTAAAACCAACTTGTGTTACTTTAAACTCATCCATATTTTCATATAAGAAGCTTCCAAAGTTATTTGCTGTTGGTGTTGTTGTTAAGTCATATACAAATGTATCACTTGTTTTTCCTGATGGATTAATCTCTCCACTTAAGATTTCTCCAAGTCCATCAAATCCAGACTGACCTGTTCCTGGACACCACAATGCAGCTTTGATTTGTTCATATTCATTTACGAAACCAAGCTCCATAGCATTTGCTCCATTATATACAACAACAACGTCATCAAAGTTGTCACATACAAGCTCTAACATGTTTTTCTCTGTTTGACTTAATTGAAGGAAGTGTTCTCCATCTTCAAAATCTTTGTACTCGTCAGAGTTGTGAGTAAATGTTACTTTACTTAAATCAGTTGGAAGGTCAGCCCCTTCTCCACCAACACGTGTAATAACAACAAGTGCTGTATCTGAAAATTCTTTTGCATTTTCAATCATTTCATCGCTGTAAGAATCAACTGTTGGCTCTGGCAATGTCCAATCTTGTTCCCACATTCCTACTACTGGACGATCTGAACGGAACTCTGTATAAAAATCAGAAAGTTCTGTGTTCAATGTAAATCCTGCATTTTCCAATCCTTGAAGTAAAGAAACAGTTTCATATGCATCAGATAAAGAACCTGATCCTGTTCCACCATAACATGGGTTTGTAGATGCCCATCCAAAAACGTTCAGATTTTTGCTATCTGACATTGGAAGCACATTCTCTTCATTTTTTAATAGTACAATTCCTTCTTCTGCAATTTGGCGTGCTAATTCTGTTGCCTCATTAGAAGTTTCCTCTGAAATTGTTCCATTCCCTGTTGCTAGTGAGATCAAACTTGACATTGGACCCCAGCAAATCATGTTTACTACTACTACAAGTGCTAATAAAATTGCAATTCCTGCCTGAGAACGAATAAGCTTTCTGTTCTCTTTCTTTACCTTATGTACAGTAATAATTGCAATTAGTGCAAGTGCTAACACTACTCCGAAACCAATCAAATACGGTTTACATGTATTCAAGACATTGATTACGTCGGCTATATTAATTGCTAACATCTTGTTTCTCCTCCCTTTTCTTCCATAGTTTAGCTAGACTAGCTTTTTGTAATGTAAATTGTAACATATTTTTTATAATTAGGGAGATTTCTGCACAACCTGACAATAATTTTGCATAACTGGTAGTTTAATTGGGGACGTAGTAAAATTCAATTTTACTACGTCCCCAATTAAACAAAAAAGAGATAATCCACGATTATCTCTTTCAGCTACGGATAGAGGACTCGAACCTCTACTAACAGAGTCAGAGTCTGCTGTGCTGCCATTACACCAATCCGCATTATCCACTATTTCTTGACTCGACATGTCCATTATACACAGATTCCTGATAAAGTCAATAGTTTTTTTGAATAACTTGTCATATCCTTGTTTATTTTGAAGCACGAATATGACAAGTCTTTACATCTTATAATTTTTTTATTCTTTCTATTGCTTTTACTGTATTTTCATAGCTTCCAAAAGCTGTCAGACGAAAATAACCTTCTCCACTTGGTCCAAATCCTGAACCTGGCGTTCCTACTACATTTGCATGTTCTAATAGATAATCAAAGAATTGCCATGAAGACATCTCTTTTGGTGTCTTTAGCCAAATATATGGAGCATTGATACCACCTGATACGCAATATCCCGCTTCTTTTAAGCCCTCATAAATTACTCTTGCATTTTTCATATAGTAATCTACTTGCTTTTTCAACTGTACCTTTCCTTCTTCAGAATATACAGCCTCTCCTGCTCTTTGAACAATATAAGGTGCCCCATTATACTTTGTACCATGCCTTCTTGCCCAAAGAGAATGTAATGTTACATCCCCACACTTGATTTCTTTTGGTATAATCGTCGCACCAAGCCTTACACCTGTAAATCCTGCATTTTTTGAGAAACTTCGTAACTCAATAGCACAAGTTCTAGCCCCATCACATTCATATATGGTATGTGGTACATTTTCTTCTGATATATATGCTTCATACGCTGCATCGTAGATAATCACTGCACCTACTTTATTCGCATAATCCACCCATTCCTGCAACTGCTCTTTTGTTAAAGTGGAACCCGTTGGATTATTTGGAAAACAAAGGTAAATAATATCTGGAACCTCTTTTGGAATCTCTGGCACAAATTGATTCTCTGCTGTACAAGGCATATAAATCACATCACTCCATACACCACGGTTTGCGTCATATACTCCTGTTCTTCCTGCCATTACATTCGTGTCCACATATACTGGATATACTGGATCACATACTGCAATTTTATTGTCTATACTAAATATTTCCTGAATATTTCCTGAATCGCATTTCGCTCCATCTGAAATAAATACTTCATCTGATGAAATATCACAACCTCTTGCACGATAGTCATTCTCTGCAATTGCATTTCTTAAAAACTCATAACCCAAATCTGGTGCATATCCATGAAAAGTTTCCGCATTTGCCATCTCATCCACTGCGTGATGAAGACTATCAATAATGGCTGGTGCCAAAGGCTGTGTAACATCCCCTATTCCTAATCGAATAATTTTTTTCTCTGGATGTTCCTGTGTATATGCAGCAATCTTCTTACCAATTGTTGAAAATAAGTAGCTTCCTGGTAACTTCAAATAATTTTCGTTAATTTTAAACATTCCCCAATCTCCTTTATAAATCTTTCCACTCTCCGTCAAATACCACTTCTGCTGGTCCAGTCATATATACCTTATCGGATTCTTTGTCCCAATAGATTTCTAAATCACCGCCTAAAAGCTTTACGGTAACCCTCTCCTCTGTATAGCCTCCTAGAATACAAGCAATCGCAACAGCACATGCTCCAGTTCCACATGCTAATGTTTCACCAGATCCTCTCTCCCATACTCTCATTTCTGCTGTATGCCGATCCAATACTTTTACAAACTCTGTATTTACACGATTTGGAAAGCGTTCATGCTGTTCAAATTTAGGACCAATTTCCTCGAGATTTAAATGCTCTATTTCATCCATAAAAACTACTGCATGTGGATTTCCCATAGATACACAAGTCATATGATAGGTTTGTCCATCTACAACAATAGGTTCATCAATTGCTTTATCTCCATCTGCAACAACAGGTACCTTTGCTGGTTCAAAAACAGGACTTCCCATATCTACTTTTACAAGCGTAACTTTTCCATCTTGTACTGTTAAATCCAAATACTTAATTCCACCTAATGTTTCCACAGAAATTGATGTTTTATCTGTTAATCCATAGTCGTATACATATTTTGCTACGCAGCGGATTCCATTTCCACACATCTCTCCTCTAGAACCATCCGCATTGTACATTTCCATTTCAAAATCAGCTACCTTAGATGGACGAATAATAATCAATCCATCCGAACCAATCCCAAAATGTCTATCACTGACTTGTACAGCTAACTGTGATGGATTTTTAATCTCCTCTTTTAACCCATTTACATACACATAATCATTTCCTAGCCCCTGCATTTTTGTAAACTTCATCTCTGGTCCTCCTTATGTTTTCAATGGCAAAAGTTGTCAATTCTATACTAAGAAACGTTTGATTTTAAGAGAAAATTCTTCAAGACTTCCATTATATATTTTAATTTTTATCTCTTTTTCAATATCCATACTGTAAATTCCTAAAAGAGATTTCCCATCAATAATAACTCGTCCTTGATATAAATCCACATCACCTGTAAATTCATTGGCAATTCTTGAAAATTCCTGTACATCCTCTATATTATCAAACTTGATACATAACACGTTGTCTTCTGATGTTAACAATACTCTCTTCCCCCTGCTATTTATATATTATGTTTTTTTCGTTTCATACTATACAACATTTTTAATAGGAAGAAAAGTGTTTTTACATATTCTTTACATTGTCTATACTTCTAAATAATTTCTAGAATCTCTTCTTTACTAGGCATTGAACGTATTGCACCTTTTTTTGTAGTAACGAGAGCTGCTGCTGCATTTGCAAACTCTAACATTTCACCTAATTGCCCCTCTGTCAAATGTGCAAAATCATTCTCTAATAAATAATAAAGTATACTACCACAAAAGGTATCTCCTGCTCCTGTTGTATCAACCGCTTGAACCTTTTTCCCTTCTCGCTCTACACAAATGCCATTGTAATATACTCTACTTCCAGCTTTTCCCATGGTCAAAAGGATAATCGGAATGTGATATTTTTCTTGTAAATATTGAATTCCTTCCTCGTAATCCTCTACTCCAGTTACAAATTGTATCTCGTTATCTGAAATTTTCAACATATCACAATATGAAAATCCGTATTCCATCTGTTCTTTCGCCAAATCTAAGGAGGTCCACAATGGTTCTCTTAAATTTGGATCAAAAGAAATGAAAATTCCTGCTTCTTTTGCTATTTTTATCGCTTTTTTTGTCGCCTTTCTAACCCCTTCATGTGTCATAGAAAGTGTACCAAAATGAAAAATCTTCGCTTGCTTTATAAACTCTTCTTCAACTTCATCCTCTGTTAACATCATATCAGCACCAGGGTTGCGATAAAAAGAAAACTCCCTATCACCGTCTTCCAATGTATGCACAAATGCCAGTGTTGTATTCACTTCCTTGTCTGCAAGAAGATAGGAGTCATCAATTCCCACACTTTGAAGCGTTGTTCTTAATAATTTTCCAAACTGATCTTCTCCTACCTTACCCAAAAATGCAGTTTTCTTACCTAATTTTGCTAATAAAGATAGAACATTGCAAGGAGCTCCTCCTGGACACGCTTCAAACAAAGTATTTCCTTGATTACTCTCTCCATACGTTGTAAAATCTATCAACAATTCTCCCATTGCAATTACATCAAACTGTTTCCCCATCGTGTGTTCCTCCTTAAATCAATTAAAGTATACCAGTTCGTTGATTGGATCTGCACTTTCAATATATTCAGCCTCTAACACTGGACCTACTCCTCTATAAATTGACACATGAGCAAAGTTAATTTTTGCACGGACTTTCACCCACTGCCCTACTTCCAATTTTGGTGCATAAGGACTTTTACAGATATATCCCAAAAATGTAGTATCATCTGCACAACATGTCATAGCCATACGCCCTGGAAGAAACACTTTCGATGGAAAGCCTTTCGGTTTTAAAGCCTTTGCTGTAAACTCTACTATCTTTCCTTTATACCTTTCTGGATGTTCCATCACATCTACGTACCAAATACCGTAATCTTCCCTTTGAATTTCTATGACTGGTGCGTCCAAATCATATGGTACGTGATTGGAAAATATATCCTCAATTTCCCCTTGCTCATCCTCAAAAATAACCTCTGCTTGGGGATTCACTACTTTTACGCTGCGGCGATATCCCGCTAATGGTTCCCTATCCTCACAACGATTAAATACGACTAATTCTGCCCCTTTCACCATTTCTACAAAAAGTGGTTTTAAGTTGTTCAAATACATTTGAAACGTACTAGCATCCACAGTCGTCAACTTTTGCTCAATTCCCCATCCTTTTGGAAGTGTCATAGATTCAAATTCACTCACCTTCCACATTCCGTTGTATTCCACAACAACTCTCTCTGGTGAGTACATACGATTTAATTCCTCTAAATACTCCTCTGTTAGGTCTGATTGATTTTCTATTTTTACAATTTCAACTTTATATTTTTTCATTTCATCAGGATCAAATTCCTCTTCTCCATCTTCACAAAGAAGTAATAATGTTGTTCCATTAATTTGAAAATAATCCTGAGTCAATGTGAACTTTAGAAATTGGGATTTTCCACTATCTAAAAAACCTGTCATCAAATAGACCATTACTTCTGGTTGATTCATGCTTTTTCTCCTTACAGACATCGCTAATTTTTCTTATCAAATAATATATCTAAATTTTCTTCCTGTAGCTTAGAACCTATGACACAGATTCTTCCTGTATATTCAGCTGCACCTATACGTATATCATATTCGCCTGGAACCATATCAAAATAAATCCATGTATCATCTTCTCCTGCAACCATACCTTTTGCACGTAATATTGTTCCATATTTTTCTTCATTCTCCAATGATTTTAAAATATCGGCAATTTCCTCTTTCTCATAACGATGAATTGTTTCTTTACCCCAACTTGTAAATACTTCTTCTGCATGATGGTGGTGGTGATGATGGTGATGTTCATGATGCCCTTCACATCCGCAGTCACATCCGCATCCACAGCTTTCATGCTCTTCATGATGATGGGATTCATGATGATGTTTTTCCCACAACTCTTCAGCCAGGGTTTGTCTACTCTCCATTGTTTCCAAAATTTTATTTCCACTTAATTCTGTAATGGGAGTTGTTATAATGGCTGCATGTTCATTCAATTCTCGTAAAAGTGCCACTGCTTCTTCTATTTTTTCTGTATTTGCTCTGTCTGTACGGCTCAAAATAATTGTTTCTGCATATTGAATTTGGTTACTAAAAAACTCACCAAAATTCTTTTTATAAAGTTTACATTTTGTAACGTCTACAACTGTAGTGCAGCTATTTAATTGAATCTCCAGTTTTTCTTCTACATCCTGTACTGCTTTCATAACATCTGAAAGTTTCCCAACTCCTGATGGTTCTATTAAAATTCTATCTGGATGGTACGTATCTACTACTTCTTTTAAAGATTGTCCAAAGTCACCTACTAAAGAACAACAAATACATCCTGAATTCATTTCTCGAATTTCAATTCCAGCTTCTTTTAGAAAGCCACCGTCTATCCCAATTTCTCCAAATTCATTTTCTATTAAAACAACTTGTTCTCCTGCAAATGCCTCTTTCAACATTTTCTTAATGAACGTTGTTTTTCCTGCTCCAAGAAAACCTGAAACGATATCTATTTTTGTCATGTGGTAAACCTCCTGCTATTTTTTACTATTCATTCGTAATTATAGCATATTTTTCCACATTCATTTTAACTTTTTTCTCAGAACCAAACACAATTTTATCTGCTGACATAGGTGTGTGATATAACGTCATTGAAAATGCCTGCTCTCCATCATTTACAAAAACTTCTACGGAAAACCTATCTAAAAGAACTCTTAACTTTAATTTTCCATTTTTCAAATATGCTGGAAAAGTTCGCATATTCACAATATCGTGATGAACACCTGAGTAAGTTCGATCCACAGTTAGACTTTCTTTTTCTACATCAAATGAAATAAGAGAATAATATCTATCATCTGCTGCTATCTTCATTGTAAAATATTTGCTTTCTGAACATGAAAAATCTACTTCTGTAGTAAAATCAATTGTTCTTCCAGACACCCCATCTAATTCCAATGTTTCTTGCAAATCAATATTTTCATAAATAACAGGATCTTGCCTATAAGATAACAACTCCCTCACAGGGTTTTGATAGATTCTTCCATCTTTCAGCGTCAATTCTCGTGGTACAGTCATCATGCCAAACCATTGATTTTTCTCTGGTGGAAATGTGGAAGATGCCCACGACTGCATCCATCCTATCATCACTCTTCTTCCATCAGGTGTGAGTACTGTTTGTGGTGCATAAAAATCTAGTCCATACTCTAAATTCTGAACCTGCTCTCTTTTGTAAGACCAAGATTCTTTATCAAGAGTACCTATCATACCAATGACACTATGCCCGTTATGAAACTCTAAATCTTTTGCTTTCATATTCATAGGAGAAATCACAAAAATATCTTTATTCTCTAGTTCAAAATAGTCTGGACACTCCCACATATCTCCATATTCATAGAAACAACGCTCTAATGTCTTTTCATACTTCCACTTCATAGCATCTTCTGAGGAAAAAAGTAGTAGCTGCCCCGCACCATCTTCTGCTCTATTTGCACAGATTGCATAATATTTATCTTCTGTTTTCCATATTTTAGGATCTCTAAAATCACAAACACAAAAATCTTCTGGTAAATCTTCTTCCTGAATCACGGGATTTTCTTCATACTTTACGTAATCAATACCATCTCCAATTGCTATACATTGTGTTTCTATTATAGTCTTTTCTTCTTCCCCCTCTTCTAGATGTGCTGTATACATCAAAAGATGTTTCCCATCTTCTCTCTCCAAGGCACTTCCTGAAAAGCATCCTGATTCGTAGGCTTCATCTGGTGCTAATGCCGCTGGAAGTATTTCCCATTTAAGAAAATCTTTTGTTTTATAATGTCCCCAGTGCATTTCGCCCCATTTTGTGTCATAAGGATAATATTGATAGAATAAATGATATTCTCCTTGATATACAGAAAATCCATTTGGATCATTCATCCATCCAATGGCTGGTGTCATATGATATAATGGTCGTTCATCACTCGTTATTTTTTTAACGTTTTTACTTTCATAATCTCTTGCTTTTTCTAATTTATTCATTTTCTTTGCCTTTCTCTCTTCTATGTCCTGTCGTCATTCCTGTTTTCAGTGATACTGGCAACTGTATCTCCTTCTCTTGTATGCTTTCACCTTGAATCATCTTCATTAGTACATCTACACCTACTTTTGCAATATCAGAAATTGGCTGTTTTACGTATGTTAGTGTTGGATACACAGCGTTTTTTAACCAAGTTCCATCATATGCAATCACTTTTATATCTTCTGGAATCCGTTTCCCCTTCTCTTGTACTACCTTCATATATATAGCAGCTAACATATCCGTGGCAAAAATGCCATCTATCTCTGGATATTGTTCTACACATTCACGTACCAATCGTTCATAATAATCATCCTCGAAACAATCCCACTTCGTTATATAATTCTCACAAATTCCTCCAGATTGATTGATTACTTGTTCAAACTCCCCATGTCTAGAAAAATATGAGAACTTCTTAGAAACATCATCTCTAAACTGCAGTACATGTTTACATCCAGCTTTTAATAGCTCTTGTGCTGCCATTTTCCCTCCCTCTTGATGGTTTACTGTAATTACTGGAATTTTCTCACATAAAATCGGTGTATCAAACGACACAACTGGTCCAGATATACGCTCATATTTTTTGCCATCCAAAGAGTGAGTTGCTGTTAAAACTCCATCCACCATATTTCGCTCAAGCATATTTAAATATAGGGCTTCATTCGTTTTTTCCCCTACGGTATTACACAAAAGTGTCTTGTAACCTTGCATTCTAAGGTACTGCTCTATTTCATTGACCAAAGAAGAATAAAATGGGTTGGAAATATCCTGTCTC
>JAHLFA010000065.1 GCA_018883985.1 Candidatus Ruminococcus intestinipullorum | reverse complement strand
TTTTTTGTCTAACTGTTAGCTTCATTATAGCTATTAGGTATTTTTCTCTCATATTTTCTTTTGATATATTATTCACATACCTATTTATAACTATTAGTATATTATTATTTTCCATTTCTTACAAGTGTTTTTTTCTTTCATTTATAACAAAATTATGAAATTTCTCCCAATTCCATTAAAATAGCACTTTTTCTTTCTATAAAATCTTTCTTTTAAAAAAAGAAAAGAATTATCTCCCTAAGATTTTATCATAATTAACACGTTAGTATGAAAAAATACTGGTATGATTTCATACAAAAAAGGGCTGCCGCACACATAAGCACGACAGCCCTTTTTCCTTGCAATATCTTTGCTTTTACATTAATTATTGCATATTAGATTTAGAAGCCATTTGTCTTTCTTGGTTTTCAATCATTTTCTTAACCATATATCCACCAACAGAACCATTCTGTCTAGATGTTAAATCTCCGTTATAACCATCTGTCAATGGAACACCAAGTTCACTAGCTACCTCATATTTAAATTTGTCTAATGCTCCTTTAGCTTCTGGTACTGCTGTACGATTAGATGAACGACTTGCCATAATAATTTCCTCCTTTTTGTAACTTTCTTGTTACTTTTTTCTTATTTGTTTTGCAACATTTGCCTGAACAATTCTAGTTATTGACCCGACCGATGTTACAACCATAGTATATGGAGGATTTTCTACTTTACTCTGGAAATTGATGGTATCTTCTTATAGTGTCATCTCCAACATAATTTCTGAAAGATATTGATTTAATTTTGAAGCAAGTAGTTGATGTGATTCTTCTGTTAATAAAGGATCTGCTCTTAAAATTTTGTCAGCAGCATTTGCCGCTTGTTTTAGAAGAATAGAATCCTGAAAAACATCTCCTAATTTAAAATTCATAAGACCACTTTGCCGAATTCCAAATAAATCTCCAGGTCCTCGAAGCTTTAAATCTTCTGAAGCAATGAAGAAACCATCATTGGATTGATTTAAAATATTTAATCTTTTTTTTGTTTCTTTTGATTTAGAACTGCTCATAAAGATACAGTAAGATTGATGCCCTCCTCTGCCAACTCGACCTCTAAGCTGATGTAGCTGTGCAAGTCCAAAACGCTCTGCATTTTCAATCATAATTACAGTTGCATTTGGGACGTCTATTCCAACTTCAATAACCGTGGTAGATACTAAAATCTGAAGGTCATTTCGTCCAAAGCTTTCCATAATAGCATCTTTTTCCACTTGTTTCATTTTCCCATGTAAACAGCCTACACGAATAGATTCTCCCATAATTTCTTGTAGCATTTGCGAGTAATTTGTTACATCTTCAGCTTCTAAATGCTCGCTTTCTTCTACCATAGGACAGATGATATAGCACTGTCTTCCCTCTGCTATTTGCTTTTTCATAAAAGAATAGGCAGTATTTCGATATCCTGTGTCTACTACACAATTTTTGATAGGAAGACGATTACTAGGTAATTCATCAATCACAGAAATATCTAAATCACCATATAAAATAATGGCTAAAGTACGAGGAATTGGTGTAGCACTCATTACGAGAATGTGTGGCATTCCCCCTTTTCCTGCCAGTGTTTCTCTTTGTTTTACTCCAAAACGATGCTGCTCATCTGTGATAACAAGTGCTAGATTTTTATATTGAACTTTATCCTGAATTAAAGCGTGAGTACCTACTATAAAGTGGACTTCTCCTGATGCGATTCTTTCATAAGCCTCTCGCTTTTGCTTTGCAGTAAGAGAGCCACTTAAAAGTTCTACTTTCAGAGGAATATGATAAGTTTGCATCATTTTCGTTATATTTTCATAATGTTGTCTTGCCAATACTTCTGTAGGAGCCATTAAAGCACCTTGGTATCCATTTAGACCTACATACATTAAACCTAGCAAAGCAACAATGGTTTTACCTGAACCTACATCTCCTTGTACCAATCTAGACATTACTGTATTGCCAGCTAAATCTTGTTTGATTTCAGACCAGACCTTTTTTTGAGCATTTGTAAGCTGATATGGTAAGGATTCTATAAAGGTATCGATTGTGGGCTGTTCATAAAATGTGAAATTATTTTTTGCACGGTCTTCTCTCTCTTTTATTTTTCGCAAAGAAAGAATAAATATTAAAAATTCTTCGAAAACAAACCTTTTTCTTGCCTCAAAAAAGTCTTCTTTTGATAGAGGAAAATGGATATTTTTTAAAGCAGTTTTTCGATCCAAAAGTCCATATTCCTGAATCAACGTATGTGGAAGAGATTCTTTTAAAACAGAAATATCTAGAAGAGTTTGCTGTACAGCCTTTTGAATCATACTATTGGTTAGCCCAGTAGTTAAAGGATAAATAGGCTGCATCGAATTTAATTTTGTAAAATAAGAATTGGCTGGATAAAAAATTTCAGGATGCTCCATAACACAGCCGTCCTTTTTACGTACAATTTTTCCTCGTAATGTAAGTAGTCCTCCCTTTTGAAGTGTATTTTTTAGGAAAGGCATCCGAAACCATATGACCTTCAATGTTCCAGTTATATCTTTTAGATATAAGGTTGTAATCTGAAGATTTTTCATTTTATTTACTTGAATTCTTCCAAAAATAGTTCCAGATACCGTTACTACTTTACCCTCTTCTATTTCACCAATTGATATAGGTTCTTCATAAATATCATATCCTCTTGGATAGTATTGAAGCAAATCACCAATTGTTTGAATTCCTATTTTAAGGAATAACTGTTGTGTCTTATCTCCAATTCCTTTTAAAACACGGATGCTATCAGTTTCTCTCATATTTACATCTCCAAACATCAAATAAGGGCGACTTAAGCATTAGAAAGACTTAAGTTACCCTTATCTATTGTATTTATTCTACGGACAAAACATAGTAGTAAATTGGTTGTCCTCCATGATGAAAATCTACATCAGTAGAAGGATAAAGCTCTTCAATTTCTTTTGCAAAACGTTCTGCATCTTCAACGGCCACATCCTGTCCATAATATAGACTAATCAATTCAGAATCTTCATCTACCAATTGTGCCAGTAATTCTTTTGTTGTATTTTCAACAGATTGGCCAACAGAAAGGATTCCTGCATCGCCAATTCCCATAATATCGCCTTCATGAATCTCTTTATCATCAATTCGAGTATTACGTACAGCATAGGTTACCTGACCTGTTTTAACATGCTTAATCTCTTCTAGCATTGTCTCATAGTTTGTATCAACATCTTCTTCAGGTACGTAATTAATGATTGCTGTAATTCCCTGTGGAACTGTTTTTGTAGGAATTACAATGATATCCTTATCCTTTGTAAGCTCCTGTGCTTGATTTGCTGCAAGAATGATATTCTTATTATTTGGAAGAATAAAGATATGGTCTGCATTTACAGCATCAATAGCTGTTAGCATATCCTCTGTACTTGGATTCATTGTTTGACCACCTTCAATTAGGTAATCTACTCCAAGCTCACGGAAAATCTCGTTCATTCCTTCTCCAATAGACACAGCGATAAATCCAACTTTTTTACGTGGAGCTTTCTTCTTTTGTTCTTTTGCAAGCTTTTCGGCATCTCGTATTAATTTTTCCTGATGCTCTTCTCTCATATTGTCTACTTTCATACGAGATAGCTGTCCATAGGTCAGTCCTTTTTCAAATGCCAACCCTGGATGATTTGTATGAACATGAATCTTTACAATCTCTTCATCTGCAACACAAACAATGGAATCTCCAATGGATTCTAAGTAAGCCTTAAACTCCACCTCGTCTTGTTCTGAGAATGGCTTTTCTGTCATAATTATAAATTCTGTACAGTACCCAAATTTGATATCAGCTTCTTCTTGTGTTTGAATTTTAGTTACCTTAACACTAGAATTAGATTTAATTGCACTATAATCTATTTCTTTTCCAAGAAATGCATCATATGCTCCATTTAATACTTCTACAAGCCCTTGACCACCAGAATCTACAACGCCTGCCTCTTTTAAAACAGGAAGCATTTCTGGAGTCTGTTCAAGAACCTCTTTTGCATGTGCCAAAACTGCTGGTAAAAACTCTTCTAAATCATCGGTCAATTCTGCCATTTCTGCAGCTTTATCAGCAACTGCCTTAGCTACAGTCAAAATAGTTCCTTCTTTTGGTTTCATAACAGCTTTATATGCAGTTGCACAAGCTCTTTCACAAGCCTTCGCCAATGCAAAAGTATCTACTGCTTCTTCTTCACGGATAGACTTTGTAAAGCCACGAAGAAGCTGAGATAAAATAACACCAGAATTTCCCCTAGCTCCACGTAGGGAACCTGAAGAAATTGCTTTTGCTAAAGACTCCATATTAAAAGACTCAATCGCTTGTACTTCCTTTGCCGCAGACATAATAGTCAATGTCATATTCGTCCCTGTATCTCCATCAGGAACAGGAAATACATTTAATTCATTAATAAATTCTTTTTTTGCTTCTAGATTAGCTGCTCCTGCAAGAAACATCTTTGCAAGAAGCTCTGCTTGTATCGTTTTTGTTGCCACAGCAAACATCCTCCTTAATCAATCGCTCTGACACCTTCTACGAAGATGTTGATTTTATCTACTTTCATCCCAGTAAATTCTTCTACTTTGTATTTGACATTGTCCATCAAATTATCAGAAACAGACAGAATATTTACCCCATATGCAACAATGACATGGAAGTCTAGAACTAGGATATTGTCGTCTGAAATATCCACGTGTATTCCATGTGTCAGACTTTCCCTTTTCAGAAGTCGTACAAGGCCATCTTTCATATTCACAGCAGCCATACCGACAATTCCGAAACATTCTACAGCAACGGAACCCGCGTATTTTGCAATTACATCAGGATTCACAGTAATAATTCCAAGATCTGTGCTTATACTACCTTTCATCATATATTACCTCCAGATTTTCTGGATTTACGTATACTTAACATTCGTATTATACTCTTATTTGTTCAAGATTACAATATCGTTTCACAAAGAGATGGTAAAACATGGAGTAAAATAAAATAAATTTAAAAAATACTTGCATTAAAATATTCTTTCTGCTAGAATATCATTGTTATGAGTCTGTATAGACTAGTTCAAATTGTTAGGAGGTGCAATGATGGCTAAATGTGCTATTTGTGAAAAGGGTGCTCACTTCGGAAACAACGTAAGTCACTCTCATAGAAAAACACCAAAAATGTGGAAATCAAATGTTAAATCCGTTAGAGTAAAAACAGAAGGCGGATCTAAAAAAATGTACGTTTGTACTTCTTGCTTAAAATCAGGATGCGTTGAGCGTGCTTAATCATCGATATGAAGACACGGAATAAAAAGACCTGTATTTACATAGTAAATATTAGGTCTTTTTTTCAGCAACAAAATAGCTTATATCCCACTAGGAGCAAACCTACAATAATAGCAATGCCCCAAGGGATACTCTCAAGCAGCATCATAAGAAACATACCTACTGCAATCCAAAACAAAGCGAATCCAATGACTCGTTTCATAATTCTATCACTTTCAGTAGAGGATTTTTATTATAATGTATGCACGTTCTCTTTTAAGTATGTCAAAGTTCCTATTTATTTTCTTTTTTCACAGAATCTAGTATTTCTGATACATCCTCTTCTGTTATGTTATCCTCTTTTTTATCAGTAAATTTATCTACAATATCAGGAACCATTTCTAATAGCTTTGTAATAGTATCCTGATTTTTAATATTTACTAATCTTGTTGTACCATTTTTTATAACAAGAACAGCACTAGGCGTAATCTTACCACCAATTCCTCCCATTCCTTTTTCCCCTTTTTCTGCATGGAAAGAACCAGCTCCAATACCAAAAGAAACATCTACCAATGGTAAGATAATAGTGTCACCTGCGTAAATGGCCTCTCCTACAACAGTTTTTGATGAAATTACACCATCCATCCCTTGAAACAATGCCTCCACAGTTGTTTTGAAATTCGTATGTTCTGACATATTTTATTCCTCCTTTATCATGATTGTTTTAAATTTTTTATGTGTAAAAATATAGTTCTGCTATTTGTATTCCAAATTAAATTCCATACAATAAGTAAAAAATATGAAACACGTAATTTCCCTTTTACAAAACAATTTCCCTTAAATACTTTTTCATGAAAATTAGGTGTTATATTTAAGTTATTCCCTAAATAAGGATATAAAATACTTAGTATTCCTAAAACCTGTCCTGTATAGCAGGGATCACAAAATCCATATTCTAGTTCCCCTTTTATTATTTTGGGTTTTAATAATTTAAAAAGTCGCTTTAATTCCTTGATACAATGTTGAAATCCCATTTGATGGATCTCATCTCTTAGGAATTGAGATATATTCTCTTTTGTTTCTAGTATTTTCTTTATTTTTTCTGTTAGGTTAGAAATTTTCATTTCTTTTTTAGAAGAAGTCTGTTTAGAAGAATTGGATGCTTTCTTCTCTTTTTTCTTTTTTGTTGCAATGGTTTTTTGTGTTTTTTTCTTCGGCTCAGATTTTTTGACTGTATTAGGTGGATCAGAGGTTTGCATTTTAGGAAAATGCTTCCACCCTATTCTTATATCCCATAACAACTTCCCATTTTCATAATTCAACTTTCCATAAACAAAAGATAATAGCCAAGAAAATTTGAAATTTGCATAAAAATCTTCCCAACCAATTGTTGATTTCGCATGACCTTGATAACGAATAGGAGCAAAAAGGACAAGAAATAGTATTCCCAATACTACCAATAATATCCATCCTATTAATTTTAGAATAAACAGAAGTATATGTATCATGGATTCCCTACACTGCCTTCCCCAGATTTACTCTGATTATTTAAAATGTATTCCCTTAAATTACATGCTTTGGTTTTGGTATAAACTTCTTGTGTAATCTCCTCTACAAGATACATAGCCTGGTCATAGCTCTCGGCCACTCCTACTATAAAAAAGGAAGTATCTTTAAAAAAATGTTGCTTTAATAAATTTGTAGAAAAGAATTCAAAATGATTTTGTTCTCCTTGTGAAAGTACAAGGAGATACAAGTTTGGAGAAAATACGTGATGTTTTAGTTTCCTGATGACACTTCGTTTCTTTTTTTTAAGAGCCCCACTTAAATATAAATGTTTATAAAATTCTAATTCCATATTTTCCTACCCTTTATTATATACCTGTATAACTATGGTACACTGTAATAAAAATCTAATATCTGTTTTGCAATAGGAACTGCTTTTGCACCATCATTTCCATCATATCCTTCAATCAATACACTGATTACTAATTCAGGATTGTCTACATTTGTAAACCCTACAAACCAAGAATGCATTTTCTCCCCATCTGTCATACTGTATTCTGCTGTTCCAGTTTTGCCTGCAACTGTATATGGTTGTCCTGTTAGGAGCATAGCTGTTCCTTCGTCTACTACTGCTTTTAAATATTCCTTTAATTGAAATGCCTCTTCAGATGACATCAAGCGTTTATAACTTTTCGGAACATTTTTTCGAATCTCCGTTCCCGTATGATTCGTAACTTTTTCTACAAGATAAGGCTCCATTAGTGTACCACCATTTGCAACAGATTGTAAAATTAAAGCCATATGATATGGGCTAACCAAAGTATTCCCTTGTCCCATAGCTGTCATCATCATTTCACCATCACTTGTAGTATTATCTACAACAAAAGAACCTTTTGAGTAATCAAGAACAGAAGGCAGCTTATGATTAAATAATAACTCTTCTGCTGTTTTTCTATAACTCTCTCGATTTAATAATAATCCAATGTTGGCAAAAGAAGAATTGCAAGAATTTGCGAAAGAACTTCTTAAATCCTCAAGGCCATGAGCTGTATGGTCAAAACATTGAATCGTAATATCTTGATATTGTATTGCACCTTCACAAAAATAGCTATATTGTGCATAATCAGGATACTCTCGAATATATTCCAATGCAGTAAGTAATTTAAAAGTAGATCCAGGTGCGTATAACCCTTGCGTTGCTCGATTCAAGAGAGGGCTATTTTCATGGTTGGAATTTAAAGCACTCCATTCATTTGCAATTTGGTTAGGGTCATAAGAAGGTCCAGAAACCATTGCTAAAATTTTTCCTGTACTTGCTTCCATAACTAAAATTGCACCTTTGTTCTCTCCTAGTGCCTGATAAGCGGCCTGTTGTAAGTTTGCATCGAGTGTAGTAACTACAGTATCACCCTGATTTTTCTTTCCTTGAAAAGCATCCAGTAATTTTTCACCAAAAAAAGCATTGGAAGTCAGCAATTCTGAATTTTCTACAGCTTCTAATCCACTTTTTCCAACATCATCGTTGCTATAACCTAACACATGAGCAAATATGGCACCAAATGGATAAACACGCTGTTCTTGTCCGTCTTC
This sequence comes from Candidatus Ruminococcus intestinipullorum, assembly GCA_018883985.1. Taxonomy (GTDB): domain Bacteria; phylum Bacillota; class Clostridia; order Lachnospirales; family Lachnospiraceae; genus Mediterraneibacter; species Mediterraneibacter intestinipullorum_A. The sequence continues at coordinate 13,465 of JAHLFA010000065.1, read as the reverse complement.
TCCTACTTGCGTTTCTGCTAAAACGGTACCATTTTTATCAGTAATACTTCCACGTATAATTCGCTCAGCAAAAGCATTTTGTCTGATATTATAAGGACTGTTTACAAGAGTCTTTGCTTGTGTAATATTAAAGTACACAATATATGCCATAAGAATCAAGAATAACGCAACAAATAAATAGGTTACTCTAGCGAACTCTTTGTTTTGGAACTTCTTCAAACCTTGGTTTTTTGCATTCCTTTTTTTTCTTTGAGGATTTTCTTTGCGGTTCATCCGTCCACTCTCTTTCTCTCTTTTTTTCTACAGGTTCGTCTTCATTATTATTTAAAATATACAAGCCTTGGATAATTCCAAAAAGAATCATTGTACTAAGCAGGGAGCTTCCACCGTAACTTACTAAAGGAAGTGTAACTCCTGTAGATGGAATAAATTTTGTGGCACCTCCGATAGTAAGAAAAACTTGAAAAATATAACCTGTACCAAGACCTAAGGCAATAAATTTATAAAATTGTTTTTTTATTGCCATTGCAATATTTAAAAACATAACATAACAACTTACACATACAAGAATAAAACATAATGCAAAAATAATTCCTAGCTCTTCTGCAATTGCTGAAAAAATGAAATCTTCAGCAGCAACGGGGATTTCATCTGGAAGCCCCTGAAAGAGTCCCATACCAAACCAGCCCCCAGTTCCAATTGCAAATAAGGATTGTGCAACCTGATAACCGCCTTCACTATAATTAGCAAAAGGATCTCTCCATGCTGATACACGAACTTGTATATGGTAAAACAAATGATATGCAATCACGGATGCAAGTCCTCCGCCTCCCATTCCTGCTAAGACATAGAGTGGCTGCTGTGTCGCTACATAAAGCATTACCAAATATACAACAAATAAAATAAGTGCTGTTCCTAAATCTGTAGAAAATACCAAAATCAATACATGTGCAGCAGCTACAGCCGTAGTAACAACAACGTCTCGAAATGTTTGTAACTTTGTAAGACTAGAAGCTACATAAAATACAAAAATAATTTTTACAAATTCAGAAGGCTGTACTCCAAATCCTGCAATGGTAAAGCCCAATTTTGCCCCTTCTGTTACTTGTGCAAAGATAACAACCAATGCTAAAGCAGCAATACCACATCCAGCATATAGATAAGTGAGATCTTGTAAAATCTTCAGTTTCTTAATAATTATAGGGACAATCAAACTGATAATAGCTCCCATTGCAGCGAAAATTAATTGTTTGATTGCTTTTGTATAATCTAAACGTGTCAATATTATGAATCCAATACACAAGAGCATACACATATTATTTACAATTAAAACGGAAACTCCTGGGTAAAGAAATCGATACAACACTATAAATATAAGTAGAAAAACAGCACTTGCAGCATATAATGCTAATATCTTTATGTCCTGTTTTTTCAAAAACATTGTCATGAAGGCTACAAACTGTATAAGAAACATAAAAATATTTTGTTGAATTAAAATTCGCTTTTGGTCATCCTCATGGCTTCTCGCAAAAATGGAGAAGCACGAAAATGTGTAGCACCCCATAAAAAGGATTAAGATATATTTTGCTAGTTCAACAATAATATTAACCAAAAAATCACCTGCTTTTAAAAAATTCCACGATTAAAATGCCCCTGTGCATATTGCATATCCTCTAAAAATGAATGATTCTTTAGAGATTCTAATACGGCGTGTACTTCATTGGCACCTTCTGTGGTGAATTGAATACGAATTCCTTGTGGATGTAAAGCTTCCAATTCATCTTTGCAATGTAATAAAGAGAATGGTTCAAAATAATATACAATATTATAACAAAATCCACAATGATTTTTCACAGTAAAATTCTTTTGACGACGATCTGTTATTTCTGTACATGTTGCCTCTTTTGTACATCCATATTTTGTTTTGACGACACATTGTGCAGAAATCATAACAGGTAGCTTCCCATAAGCAATCAGTTCTGCTTGTTGAATTTGAAGTTGATGTAATTCTTTTTTATTCAATTCTACTGGGGCTGTAAAAGTAGCTATTCCCTGTTTATGCCAAAACTTTTTAGCATAGCGATTCATCACGTACAAATTATAGTCTGTAATAATTTCTCCAGTATACTTATGTCGCTTTAGAAATTCAAAACTTTCATAATTTCTAATTAAAACACCATCTTTTGCAAGCGTTAAAAACCCTGTATAATTCTTTTCAAAAATTTGAATTGCATCTTCACGGAATATATGAGGCATCGCTAAAAATACTTCAAAGCCTAATTCCTTGGCTTGAAAATAAAGCTGTTCTAATAAGGGATTTTCCAATAATGGATTCGCAATATTGCAATCTATATAAATTCTCTTTATTTGAGGATATGTTAATACAATTTTTAATTGCTCAATTGTTTCCACCAAAACACTATAGTATGAAGGTGAATCTTCTGAAATTATATTATCCATATAGCTTTCGTCATGCAAACTGGATGGAATACAGCGTCGATATTTTTCACATATCGCTATCTTTAATTTTTCAAGTGCTAATCTTCGAAGTTCATTCAGTTGTTGCATTGGAAGAAATACATTTCCATTTAATTTTATTTGCAAATCACAAAAGTAGAAATCGGTATTCCCTGTTTTTTTGAGTTGTTTTTTTATTCTCTCTTCATCCATTGGTTGATTTTGTGCTGCCTCTACAGGATTCTCTGTAAATACAGTTACCTCAGTCGTATAATGGCGAATAGAAAGGCTTGCTGGTTTTCCTACTTCAGCTACAAATTTTCCTTTTATAGGCTCTTGTATTTTATTAGAAATAAACTCCTCTTCCATTTCAGTTAAAAGCTTTTGATTACGAACCCGATTTAAAATAGTTCCCTTTGTGTAACGCTCCCCTTTTGGAGCTAAAATAACAGCCTTACTTCCCTTTGAAAGCTCTTGCCCAAAACTGTAATGTTCTTTTTGAACATTCATTTCCAAGAGATCCCCCTTATGGATATCCGTAAGTGCCTGTACCGTAAGTTCACGTCCTTTTTGTGACAGTATTTTTACTGCTGGCACACCTGCATGATTGGGTCGATCTATGGATATCATATCACGTCCATTTCGTGTTTTATAATATCCCTTGCTAAAACCTCCTCGATTATAAAGATCCATCAAGTCTTGTTTGTCTTTTGGATCTACTTGATAAGAGTCTTTCCCATTTTTTAAATATAAATCGACATATTTTCGATATATAGAAGTTACTTTTGCTACATATTCAGGACGCTTCATTCTTCCCTCTATTTTAAAAGAATAGATGCCAGCCTCAATCATCTCAGGAATATCTTCCAGTGTACAAATATCCTTTGGGCTTAATATATACTCTTGTTCTGTATTTTGATTCACAGAATAAGGAAGACGGCATGGTTGGGCACACTGTCCTCTATTTCCACTTCTTCCTCCAATAAAACTACTTAACAAACATTGTCCAGAGTAACAATAGCAAAGCGCTCCATGGACAAAACACTCCACTTCCATTCCTGTAGTTGAGGCTAAATCTTTAATTTCAGCAAGGGATATTTCTCGTGCTGGAACAACTCGAGTCACTCCTTGTTCTTGCAAAAATAAAGCACCTTCTTTATTTGTAATAGACATCTGTGTACTAGCATGAATCTCTAACTCTGGAAAATTTTGTCGTATAAACTTTAAACATCCGATATCTTGTACAATAACAGCATCCAAACCATGAGAGTATAGCGGCTCTAAATAGCTATATAGTGAATCTATTTCTTCCTCTTTTAGTAATGTATTTACTGTCAAATATAATTTTCTTCCATGTAAATGTGCATAATCAATTGCTTCTTTAAGTTTTTCTTCCGTAAAATTCGTAGCAAATGCTCTGGCTCCAAAACGGGTTCCACCTGCATATACAGCATCTGCACCAGCATGAATTGCTGCAAGAAAACTTTCATAGGACCCTGCTGGTGCCAAAATTTCTATTTGTTTTTTTGGGTTTGTTTCTCTAGTCACGTATTACTCCTTCTTAAATAAAATGAGGGCAAAGCAAAAGCTAATCTATAAAAGCTTTTGTAACACCCTCATTCCACTTATTTTCTGCGATTCTTCATTTCAGTTTCTAGTTTTACAATTTGCATCTGAAGATCATTATTCGCTTCTTTCATCTTCACAAGTTCTTTCTCTGCATTCTCTAGTTTAATCTGTACAGAAATTAGTTCATGCTTTAAGTCATACATTTCTTTGTCCTTTAGTTCGATGTCATTTTCCAATGAATCTCCCTGCTTCTTGGCTTTGAAATAATCGTCAGCAATATTCAGTGCAAGAAGGACATTCCTTGTATCTGCACTTTGCTTTCGATATCCTTCACTATTTGCACATTCAGCTATCTTATGGTTCAGATAGGAAGATACTTTCTGAAGATATTCCTCGCCCTCAAATCCACTTAAAGTATAAACTTTTCCTCCGATTAAAACTTCTGTATAATGTTTTGCTGAACTCATAGCATCCTCCTTGCTTTTCATACATGCTATTATAAACTATCTGGAAGTAAAAACCAACTATTTTTTGCAGGTACTTTATACAGGAGGCAAAATTCCTAAATGACGATATGCTAAATCTGTAACAATACGTCCTCTTGGAGTTCGCTGAATAAATCCACACTTTAGTAAGTAAGGTTCATATACATCTTCTAGTGTTCCCGCATCTTCTGATATGGAAGCTGCTAATGTATCTAGTCCAACAGGTCCTCCTTGAAATTTTTCAATCATCGTTTGCAATATAGTACGATCTCCGTGATCAAGTCCATATTTATCTACATCTAATAAATCTAAGGCATAGTTGGCAACATCCAGTGTAATAGAACCATTGTATTTTACTTGTGCAAAATCACGTACCCTCTTGAGCAAACGATTTGCAAGTCTAGGAGTGCCTCTAGAACGTCTTGCCAGTTCCAACGCTCCTTGTGTGTCTATTTCTACTTCCAATACGTTAGCAGAACGCATAATAATTGTTTTTAATTCTTCTTCTGTATAAAATTCTAATCGATGTACTACCCCAAATCGATCTCGAAGTGGTGCTGTTAGCATACCAGCTCTTGTAGTAGCTGCAACCAAGGTAAATTTGGGTAAGTCTAAACGAATAGAACGAGCCGTTGCACCTTTTCCTATCATAATGTCTATTGCGTAATCTTCCATTGCTGGATAAAGAACCTCTTCTACTTGTCGATTTAAACGATGTATTTCATCAACAAATAGTACATCATTTTCTTGTAAATTATTTAAAATAGCAGCCATTTCTCCTGGTTTTTCTATAGCTGGTCCAGAAGTTACTTTCAAGTTTACTCCCATTTCATTTGCAATAATTCCAGCAAGGGTAGTTTTACCAAGTCCAGGAGGACCATAAAATAAAACATGGTCTAAAGCCTCACCTCGCTCTTTTGCAGCTCGAATATAAATGCCTAATGTTTTTTTTGCCTTTTCTTGTCCAATATAGTCTGTCAAATGCTGAGGTCTTAGGTGATTTTCAATTTTTACATCTTCTTCTAAATTCTCAGTTGTAATAATTCGTTTTCCCATATTTCTCTCCTAATTCTCATTATAGAAGCTTTTTCAAGGCCTCTCTTAAAATATCTTCTACGGATGCTCCATCACTATATACTTGTCGAACTGCCTTTAAACTTTCGGTACTTCCATATCCTAAAGCAGTCAAAGCTTGTACAGCTTCTGTTTGTGTTTCATTTGTCGTATTGGAAGGTACAACAGAAGATGGTTGTTCCGAAGAGGAAAGCAAATCTTCAATATCTAACTTATCTTTTAATTCTAAAATTAGTTTCTCCGCAGTTTTTTTACCAATTCCAGGTGCTGAACAAATCGCTTTCACATCACCAGCTAGTACGGCAAATCGTAAGGATTCGGCAGGAAGGGTCGATAAGATATTTAATCCGCCCTTTGGTCCAATTCCACTTACTCCAATTACCAATTTAAAGATTTCTAAATCTTCTCTAGTTAAAAATCCAAATAAATGCATAGCATCTTCTCGTACATTTAGATATGTATGAAGCTTTACTTCATTACCAATAGGAGGTAATTGTCCCATGGACTGTTCTGGCATAAAAATCCCATACCCAACACCCCCTACATCTATAATTGCTTTTTCTTTTTCAAAAGCTACCAGCTCTCCTCTAATATATGAAATCATGTATTACCTCGCTTGTTCTTTCTATTTATAAAATATTGGATAGTCTTTTTAGAAGTTCCTTACAAAGTATTCCAATCAGAAATCCAGTTACAACTCCAGCAATTAGTAAGACTGGAAGATAATGTATAATGTGATAAGATTCCAACATAAGCATTGCGATAGATAATTGCCCAATATTATGAAAAACGGCACCACCGATACTTACTCCAATGATACTATAACCATCATCTCTTTTTAGAATAGTCATTATCAATAAGCTTAAAAGTCCACCTGCAAAGCTATAAATTATCATACTTAGACTTCCAAACATAAATCCAGATAATAGAATACGCACTGTGGATAAAAGGAAGGCGTCCCTCCACCCATATTTGTATAGCATAATAACAATCACTAAATTGGCAAGTCCTAGCTTTATCCCAGGTACTCCAAGGGAAATGGGGATTAGGACTTCCACATAACTAAAAATCATAGCCAATGCCGTCATTACACCAAAGTATGCTACTTTATTCATGAAAACACCTCATCTTTTTAATAGGTGACTGCATCAAATTCACTCTCCTTGCTGCCCTCTACTGTAACCATAACTTTATTTGGAAGACAAATAATCGACTCATTTGATTTAGAAATTTCTTTTTGATGGACACATACTTGATCTGGGCAATTTGCATGTATCATCTTGGCTTTCCAATCTTGAATCAATAATTGATTGGTATCATTAATATCTATCGTTTGATTCTCATCAAGGGAGTATTTTCCAAAAACTTCATGATCTACATATACCACAACGATTTGCATTTGTTTTTTTATAAAGAAAAACCAAAAACTCATCAATATTGCTACAATTAGTATTCCAGCTATTAGCCGTATATCCTTTTTTGTCATCTCATTTTCTAACCCTTTCTGCAAGATATCATAGCATACACATTTAGAGAATGCAATCACACGTTCGATTAAGGTCTTGTATTTTTTTCTTAGATTCGCTATACTTATTCAGAAAATGGAGGAGAAAAAATGAAAGTTATGAAACGATGTATTCTTCTGTTATTGTGTAGCTCGCTTTTTCTTTCAGGATGTAACGCACAGAGGAATCAAACAGGAATGCAAATGACCGATTTATTTTTCGATACAGTAGTTTCTATTAAGATATGGGGATCACAAGATGCCTCTATTTTGGAAGGTGTAGAAGAACTCTGTAGCTATTATGAAAATTTATTAAGTCGTACTATAGAAACAAGTGATATTTCCAGAATTAATCATGCAAATGGGGCTCCCGTACAAGTGTCAAAGGAAACGCTCGAAATATTGGAGATTGCACTAAAATACTGTGCTTTATCGGACGGTATTTTTGATATTACTATAGAACCATTAAGCTCACTTTGGAATTTTGGACATAATGACGGACAAATTCCAAGTGAAGATGCAATTGAAGAAGCAAAAAGTCATGTAGACTATAAAACAATACAAATTAAAGGGGATAGTGTTTTGCTTTTAGACCCTGAAGCTGGGATTGATTTGGGTGCTATCGCAAAGGGATTTATAGCCGATAAAATCAAAGAATATCTTTGTGAGCAAGGGATTGAGCATGCTATGATTTCTCTAGGTGGAAATACGCTTGCTGTTGGAAATAGAATAGATGATACTCCATTTCATCTAGGAATCCAAAAGCCTTTTGCAAAACAAAATGAAATAATTACTAGCATTGACGTTTCTGATTTGTCAGTTGTTTCTTCTGGCATATATGAGAGATATTTTGAAAAAGATGGAGTTTTGTACCACCACTTATTAAATCCCCAAACAGGTTATCCTTATGAAAACAATCTTTATCAAGTAACAATTATCTCAGAAGATTCCGTAGATGGAGATGCTCTAAGTACTGTCTGTTTTGGATTGGGCTTAGAAAAGGGAATAGAGTTTATACAGAAATTAGATAATGTAGATGCGATTTTTGTAACAGAAGATTATGAAATTTATGATACAAGAGAGATGAAATAAGAAAAGGGAGCTTTATTGCTCCTCTTTTCATTTTATAAGTTTATGATTCTGCCACTGCTCTAGGCATAATAATTTTTCTTGGACATTTTTCTGCACAGACACCACAATTTGTACATTTCTCAACATCAATATGAGCGAGGTTATTTAAGACTGTAATTGCACCAAATTCACAACTTCTTTCACATAATTTACAGCCAATACATCCTACTTTACATACACTCATCACAGATTTTCCTTTTTCATTAGAACTACATTGTACAAATGTATTTTGCTTATATGGAATCATTTCAATTAGTTTTTTAGGGCAAGATGCAATACATTTTCCACATGCCTTACATGCCTCTTTGTCTACAACAGCAATCCCATCTACCACATGAATTGCATCAAAAGGACACGCCTTTACACAACTACCAAACCCTAGACAACCGTAAGCACAGCCTTTTGGACCACCATCTTGCATAAGAGCAGCCATTTTACAATCCTCAATTCCTTGGTACTCATATTCATTTATTGCTGTGCCACAAGTTCCTCCACATTTCACAAATGCAACTTTTTTATCCTGAGCGTCGGCGCTTACTCCCATAATTTCACCGATTTGAGCGGCTACGGCACTTCCACCTACTGGACATCCACCAATCTCAGCTTCACCATTTACAATAGCGGCAGCTAATCCAGAACAACCAGCATAACCACAACCTCCACAGTTATTGCCAGGAAGGACATTCAAAATAGCTGCTTCTCTTTCATCAACTTCTATTGCAAATTTTTTTTCAGATAATCCTAAAAATATTCCTATAAATAATCCTGTTCCACCAACAATTACTGCGGCAATTAAAATTCCTGATATCATTTTTGTTAAGACCTCCTTATATCAATCCTGAGAAGCCGAAAAATGCAATTGCCATAAGTCCTGCTGTTACAAGCACAATTGGAGTTCCTTGGAAGGATTCGGAAATATCATTGTACTCAATTTTTTCACGAATACCAGCCATAAGTACAATTGCAACAAGGAATCCAGTTGCTGTGGCAGCTCCATTTACAACTCCCTCTAGAATTCCATAAGATTTTTGTACATTTGTAAGGGCAACTCCTAGCACTGCACAGTTCGTAGTAATAAGTGGCAAATATACACCCAAAGCCTCATAAAGTGGAGGCATAGATTTTTTTAAGAACATTTCTACAAATTGAACCAATGCAGCAATAACGAGAATAAAAACAATTGTTTGTAAATATTCAAAATGAAGCGGAACAAGTACAAATTTATAGATTAGCCCTGTAAAAAATGACGAAATTGTAATAACAAAGATAACGGCTCCACCCATACCAGCAGCTGTTTTGACATTTTTGGATACTCCTAAAAACGGACAGATTCCCAAAAATTGACTGAGTACTACGTTATTAACAAACGCAGACCCAACTGCTATTAAAAATAATTCTTTCATATTTAGCTCCTCCTACTTTGCTTGTGTAGTTCCACAATTGTGACCACAAGATCCACATCCAGCACCACATCCAGCAGCTTCGATAACTTCTTTTCCTTGTTTCTTTGCACGGTTTTTTACATAATTTTGTAATGCTGTCAAAATAGCAAGTACAAAGAATGCTCCAGGTGCAAGAATAAAAATCGTAATAGGTTCATAAGACGTAGGAAGTACATGGAATCCAAAGATAGTTCCTGCTCCTAATATTTCACGTACAATTCCAATAGAAGTTAATCCTACTGTAAATCCAAGCCCCATTCCAATTCCATCAAAAATAGAATCAATTACTGGATTTTTTGAGGCAAAGCTTTCTGCACGTCCTAGGATAATACAGTTTACAACAATCAATGGAATATACAATCCCAAAGAGTCATATAAACTTGGAACAAATCCTTCCAATAAAAATTGAACAATTGTAACAAAAGATGCAACAACAACAATAAATGCAGGCATTCTCACAGAATCTGGAATTATTTTTCTTAACATAGAAATCAACATATTAGAAAGAACCAAAACTACTGTAGTAGAAAGTCCCATTCCAATTCCGTTCATAGCAGATGTCGTTACAGCCAGTGTTGGACACATACCCAACATTAGAACAAACGTTGGATTCTCTTTTATTAGACCATTCAAAAGTCTTTCCGTATATTTATTCATTGACACTGCCTCCTAACATATTTTGGAAATACACAAGTGCAGCATCTACTGCATTTGTAACGGCACTTGTTGTAATTGTAGCACCACTAATGGCGTCGATTTTATCATCACCAGATTCTCCGTTCTTGGTATATGTAAATTTTTCGACATTTTTATCTTTGAATTGATCTTTAAAATCTGTTTCGGCTGCTTTCATACCTAATCCAGCAGTTTCGCTTATTTTTAACATTTCAATTCCTTTTACTGTACCATCCAATTGAATTCCAACAGAAATGGATATATCACCACCATAACCGTCATGTGATGTAACAGTAATTACATAACCGATTTCTTTTCCATTGGCATCTTTTCCAATTACCACCTCAGTAATATCATCTGAGTATCCAGCTTCTGAAACAAGACTTGTTGCTTTTTCACTATCAAAAGTGGTATCTTCTATAAATGTCTCTGCTTCTGATAAAACCTGCTGATAGGCTTCCTGCTTGGCTGCTTCTTGTGCTTTTGCTATAGGAGCTTTTGTTATCTCATATACAAGTCCCAAAAGCATTCCAGCAATAATCGTAATTCCCATTAAAATAAATGTATTTTTTATTATTTTTTTCATTACTTTTCCCCTCCTTTTCCAAATGGTCTTGGAAGAGTAATTTTTTCAATTAGAGGAACCAAAAGGTTACTAATAATAATGGCATAAGAAACACCCTCTGCAGATCCTCCAAATAGACGGAACAGCCCTGTAAGGAGTCCTAGGCAAATACCATATACAATCTGACCTGTTTTTGTTATAGGGGATGTCACATAATCTGTTGCCATAAACCAAGCACCTAACATAATACCACCTCCACAAAGGTGAGCAGTGATGTACTGAGCATCAAATCCATGGCCTCCAAATAAAGAAATAAAAATAACAAATGTAACAAGATATGTACCTGGGATTCTTAAATCTATAACACCCATAAATAGTAACAACATAGCACCAACCATAATTGCGATAACGGATGTTTCTCCAATTGTACCACGTGTGCTTCCCATCATCATATCAAAAGTATTTACAACTTCTCCCACTTTTAATTTTGCAAGAGGAGTTGCTCCAGTAACTCCATCATATACAAAGTAAGTCATTCTACCTGTAAAAGAAATTAGTAAAAAACAACGTGCAGCCAGTGCTGGGTTCATAAAGTTTTGACCCAATCCACCAAAAAGCTGTTTTACTACAACGATAGCAAATATAGAACCTAATGCTCCCATCCAAATAGGAAGAGTTGGCGGTAAATTCAATGCTAATAAAAGACCCGTTACAGCAGCACTGCAATCTCCAATTGTAATTGGCTTATGCATAAGTTTTTCATATACATATTCAGAAAGCACTGCAACGGCTGTTGTTACAAGAACTAATAACCATGCATTTTCATGTCTAAAATTATAAATTCCAAATATTGTTGTAGGTAGCAATGCAATTAATACTAATAACATAATATTGCTACTTTTTATCTTATCTCGAATATGAGGTGATGGTGACACCTTCAATTTTTCATTCACGATTTTTCTTCCTCTCTTTCCTACTTTCTACGATTTGCCAATGCAATTTTTCTCATAGAACCAATTGCCTGTTTTAGATTTCTCTTAGCAGGACAAACATAACTACAAGAGCCACATTCTACACATTCCAATCCATTCATTTTTACAAAGCCTTCTTCGGCATGACGCTGTGCCAAATCAGCCAATCGAGATGGAATAATACGGCTAGGACACACTTCTACGCAACGTCCACAATTGATACATGCTGTTTCTTTCGCTGCAGCAACATCATCATTTTTGAATGCAAGTAGTGCAGAAGATGTCTTTGTTACTGGTGCATCCAATGTTACCATTGCAAATCCCATCATAGGACCTCCAGAAATTAATTTTTTAGGAGATTCCAAAAATCCACCAGACGCTTCTACCAATTCAGAATGACTTATTCCAAGTGGCACCTTATAATTTGCTGGATTTTTTATATTATCTCCACTCACAGTAATGACACGTTCCACCAAAGGCTTTCCTAAAATCACTGCATTATGGATTGCAATTAACGTTTCTACATTATCTACAATACATCCTGCATCTGCTGGAAGCTTCGCAGCATGAATTGCTCTCTTTGTTGTTGCATAAATTAATTGACGTTCTGCTCCTTGAGGATATTTTGTTTCTAAAACTTTTACTTCCATACGAGCTTCACCAGAAATGGCTTCTCGTATTTTGTTTGCACAATCCTTTTTATTGTCCTCTACAGCAAAAATTCCCTTTGCATTTGGGAATAATGTAAGAAGAACACGCATTCCACTTACAATATCATCTGTATATTCCAACATTCTTCTATAATCTGCTGTAATATAAGGCTCACATTCAGCTCCATTTGCGATAATGTATTCGATGCTCTCTGGATTCTTTGGAGAAATCTTTACCTTTGTAGGGAATCCAGCACCTCCCATACCTACAACACCTGCTTCACTAATTTTCTCTATAATCTCTTCTCTTGATAATTGTTCTAAGGATGTTACAGGTTGAGCCTCTACTTCTTGATATTCTCCATCATTTTCAATCACAATAGAATTCACTTGTGTTCCTGTTGGATTAAATCGCATCTCAACAGCTTTTACTGTACCTGATACAGAAGCATAAATAGGTGAGGAGACATATCCCCCTGCTTCTGCTATTTTTTGTCCTTTTAAAACATAATCTCCTTTTTTCACCAATGGATTTGCAGGTGCACCAATGTGTTGGGAAATTGGATACACAAGTTCTCCTTTTGGCAGTAATTCCATAATAGGTTGGTCTTTCGAAAGACTCTTTCCATCCTGTGGATGAATCCCGCCTTTAAACGTTAACACTCCCATCTTATTCCTTCCTTTCTCTGCACATTACTTTTATTCTACTAAAAAATAAATCGAAAATCTAGAAATACCATTCTGATAATTGTATATTTTTTTGTACATTATGTCGAAAAATTAACAATTAGATATCCTCTTTAAAAAAGCGGTTCTATAATAAATGTTGGGGTGTGATTTTACAATTACATTTCCAACATTTTATTTTTTTGTTAAAATAAAAAGAAACCCCCAAGCGCCAATCTTCCACAATCAATCACTCGGAGGTGCATACAATGCATA